>NZ_CP104007.1:3592500-3892500 GCF_029201545.1 Devosia sp. FJ2-5-3 | reverse complement strand
GGTGTTGACGGCCAGCGCCATCGCCTCGTCGGACGAACCGACAACCCAGATATTGTGCTTGTCGTGACCCATCGAGCAGGCGAGCGCCGTGTTGGCCGTTTTAGGCCCTGTTCCGAGCCAGAACATTTTTGCGATTTTCGCCGCGCCCGAGAAGCGGTCGACGATGGCGAACTTGGTGATGTTGCGGTCGCTGTCGCGCTGCACCAGGCCGTCGACGACGGGCAGTTCGGTGGTGATGAATTCGTCGTGCCAATGGAAGGGGCGGAGGAGAGCAGCGTTCACATTGCCCCGACCGCTTGGTGCGGCAATTGCGAAATCCTTTGCCTCGAGTGTACGTTGGATATTGACCGACCGTCGCGCCCACTCGGGCCAGTCGATCTTCGGAACCGAGGCACTGTAGGTCTTGCCCGACGAAACCTGCTGCCCATCAGCCCAGACTTCGGCGATGGAGAGCGTCTTTTCGTCGTCCAGCAGAACCAGATCGGCGAAGCGCCCGGGCGCGATGGCGCCGACCCAGGGCGTTAAGCGCATATGGCGAGCCGGGTTGATGGTGACCATCTGCACGGCGATTTCGAGCGGCAGACCGGCCTCCATGGCGAGGCGGACATTGTGGTCGGTGGCGCCGAGCTTCATCGTGTCCGAAGCGCTGCGATCGTCGGTGCAGAGGGCGAAGTTCGACCAGTCCTGCTGCCCGGCGGCGAGCAGACCCTTGATCATGTCCCGCAGCGAATGGGGGCGCAGCTCCATGAAGAGACCGCGCCTGAGCTTGTCGGCGACTTCCTCCGTGGTCCAGGCTTCATGGTCCGAAGCCATGCCAGAGCCGGCAAAGGCGTTGATGTCGTTGATGTCGCGCATTCCGGCAGCATGGCCTTCCACCACGCCGCGTTGGGCGAATGTGGCCTCGATCATGCCCCAGAGACGTTCGTGCGAAGGATTGGCGGGGTTCCAGACCGCCGGCCAATCCATGACCTCGTCGAGCCCGGCGACCGAGAGTTCGTCGCGCAAGAAACCCTGCTGCTCGTCAAAGCCAAAATGGCCGCCGCCCCATTCATAGGCGGTCGGAGGCACGGCGGAACCGGGGAGCGGAAAAATCTTGGCCGGGGACCCGGCCTTGCGCGCCGTCAGCCAGAACTCAAGGTTCTTTGGACCGTTGACGTTGGAGAATTCGTGGCTGGCCTCGCAGGTCCAGGTGCAGCCATGGGGGAGGACCAGCGCCGCCTCCCACTCAGGCGTCAGATGACTGGATTCGATGTGTTTATGGACCTCGCCGAAACCAGGGACGGCGCTGAGATGCCGCCTGTCCACTCGTTCCTTCACCTCGCCGGGATAGGCGCCTGCAGGGCCTACCCAGGCGATACGGCGACCGGAAATGACGACTTCCTGATCCTCGTGCCAATTGCGGCCATAGACGTCGAGCAGGCGACCGATCCGGACGGCGCGGTCGGCGGGGCGCTTGCCCAGTGCGACAAGCGCCAGATGCTTGCGGATGGCCACTTCGTCCCGGGCATTGATGATGAGGTCGTCGGGGAGCGTAGGGGTCACGGGCTGGTCCAAATGGCAGATGGAGATAGAAAGGTGTTCTGTGCCATGGGCAGACACCCTCCGGCAATCGGGCGCGACCTTTTGGCCCTTGCGGGGCTGACAGGCACGCGCCGCTCGTTTATTGCCAAGGCATGTTCAGGGCCGGGCGACCCTTCAAACGCGCCACTCCACTTCAATTTCCAAAAGCCGCGCCAAAGCGGCTCGAATGGGACGACACAATGGTACGCAAACTTATCCTCGATACCGACGGCGGCGTTGACGACGCCCAGGCGCTGCTCATGATGATCGCCAATGACAGGACGCCGGACTACATCACCACTGTTTTCGGCAATGTCGGGCTCGACGCCGCTACGCGAAACATCCTCACCGTGCTGGCCATTGCCGGAAAGGGCGATGTGCCGGTGCACAAGGGCGCCGAGCGGCCGCTGACCCAGCCGGTCATCGACGCGAAGTACATTCACGGTGACGACGGCCTGGGCGGTGCTCCGCGGCCGGCGAACCTGCCGGACGTTGCCGGTAAGGATGGCGTTGGCTTTCTCGTTTCGTCGTTCCGCGCTGCCGCCACTGCAGGCGAAAAGATCGACATTCTGATGATCGGGCCGCTGACCAATCTGGCACTCGCCCTGCGCATCGCGCCGGACATCGTGGATGGTATCGGCCAACTCACCATCATGGGCGCGACAGTCTACGGTCGTGGCAACACGACCCCGGCGGCAGAATTCAATATCTATGCCGATCCAGAGGCCGCTTCGATCGTCTTCGGAGCCGAAATCGAAACGCTGGTGGCGCCCTGGGAGCCCTGCGTGACGCATTTCATGACTGGTGCGGAAGTTGACGCGCTCCTGGCTGAAATCCCGGAGAGCCCGGAAAAGCAGTTTTCGGCCGCCCTCGTCGAGCATGCCCGTCGCACCACCGTCGGCTATGGCGGCGAGGATCATTTCCGCTTCGTCGATCCGCTGGCGATTGCCGCCGTCATCGAGCCGGAGCTGGTGACCAAGACCATTCGCGCGTCGATCGGGGTGTCTCTGGCGCCGGGGATCACCCGCGGCATGACAATTGTGGATCCGTCGGGGCGGCTGGGCACGCCGATGGTGACCATCATCGAGGAAGCCAAGGTGGATCGGCTGGTGGCGCTCTATCGTGCCTCGGTAGCCTATCGGGCGAACGCCAACTGAAAACACGAAGGGCGGCCACCAGCCGCCCTTTTCTTATTCTATCGCCTACTCGGCCGCGCCACGGTCTTCGACGAGCACATCGGGCCCGTTCGGATCTCCCGGCGCTGTTTCGGCACCGAGATCGGGGAATGCGGCAATGCGCAGCCCGCGAAAATCGGTGCGGATGACGGTCAGCCCACGCTCTTCGAACCAGGTCAGCAGACGCCGCGCGCGGCTGGCCGAGTGGGTGCCATAGAGACGGGCAATCGTCGCGTCCGACGGGCAAGCCTGCCCCGTTAGCGCGGCTTGAGCCACGACCAGGAAAACCCCCTGCACGTCGTCGGTGAGCGTTTCAGAAAGGCTCAGCGCCTGCTGCCAGCCGTCCGAGGCCGCCACTTCTTCGTCCGGCGCGACGCGCGCAATGGCGAGGAGGCGCTTGAAGGCGGGCAGGGCGGGCGGCTCCCCGGGCACGCGGCGAATGCGACAGCGCACCAGAAAATCCTGATAGAGCTGGGCGGTCGTACGGAAGCCGGCGTCGGGGTCGCTCATCAGCTCGATCATGACGGCCTTGATCATGGCCTCCCGCTCGGCTTCGTCGATTTCGGGGAACAGCGTTGCCGGTGCTTCCGGCTCTCGCTCGGCGCGCGCGCGGGCGACCTGGGCCAGAAGCTCATTGGTCGATGGCGGCGGAGGCGGCGCCGGGCGCCGCACGACGGGTCGCGCCAGTTCTTCGGGGTCCATGGTGAAAATGAGATCGGCAGCGTCTTCTGGCGCTTCGGGGAGCGGGGTCAGCTTTGGGCTGGTCGAGCGGGGCGCAGTTTCCACATTGCCGATCACTATGGGCAGGGGTCGGCGAGAAATCGCCGGGCCCAGGGCGACGAAATGGCCACGCGCCAGATCGCGGAATTGCTCGGCCTGACGGCGGTCCATGCCCAGCAGATCGGCGGCGCGGGCCATGTCGATATCAAGGAAGGTGCGGCCCATGAGGAAATTGGACGCCTCGGCCGCGACGTTCTTGGCGAGCTTGGCAAGCCGCTGCGTGGCGATGACACCGGCAAGACCGCGCTTTCGCCCGCGGCACATAAGGTTGGTCATGGCCCCCAGCGAGGCTTTGCGGGCTTCGTCGGAGACTTCGCCGGCAACGGCTGGGGCAAAGAGCTGGGCCTCGTCCACCACCACGAGCACGGGATACCAATAGTCGCGGTCAGCGTCGAACATGCCACCGAGGAAGGCGGCTGCTGCACGCATCTGCTGCTCGGCGTCGAGCCCTTCGAGATTGACCACCACGGACACGCGGTGCTGGCGCACGCGTGCCGCGATCCGGGTCAATTCGGCTTCGGTTCGTGTCGCATCGACCACCAGATGACCGAACTTGTCGGCAAGGGTGACAAAATCGCCTTCCGGGTCGATGACGCATTGCTGCACCCAAGGGGCGGACTGCTCCAGCAGCCGACGCAGCAAATGCGATTTGCCGGAGCCGGAATTACCCTGCACCAGAAGGCGCGTCGCCAACAATTCTTCGAGGTCCATGTGGGCGGCGCCGGCCCCCCGGCTCTCGCCCATGTCGATCGCTACCTGCATCACAACTCCTGCCGCGCAAGGCCAGTAAGGGGACAAAATCCCGGCGCGGCTCAACTGATGGGAGCTGTCTAGCACAGACTGAGGCCGATTCGGAAAATCCTCTCGAGCTTGTTGGGCAAAGCCAGGTGAGCGTCTAATCGGCTCGCTTGCGGGCAATGACAAAAAGGGCCGCCATGCGTTTGGGGCGCCACTGATGCTCGATCGCAAATCCGGCTTGTTCCAGCGCGCCGACCAGCTGAGGCGCCCGCATGACATCGACATGGGGCAACAGGCCAAGCCGCTTGCCGAGCGGGGCGACGAGGCCGAAAAGGGGGATCATTTCCGCGACGCAGGCCGTGCTCGAGACGAAATAGCCGCCGGGCTTGAGCACCCGGTGGACAGTTCGGATCGCCTGGTTCTTGTCCTCCAGGAGATGAAGCACCGACATCGCCATCACCATGTCGAAGCTGTTGCTTTCGAGAGCGAGCGCTTCGATCTCACCCTGTTCGAAGCTGACATTGCTGATCCCCGCCCCCTCGGCCTTGCCCTGGGCGATTTCGATCATCCGCCGGGAAAAATCGATGGCGCGGATATGCTGGACATAAGGCGCATGCAGGAGGGCGGTCGAGCCGGTGCCGCAGCCGAGTTCCAGCACATTCATGTCGCGGCGCATGCGCCGGCGCGTCTCCGCTACCTTGACCTGATAGGCCGCCTCATCGGCAATCGGTTGCGCTGCGTATTTGTCAGCGGTCCGGTCCCAGAAATTACTCGCGGCCATGGTCTGGCTCCTCTTCTCATCGGCCGCAAATCTACTCCCCCTGTGTCATCAACAAAATTGCAGATTTAGGCACAAAGGATATACATATATGCATGGAAAAAAACGCTCCCTTTGACTGGAACCAGGTTCGTGCCCTGCTGGCGACTGTGGAGGCGGGCTCATTGTCCGCGGCCGCCCGTCAACTGGGCCTCACCCAGCCGACACTCGGCCGTCAGGTTGCAGCGCTTGAGGCAACGCTCGGCGTGACGCTGTTCGAGCGTGTCGGGCGGAGGCTGGCTCTCACCCAGGCGGGAAGGGAAATCATTGCCCCGCTCCAGGCCATGGGGGAAGCGGCCAATCGCATCGCGCTCATCGCCTCGGGGCAGTCCCAGGCTGTCGAAGGCGTGGTGCGGATCACCACCAGCGACGTCTATGCGGTTCATGTCCTGCCGCCATTCCTGAAAAAGGTCCGCGAGCTCGCTCCCAACCTCGTCATCGACATCCTGGCGTCGAACGAGGTGGAAGATCTGTTGCGCCGCAGGGCGGACATTGCCATCCGCCATGTTCCGCCCCAGCAGGAAGAACTCATAGCCCGCCGCTGTCCGGACGCTTCGGCGCGGATATACGGCGCCACTGACTATCTCGACCGCGTCGGTCGCCCAAGAAGCGCAGACGACCTCTCTCGAGCCGATTTCATCGGTGTCAGTGAGCGCAGCGACATCATGATCACGGAATTGGCGCGGCGTGGCGTCACCGTCACCGAGCGCAACTTTCCCCTCACCACCGGAAGTGCCCTTGTGGGGTGGGGCTGGGTGCGCCAGGGTCTCGGCCTCGGCATAATCATGGAAGCCGTGGCAAGCCAGACACCCGGGGTGGAGGACGCCTGGCCCGGCTTCGAGGGCGTCCCGGTCCCAACCTGGCTGACGACCCACCGCGAATTGCGCACCAGCCGCCGGATACGGCTGGTCTTCGATCTCCTAACCGAACATTTCAGTCGTCCTTTGCCGGCGGTGGCTCTGCCTGATTGACAGCCCGGTCCGGATCGTCAATCTTGTATGGTAGATACAACCGGCCGCTTCGGCCCAATAGTTCGAAGACGACAGACCCCAAGATGAAATATGCAATCGTCGGGACCGGCGGGCGGCACCAGATGTTCCGTCACGCCGTCGCAGAAACCCACGCTGATACCGCCGAACTCGTCGCGCTGTGTGACGTCAACCAGAGCCGGCTTGCCCTCTCCGCCAGCAAGGTGCCCAATAGGGGCGGCAACGGCATTGCCACCTACCTCGCCGAAGATTTCGATCGCATGCTTTCCGAGCAGGATCCGGATACGGTGATCGTCACCACGCCCGATTACCTCCACGACGAATATATCGTCCGCTCGCTTCGTGCCGGTCGCAATGTGATGACCGAAAAGCCGATGACGGTCGATCTCACGCGCCTCAAGCGAATTCTCGATGCCCAGCGCGAAACGGGAAAGAAGGTCACGGTGACCTTCAATTATCGCTATTCGCCCGCTCGCACCCAGCTCAAGGAAATCCTGATGAGCGGGACCATTGGCGACATTACCGCCATCGACTTCCGCTGGTATCTCGACCGCGTGCATGGCGCCGACTATTTCCGCCGCTGGCACCGCTACAAGGAAAAATCCGGCGGGCTCCTGGTCCACAAATCCACCCACCATTTCGACCTGCTGAACTGGTGGGCCGCTTCGACCCCGGTCTCCGTGTCCGCAACCGGAAAGCGCGATTTCTACACCCCGGAAATGGCGGTAAAGCTGGGCCTCGAAAATCATGGTCCACGCTGCCACACCTGCCCAGTGGCCGATAAATGCGCCTTCCGCATGGACCTTGCGGCCGACGAGCCGCTCAAGGAACTCTATCTCGACGCCGAGCAAGATGACGGCTATTGGCGCGACAAATGCGTCTTCGCCGAAGACATCACCATCGAGGACACGATGCAGGTCCAGGCGCGCTATGCCTCGGGCACCTCGCTCAATTATACGCTGGTCGCTTATTCCCCCTGGGAAGGGCTGGAAGTGAAATTCCACGGCACCAAGGGTGAGCTGACCCACAAGCATATCGAGGTGCACGGCGTCTTTGCCGGCGGTCATCGCGAACGGGGTGGCGATGAGGAAGTCGAGGCCATGAGCACCGAGCTGCATCTGGCGGGCGGCCTGCCGCAAAAACTCGATGTCTGGACCGGCAAGGGCAGCCATGGTGGCGCAGACCCCATCATGCTGGGCTATCTGTTCAATCCCGATGGCATGCCGGAGGATCAATATGGCCGCGCATCCGATCAGGTCGCGGGGGCCTGGTCCATTCTGACCGGGATCGCGGCGAACCAGTCGATCGCGCAGGACGGCGCCCGTATCGAGATCGCCCGGATGCTCGCTGAGCACGGCATTACGCTCTGAGCCATTCTGGGTCTATCATCGCCGAGAATCCTGTGGATGGCGGCAGTGCACTAGAGCCATGGGTCTGGTTCCGGCCCATGGTCGCCGGCTAGGAGTTGCGACGATGAGCTTTACCGCGCCTGAAAGCAGCGAAAAAACCATGGCCATGCGGGTCGTCGCCGCGCTGCGCGATGATATCGTCTCCATGGCGCTCCGACCGGGCGACATCATCTCCGAGAGCGATATTGCCGGGCGCTATGGCGTGTCGCGTCAGCCCGTTCGCGAGGCGTTCATCCGGCTCGCCCAGCAAGGGCTGCTGCTCATCCGGCCCAAGCGCGCCACCGTGGTCAAGAAGATCTCGCCCGACGGCGTCCGCCAGTCGCGCTTCATCCGCGAGAGCATCGAGGTCGAAATCATTCGCCGCCTCGCGGCGCAACCAGGCCCGGACGCTGCCAATATCCTGGCTGATCTCATCGCCGATCAGGAGAGTGCTTCGTCCGCCGGTGACAGCCGGCGCTTCCACCTACTCGACGAGCTGTTCCACCGCACCCTGGCCCGCCTGACGGGGGTAGAATATGCCTGGCAGCTGATCGACGACCACAAGATGCAGCTCGATCGCGTGCGGTATCTGACGTTGGGCGCATCATCGAGCCAGCGCGCCATCGCCGAGCACAAGCAGATTGCCGAGGCAATCAGCCGGGCGGATCCAGCCGCCGCCGAAGCCGCCATGCGGGCCCATCTGGCCCGGGCAGAGCTCCTGCTGACCCAGACCATTTCCGATTTTCCGGACTATTTCGAGTAGCATTAGGGCGTTTCGAGGAAAAGTGGACAACACTTTTCCGGTTCGGAAGCGCGACAAGCAAGGGCCCCTCCCTGCCGAGAGGGGCCTTTCTTTCGTCAGAGCACCTTGCTGATTTTCAGCTTGCTCTGGCGCTGGTCGTTGGCCGCAACAATCGCAGCCTCCCCACCCAGCACCACGACATGTCCCTCTGCCGCGACGGCTTCGAGCGCGTCGGCCAGTGCGGCAAAATCGGCGCGGCTGGTGTTGAGAATCTCGTTGCGACGCTGCTGGCGGATCGCGTCCGTCGTTCCCGTCAGGATCCGCCACATGGCCGAATAACCCTTGGAATCAACGAATTCCGGGCGGTCGAGATCGCCGACGACACCGATGACGGAGCGTGTGAGATCGGTATCGCCGATCCCCGCCCGCAAGGCTTTCGCAGCGCCATCATAAACATCCAGCGTCCGCAGAAGATTGGGGTCGCGATAGGAAAGGAAGGCGAAATTTCCGGAGGACAGGTCGAACCGGCTGGAGCCGCCATAGGCGCCGCCCTGCACGCGCACCTTGTCCCACATGTAGGTGGTGTTGAGATAGCGCAGGACCACGCTGGAAGCGGCGCTGAGGTCATGTCCAAGCGCCTTGAGATTGGCGCCCTTGCCCACATAATTGACCTGGCCCGGGATGGTGAGGCCTTCCCAATGGGGGTGAAGGGAAACGCTCCAGTCGACATCGGCGCGATCTGCCGCCGGAAGGCCCGACACAAAAGCCTCAAGGCCCGGACGAATTTCGGTCCAGAGCGCATCGTCGGCGGTGACATTGACCACCATGCGCTTCTTGTTGACGAGGATATCGCGGATTTGCCGCAGCGTCGCCTCGACCGATGCCCAATCACTGTCGATCTGCTTGACCAGCGAGCGCAGGAATTCGAGATAGCTGATGCCGCCCAATTGCTCGGCGATCCAGCCCGCCTCGGTGAGGCCCGATTTCAGCCGCGTGTCGACCAGCGAATTGCCGGAAGGGATGACCCGCGCTTCAAAGCCCGCCTTTTCTTCGAGCGCCATCTGGCGGAAGCGCTCGCGATTGTCGAGGCGCGCGTCGAGCAGCACGTCGCCCATAATATCGAGCATTTCCCCGACCTTGGCGGGCACCGCCTTGCCGGAGAGGAAGAACCAGGCTGCCGTGCCGCTGCCGTCGAGCTTAGTGGCAAGCGAGCGATGCTGGGCGATGCCGCCCGTTGAGCGGCCAATGCGCTGGGTCAGGCTGACGAAGTCTTCCTTGGAGGTGCCGGTCTGGAGGAGGGCGCGGCCGAACAGCGGCAGATAGGGCAGCAATTCCTTGTCGAGGACGTGGAGGTCAAAGCCGAGATCGAGATAGACGATCCCGAGCGTCGGCAGGTCGTGATACATCAGCCGTGCCCCGCCGATATCGCCTTCCTCGGTTGGGACAGTGCGGATCTCGCGGTCAAGATCGGCCAGCGTCAGGGTGGGGATCTTGGCCAGATCTTCGGGCTTGTCGACCTCTTCCTGAAGTGCTTTCAGCCGCTCGGTCTGGACGATCGCGTCCTTCAACGCCGCGTCGTCCATGCCGGCGCGAACCGCTGCCAGCTTGTCTGCCTCCGCCTTGGTATCGCGGGCGCCCTGCTCGGGATCGGCCTCAATCCCTGTGGTCAGGCGATGCGTGTTTTCGAGGAACAGCCGGCGGATTTCGGCTTCAAAGTGGCCCTGACCGGCCTTTTCCTTGAGGGCGGCCAGTGCCGTTTCAAAGGAGAGCGGGCCGAGCGGATCGCCGCCATGGAGCCAGGAGCCAAGGGCGGTGAACATATAGCTCATGCCGCGCGGCTGGCTGCCGGTGTTCTGCTCGCGCAGGTGAAATTCGAATGTGTTGATCGCCGCTTCGCGCTGCTCGGGCGAAAAGCCGGTCTCTACCAGTTCTGCAAGGGTGTCGAGCACCAGCTTTTCGACCTTCTCGGCGTCTGCCGGATCGATCCCCTTGAGCCCGAAACCGGCGGAGGGCTGGCGCAGCCAGGTGGAGATGCCGCCGCCGATCATGCCCTCGCCGAGGCCGGATTCGGTGAGTTTCTTGCGCAGCGGGGCGGCCGAATTGCCGGCCAGAAGATAGCTCAAAAGCCCGTGGCTCAAGGTTTCTTCGCGGCCCGAGGGCGGATCGATCATCCAGTTGACGCTGACCATGCCGTCGCGGCGCTTTTCAGCATCGATGGTGCCGGCATAGGTGCCCTTGATCTGGCGCGGTGCATTCCAGCGCGGCTGCAGCTTGATGTCGGCATCGACCGGTGCGGCTTCGAACTGGCTGAAGACATTGTCGAGGATTTCCAGACGCTTGGCGGCGTCGTCATCACCGGCAAAGACGACGCGGGCGTTGGAGGGGTGGTAGTATTTGGTGTGGAAAGCCCTAAACTGCTCATAGCTCAGGGCCGGGATGTCCTTGGGATCGCCGCCCGAGGAATTGCCATAAATGGTGTCCGGATAGAGCGAGCGCTGCACCAGGGTCTGCATCACCGAGTCCGGATTGGAGTAGACGCCCTTCATCTCGTTGAATACCACGCCCTTGTAAACCAATGGCGCGTCGAGATTTTCGAGCTCGTAATGCCAGCCTTCCTGGGCGAATGTGTCCTCGGTCAGCAGCGGGAAAAACACCGCGTCGAGATAGACGTCGACGAGATTGTAGAAGTCTTTGAGGTTGGCGCTGGCGACCGGATAGGCGGTCTTGTCCGGGAAGGTCATGGCGTTGAGGAAGGTGTGCATCGACCCCTTCAGCAATTCCACAAAAGGCTTCTTTACCGGGTACTTACGGCTGCCGCAGAGGACGGAGTGCTCGAGGATATGGGCAATGCCGGTGGAATCCTCGGGCGGGGTCTTGAAGGTTATGCCGAATACCTTGTTCTCGTCGTCATTGACGAGGCTGAGCACTTCCGCCCCGGTTTTCCTGTGCCGGTACAGCTGGGCTTGCGAATTGATCTCATTGATCTTTTCGTCGCGCACGAGCTCGAAGGCGGGGTGGAGTGTCATGAAAATTCTGCTCGTCTTGTTGTCGTTGTCTGGGAGTAGGTAGGCGCTGCTATCGGACACTTCCAGTGGTCCACGCTCAAGCTGGCGTCATCGCATGGGCGGCGAGTTGGTTAGCAGACTGTTAGCATCGAGCGCAGCGCTGGTGAGAATTGGGTGTCACACCCCGCCGCGGATCTCGGGCTTGACGTTTTCCTCGTACCATTCGCCCAATTGCTTCATCAGAGCGGGGAAAAGGTTCTTGCGTTCGGTGGCCGCGACATTGTCGGCAATCTGCTCGGGCTTGGATACGCCGGCGATGACGGTCGAGACCTGCGGGTGATCGAGAATCCACCTGAGGGCAAACTGGCTGAGCGGCACACCCTCGGGGGCAAGGCCGCGCAATTCGCCGACCAGCTCGATGCCGCGTTCGAACTTTATGCCCGAAAATGTCTCGCCGACCGAGAAGGCCTGCCCGTCGCGATTAAAGCTCCGGTGGTCGGACGGATCGAAATTGGTGGTCTTGTCATATTTGCCGCTGAGCAGGCCCGAAGCCAGCGGCAGGCGGACGATAATGCCGACATCCCGCTCGGCTGCCTTGGGCAGGAGTTTTGACGCGGCGTCCTGCCGAAAAATGTTGAAGATGATCTGGAGCGTGGCGCAGCCCGGCTGATCGAGGCAGATCATGCCCTCCTCGATGGTTTCGACGCTGGCGCCCCAATGGCGCACGAGGCCCTCGGCCTTAAGCTCATCCATCCAGCCAAAGATCGCGCCGTCGCGCAGCACTTCGGTGGGCACGCAATGGAGCTGGGCAAGGTCGAGCGTTTCCACCCCCAGGCGGCGCGCCGAGCCAAGAAGGCTCTCGCGAACCCCCTCGCGCGTATATTTATTGGGAAAGAGCGTGCCGGAGCGCCCCAGCTTGGTCGCGACCTTTACATTCGGTCCCTTGGCGTGCGCGCCGATGCGGCTTTCGCTGAGGCCGCCGCCATAGACGTCGGCCGTGTCCCAGAACGTAATGCCGGCTTCATTGGCCGCCTCGAGAATGGCAGCTGCCTCTTCATCGCCCACCGGGCCGAAATCGCCGCCCAATTGCCAGCAGCCAAGGCCGATTTCGCTGACTTCATAGCCGGTCTTGCCCAAACGCCGCGTCTTCATAGTCTTCCTCCGGTCTATTCAGTTCGAACTCAGCGGCTCAGCGCGTCTGCAAGATAGGGCAGGCTGAGATCCATACGGTAGTCTACCCCCGAATGGTTGTCGGGGAATTCTTCATAGCGGTGGGCGATGCCCTTGGCTTCCAGCGTGCGGTGGATCCGGCGGGTGCCATAAAGGATGTCGTACTGATCCTCGGTGCCGCATTCGAGATAGAAGGCTTTGAGCTTGCCGATGGCGTCGAAGTGTTTTTCGACCATCAGCGCCGGATCCCATTTGAGCCAGTTTTCCCAGCGCTCGGGGATGATCTCGCAGGTGTCAGTGGTGACCGGCAGGCGCAGCCCGAGATAGCTCGCCGGGTCTGGGTCGGGATCAAAGCTCGCCGCCTGGGCGAGGAACATCAGCGTCATCGTATCCTTGCCGTCGAGTTTTGGCTTGGCCTCGAAGGCGTTCATCCAGGCTTCGATGGAACTCTCGTTCTTGGCGAGGGCCCGCAGCACGTCGGGGAAGTCACCAAGATAGAGCAGATCAAACCCCGCATCGCCCGAATGGCTGGCGGCAGCCGACCACACGTCCGGATGGCGCATGGCGTGCACAAGCGCGCCAAACCCGCCCGAGGATTTGCCGAAGACGCCGCGCTTGCCGGTGCCGCCGCATTTGATCTGGGTTTCGACGGCGGGCAGCATTTCAGAAATGAGAAAACTCTCCCAATTCCCCATGACCGGGCTGTCGACATATTGATTGCCGCCGAGCCGGGTGAAGCAATCGGGGAAGGCGACGACGACCGGCGCCATCTTGCCGTCGCCGATGAGCCGGTCGAGGCGCTCGGGAACATTCTCGCCAAAATTCTTCCACGCCGTATGGGCCGGGCCGCCGGCCGTATAGCCGACAAGATCGACCAGCAGCGGCAGGCCGGAGCCATCATGGCCATGGGGGACATAGACATCGACAATGCGGTTTGTCGGGTCCCCGAGGCGATTGGACTTGAGGACCGCGCTGTCGACCATGATGCGGTGGACTGTTCCGGCTGGATGGCTGGTGCGGCGCATGAACGGCTCCCGTTTTTTCTGTTTTGTCTGGTGTGGCCGAGACTGCCCGGCAAGGCAAGGGCGGGGGGACGGCGGCTCAGATCATTTCAAGCGGGATCTTGCGGCGCGGCGGCGGAAAGGCACGGTCGATGTCGGCCATATCTTCGGAGGTGAGCTCGATCTCTAGCGCCGCAAGATTTTCGGCGACCCGATCCGGTCGGGAGGTCTTGGGGATGGCGATGACACCCTTGTGGCGGAGCACGAAGGCAAGCGCGATCTGGGCCGTGCTTGCATTGTGGCGGTGAGCGATGGCGTCCATCGCCTTATGGCCGGCAAGACGCCCCTGTTCGATGGGGGAATAGGCCATGATCGCTACGCCCTTGTCCTGCGCATCCGGCAGGAGGTCGAATTCGATCCCGCGACGGCTGCAATTATAGAGCACCTGATTGGCCTGGCACTGGTCGGAAACGCCGGCCAATTCGTCCATGTCCTCGATGTCGAAATTGGAGACGCCCCAGCGCGCGATCTTGCCCTGGGCTTTGAGCGTTTCGAAGGCTCCCACCGTCTCGGCGAGTGGATAACGCCCGCGCCAGTGGAGGAGATAAAGATCGAGCCGGTCGGTGCCCAGGTGTTTCAGGCTTCTCTCGCAGGCGCGGATCGTGCCCTCGCGGCTGGCATTGTGCGGCAGGACCTTTGAGACAAGGAACAGCCCCTCGCGCTTTCCGGCAATGGCTTCGCCCACCATGCGCTCGGAGCCACCATCGCCATACATCTCGGCCGTATCGATAAGGGTAATGCCCTGATCAAGCCCGGCGCAGATGGTGTCGACCTCCTGACGGAGTCTGTCACCGCGCTCGCCCATCATCCAGGTGCCAAGGCCAAAGACCGGCATGGGCGTGCCATCGGGCAATGTGGTGGTGGGGATCGTCATGAGGCATTCCTTCCTGTCATGCTGTTGGGGCAACTCTAAAGCCGGCAAAACCGTTGCTGAATGGCAGGGCGAGGTGATTATGGCCGTTCTCAATCGCGATCTCTATATCCCCTCCATCGATGCCTGGGTCGACCCATCCGTGCCCAAACCGCGCGCGATCATTACCCACGGCCATGCCGACCACGCCCGCTCCGGCCATGGCGCGGTGCTGGCGACGCCGGACACGGTGGCGATCATGAAGGTGCGCTATGGCGAGGATTGCGCCGGCCAGTTCCAGGCGCTGGAGTTCAACACGCCGCTTGCGATGGACGGCACGACGATCACCTTTTTTCCGGCCGGACATATTTTGGGGTCGGCGCAGGTGCTGATTGAGGCCGAGGGGCAGCGTGTGGTGGTCACGGGCGACTATAAGCGCCGCCCCGACCGTACGGCCCAGCCTTATGAGACTGTGCCCTGCGATCTGCTCATTACCGAGGCCACATTCGGGCTGCCGGTGTTCCAGCACCCCGATCCAAAGGACGAGATCGCGCGGCTTTTGAAATCGGTCGCCGCCCAGCCCGAGCGGGCCCATCTCGTCGGTTGTTATGCATTGGGCAAGGCGCAGCGTGTGATTGCGCTGCTGCGCGATGCCGGCTGGGACCAACCAATCTATCTGCATGGCGCCATGATCCGGCTCTGCGAGCTCTACCAGGAGCTGGGCGTCGACCTCGGCGAGCTTATTCCGGCGACCGGCATGCCCAAGGCAGCGATGGCCGGACAGATCGTCATTGCGCCGCCCTCGGCCATTCGCGACCGCTGGAGCCGGCGCTTTCCCGATCCGGTCGTCTGCCAGGCCTCGGGCTGGATGAGCGTCAAGCAACGGGCGCGCCAGGCGCTGGTGGAATTGCCGCTGGTGATTTCGGACCATTGCGACTGGGGCGAACTCAACGAGTCTATCCTCGAAAGCGGCGCGGAAACCGTTTGGGTGACCCATGGCCGGGAGGATGCGCTGGTCTATTGGTGCAAAAAGCAGGGGCTGGAGGCTGAACCCCTGGCGCTGCCCGGGCTCGATGATGATGGCGGGGAGGGCGGCGAATGAAACGCTTTGCCGAACTTCTCGAAGTGCTGGCGCTGACGCCCTCGCGCACGCGAAAGCTCGAGGCGCTTAAACGCTATTTTGCCGAAGTGCCGGACCCGGATCGCGGGATTGCCCTCGCCGTGCTGACCGGGGAGATGGACATTCGCAACGTCAAGCCGGCGCTGCTCAAGGAGATCGTGCTGGCGGAAGTGGACGAAACGCTCTTTGCGCTCTCCTACGATTATGTCGGCGATCTCGGGGAAACCATCGCGCTGATCTGGCCCCATCACGGTCCCGCCGATCTGCCGGGACTGGCCGAGCTCGTCGATCAGCTCAACCAGACGGCCAAATCGGACTTGCCACGGCTGATCGCAGATCTTCTGACAAGGGCGGCGATCCATGAGCGGTGGGCCCTCGTGAAACTGGCGACCGGGGCGCTGCGCATTGGCGTATCGGCAAGGCTGGCGAAGACCGCGCTAGCCGATATGAGCGGGATTGAGCTGCAGGCCATCGAGGAAGTCTGGCACGGTTTGCAGGTGCCCTATACCGATCTCTTCGCCTGGCTGGAGGGCCGGGGTGAGCGGCCCGAGATCGACCATGCGGCGCGGTTTCACCCGCTCATGCTCTCCAATCCGATCGAGGACAGGGATTTCGAAAAGCTCGACCCGAAAGATTTCGCGGTGGAGTGGAAATGGGACGGCATCCGCGTGCAGCTGGTGATGGGGTCGGGCGGCGCCTCGCTGTTTTCGCGCACCGGCGATGATATCGGCGGCTCGTTCCCCGATATTGTTGAGAATGTCAGTGGCAGTGCCGTGCTCGATGGCGAGCTGCTTGTAGGGCATGATTTTGATGCGAAAAGCTTCAATGATCTGCAGCAGCGGCTGAACCGCAAGGTGGCGTCGGGCAAGCAGATGCAGGAGCTGCCGGCCTTTGTGCGGGTTTATGACATGCTCTTCGATGGCGAGGAGGATGTGCGCCCCCTGCCATGGAGCGAGCGGCGGCAGCGGCTGGAGGCGTGGTTCCAAAACAATACGCAAACGCGGCTGGATCTCTCCGAAGTGCTGCCGTTCCGCGATTGGGACCATCTTGGAGAGATGCGACGGCAGGGCGCTGACGAGCACGGCCATGAAGGGGTGATGATCAAGCTCAGAAGCGCCCCCTATGTGCCGGGGCGGCCCAAGGGCAATTGGTATAAATGGAAGCGCGACCCCAATGTGGTCGATGCCGTGCTGATGTATGCCCAGCGCGGGCATGGCAAGCGCAGCTCCTATTATTCGGACTACACATTTGGCGTCTGGAAGGGCAATGAGATCGTGCCGATCGGCAAGGCCTATTTCGGCTTCACCGATGAGGAGTTGAAACAGCTCGACCGCTGGATCCGCGCCAATACCACCGCCGCCTTCGGGCCGGTGCGCGAGGTGAAAAAAGAGCTGGTGTTCGAGGTGGCTTTCGATAGTGCGCAGGAAAGCCCGCGGCATAAATCCGGCGTCGCGCTGCGCTTTCCGCGCATCAACCGCATCCGCTGGGACAAGCCGGCGCAGGAGGCGGCGACGCTGGACGATATGGCCGTCTTCATCGCGGCGACTTAGGGGAGACAGAAATGTCAGCCAGGACCAATCACGAGCGGCTGGTGGCGCTCGAAAAGCAGATGGCAGACGCCGCCGAGGCGATGGATTTCGAAAAGGCTGCGGCCCTGCGCAACGAGATTTTGCGCGTGAAGGGCGAAGGGCAGGGCGAGGACGGGGAGCCGCTTGTCGGCCAGCCGCCACCGGGGGCCATGGGGCTGGGCACCCAAATCCCCGTCCGCCAGCCGCCCAAGGGCTGGGTTAAGCCGAAAAAGCCGGATTTTCTGACGGGGCGGAAACCGAAGGGGTGAAGGGCAGAACGATGGTCCATCCCCTTGTCATTCCCGCGAAAGCGGGAACCTCCGTTTATTGAGCTGCCAGGTGAACAGAGGTCCCCGCTTGCGCGGGGATGACACCGCGGTGGCGACTAAGCCACGGCCCGCCGCAACCCCGCGGTGGGGAATTTGCGGCCGGCTTTGATGAGCTTGCCGTCGAGGCCGAGGGCGCGGTCCCAGAGGGCGACGAGCAGAGGATTGGGCGCGGCATTGGCGCAGGCGCGGAAAATGGTCTGGCCGGCCTTGTCGGGGGAGACATAGCGGGCAAGGATCCCCAGCGCCACCGCGGCGCCGCGCGTGCTGCCCTGGAGGCAATGGATCATCAGCCGCGCATCTTTGGGCAGGCCGTCGACGAAATCCATGATCGCGTCAATGTCGGCAATGCTCGGCGCACCGGGATCGGCGGGATCGAGCGTATCCTCGAAGCGCGCATGCAGCTGCCGGCTCTGGTCGAAATCGGGCAGGCCGAGATAGCGGCTCGTGGGACCATAAATGGAGATGATGTGGGTCGGCGCCCAGTCGGCCCCATTGCGGCGGGCCTCGGTCTGGCTGCAGACCAGAAGCGCGGCAGGCCATTTATTGGGGTGGGCAGACCCGTCGGTCAGCGCGGCGAACAGCTCGGGCATGGACCACTACTCTTAACTAGCGACTCGTTGGATCGCCAGTTTGCGGATTTCCTTGAGCTCGGCAATCGTGGTTTGCAGGTCCGAGAGCTGTTGTTCGAGGATTTCGAGCCGTTCATCGACCTTTTCGGCCAGCATGGTGACCTGCTGGTTGCGGTCGGCGTCGTAAAGTCCGAGATAGTCGGAAATCTCTCGTAAAGAAAACCCGAGGCGCTTGCCGCGCAGGATGAGGATCAGCCGGGCCCGGTCGCGGCGGCGAAATATGCGCGTGGCGCCGAGCCGCTCGGGCGAGAGCAGGCCCTTGGATTCGTAGAAGCGGATAGCCCTTGTCGAAATGCCGAACTCGCGGGCGAGGTCGGCAATCGAATAGAGGTCTGGGCTATCGGGGTCGATGCGGTTCACTTCATTCCGGCCTTTTGTTGGGCGTATTCCTCCCGCAACTCCTTCTTGGACAGCTTTCCGATCAGGGTCTTGGGCAAGGCGTCCTTGAAGATGATTTGCCTGGGCATTTCAATCTTGTTGAGCTTGTCGGCAAGGAAGTGCTTGAGATCGGCCTCCGAGACCGACTTGCCCTCGCGCAGCTTCACATAGGCCACCGGGGCTTCGCCGCGATACTCGTCATCGACGCCGATGACATTGGTCTCCTCGACCGCCTCATGGGTCATCAGCGCTTCCTCGATGACCCGCGGATAGACGTTGAAGCCCGAGCAGATGATGAGGTCCTTGATGCGGTCGACGAGGAAGACATAGCCGTCCTCATCCATGTGGCCGACATCGCCCGTGCGCAGCCATCCATCCATGAAAGCCTCTTCGCTGGCCTCCCGATTGTCGTGATAGCCCTTCATCACCTGCGGCCCCTTGACCTGCAATTCACCGTTCTCGCCGATGCCGACAGGCTGGCCGCTATCGACCTCGATGAAGCGGATATCGGTGCCGGGCAGCGGCAGGCCGATGGACATGGGCTTTGAGGGCACGCGCAGCGCGGCGCAGCAGACGACCGGCGAGGCTTCGGTGAGGCCATAGCCCTCCGCCAGCAGCGCCTTGGATTTCTTAGCAAAAGCGTTGCGCACCTCGTCCGGCAGCGCGGCGCCGCCGGAAATCGCCACTTCGAGGCTGGACAATTGCTCGGCAGTGGCGCCCGAGCGGGCGATGGCGTTGAGCAGGGTCGGCACGGCGGGGAGCACATTGGCGCGGGTGCGCGTCAACAGGGCGAGCAGCGCCTTGAGCTCGAAGCGTGGCAGCATCACCACCTGGGTGCCGTTGCAGAGCGGCACGTTCATGCAGACGGTCATGGCAAAGATGTGGAAGAAGGGCAGCACCGCCACGACCTTGGAGGGCGGGTAGAACAGCCCGCAACCCCAGGCGTCGATCTGGCTCATATTGGCCGCGATATTGGCGTGGGTCAAAAGCGCGCCCTTGGGAATGCCCGTCGTGCCGCCGGTATATTGCTGGACCGCAATGTCGTTGCGGGTGTCGATGACCACCGCGCTCGGCGTCTGGCGCGCTTCGATCAACTCGGCGAAAGAGGAGATATTGCCGGCGTGGCGGGACTGTCGCGGCTTGGCCAGATCCCTACGCTTGAACAGCGAGAAGAGGACTTTCTTGGCCAGTGGCAGCGCGTCGGGGAAATGGCAGACGACCAGCGATTTGACGTGGCCCGCATCGAGAAGGGCCTCGCCTTTTTCAAAGATCTGCTGGAGATCGAGGGTCACCATGAGGTCGGCGCCAGCATTGGCGGTGATGTGGCTGAGCTCGGAAACGGTATAGAGCGGATTGCAGTTGACCACCGTGCCGCCCGCGCGCAGCACCCCGTAATAGGCGATGGGGTAGAAGGGTGTGTTCGGCAGCATGATGGCGACGCGGGTGCCCTTGGTCACCCCATATCTGGACTGCAGCGCACCGGCAAAGGCGGTGATGGCCTTGGCCAGTTCACCGAAACTGGTGGTGCCGCCGAGAAAGTCGAGCGCCACGGCGGAGGGGTTTTTCGCGCATGCGGCCAGCACCTGCTCGTGCACCGGCGTCACGTCGATTTCGCCCTGCCAGGAAATCCCTTCCGGGTAGGCCGCAATCCACGGGCGCGATGTCTCCTGTGCAGTGCTGGTCAAGTCCATGCAATCCTCCTCCTGGCCCCGCTTCACGGCGGCCGCGCTTCCTCTCGCCGCTGATCCGCCCTTTGGGTTCGGTAGGGATGATGCCCTCGGCAGCGGTAAGAATTATTCCACGGCTTTACGTTAGCGTCAAACAATTGCCCGGACTTGCGAACGTGCAACGATCTGGGCGCGGGGGACTTTTGATCGTCGACGGGGAGGCTGCGACGGTGAAAATGCAGGATTGAACGCATAGGGCGTTTGGTTGACGTTTACGTAAAGTGCGCTACATTATTGGCAAACGCCCGGATGGGGTGCCTTTTGGCGCCTTCATCCCGGCAGAACGGACGCACAATCGGGGGCGTCGGTCGAATTGGCATGGCGGGCGATGCCGTTTGGGGCAGCCTCGTCCGAGGAGGACAGTGCAGTGACGCTGATACTATTTGCGATCAGTCTGGTGGTTTTTGCTTTCCTGGCCGTGCGCGAGGCCGCGCTCTGGCAATGGGGCCTCGCAGCAATCGTCATCGGCATCGTTTCGGGGCTGGATTTCACCGCGGCCGGCGCGGTCTACGGGCTCGGTTTCGGCAGCTGGGTACTGCTGGCCTTTGGCGCCATCCTGCTGCTGCTGAGCATTGCGCCCTTGCGCAAGGCCGTGCTGACGACCCCGGTCTATGGCGCGGTCAAATCCATCCTGCCCAAGGTCAGCCGCACCGAACAGGAAGCGCTCGATGCCGGCACCGTCGGCTGGGATGCCGAACTCTTTTCGGGTCGCCCGGACTGGACCAAGCTCACCGCGATCCGTCCGCTGACGCTCACCCCCGACGAAGAGGCTTTTCTCAACGGCCCCACCGAAACCGCCTGCCGCATGATGGATGATTGGGACATTCGTCACAATCGCGCCGATCTCTCCCCCGAGCTCTGGCAGTTTTTCAAGGACAAGGGTTTCCTCGGCATGCTGATTGCCAAGGACCATGGTGGCCTTGGCTTTTCGGCCCAGGCGCAGTCGATGATCGTCTCCAAGATCGCCAGCCGGTCGGTGGCCGCCGGCATCACCGTCATGGTGCCCAACTCGCTCGGGCCCGGCGAACTGCTGGAAAAATACGGCACCCCGGCGCAGAAGGACAAATATCTCCATCGCCTCGCCATCGGCCAGGAAGTGCCCTGCTTTGCGCTGACAGGCGTCCATTCCGGCTCCGATGCCGGCGGCATGCGCGACTACGGCACCGTCACCAAGGGGATCTATAACGGCCAGGAAGTGCTGGGCGTTCGCCTCTCCTTTGACAAGCGCTACATCACGCTGGCGCCCATCGCCACGCTGGTGGGCCTTGCCTTCATCCTCAAGGATCCGGAAAACCATCTCGGCCGGGGCGAGACCATCGGCATTACCCTGGCGCTGGTGCCGCATGACCATCCCGGCATGGAAATCGGCCGCCGCCACTTCCCGGCCCGCCAGGCGTTCATGAATGGACCGGTGCGGGGGCGGGATGTGTTCATCCCGATGGATTTCCTGATCGGCGGCACCGAATATGCCGGCCAGGGGTGGCGCATGCTGATGGAGTGCCTCTCGACCGGCCGGGCCATTTCCCTGCCCGCCATCGGCACGACCTCGATCAAGCAGACGCTGCGCACCACTTCCGCCTATGCCCGCGTGCGCCGTCAGTTCGGCATTCCGGTCGGGCTGATGGAAGGCGTCGCCGAGCCGCTGGGCGAAATGGTCAAGCGCGCCTACAGCTTCGAAGCGGCGCGCCGGCTCACCGCCTCCATGGTCGATGAAGGCCAGCGCCCCGCCGTGATTGCGGGCCTGCTCAAATACACCACCACCGAAGCCATGCGCGACAGCATGGACGATGCCTTCGATATCCATGGCGGCCGCGCCATCCAGGATGGGCCGGGCAATTACCTCTTCGGCGCCTATCAGGCCCTGCCCGTGGCCATCACGGTGGAAGGCGCCAATATCCTCACCCGCACGCTGATGACCTTTGCCCAGGGCGTGCTGCGCGCTCATCCTTACCTTCTCAAGGAAGTGCAGGCGGCCCAGAACAAGGATCGCAAGGCCGGGCTCGATGATTTCGACAGGGCCTTTGGCGGCCACACCAAATTCATGCTGCGCAATATCGTGGCCAGTTTCCTCCACGGGCTGACCAATGGCGCTTTCGCCTCGGCGCCCAATGACGGGCCGATGGCCGGCTGGTATCGCAAGCTCCACCGCTATTCGCAGGCCTTTGCCCTCACCGCTGATTGGACCACCGTGGTGCTGGGCGGCGCGCTCAAGAGCAAGCAGAAGATTTCGGGCCGCATGGCCGATCTCCTGGGCGACCTCTATATGATGTCCGCCACCCTCAAGCGCTTCGACGAGGAAGGCCGCCTGGCCGAGGACAAGGAATTGGTCGACGCGATCATGCAGGATCGCATCGCGTCGATGGAAAAGATCTTTGGCGAGATTTTCGACAATTTCCCCAATCCTGTCTTTGCATGGGCCATGCGCATCCTCTGTTTCCCGCTTGGGCGCCACGCCAAGCGCGCTTCGGACAATATCAATTATCGCTTCGTGCGGTCGGTTCTGGTCCCTGGCGCCTTCCGCGATCGCCTGACGACGGGCGTCTATATCTCCAATGACCCCGATGACGTGACCGGCGTTCTCGAAGACGCATTCGTCAAGGTGACCGAGGCCGAGGAAATCGAAGCCAAATTCATCCGCGCGGCACGCAAGGGCGTCATCGAGCGGCGGCTCGACCGCGACGCCATTGCCGATGCGGTGGCGGCAGGCGTCCTCAACGACAACGAAGCCGGCATCATGCGGGCGGCAGATGAAGCGACGGAACGCGTGGTCAAGGTCGACGATTTCGACAAGGATGTGCTCAAGGAGACTCCCCCGCGCGTTGCGGCGGAGTAATACAGTCCAAACTCGGAGTCATTCCCGCGAAGGCGGGAACCTCCGTTAAAGAAAACAGGGGTTCCCGCCTTCGCGGGAATGACCCGGTGGGGAGGCGGGATCTTCTGACCTCTCCACTGTTCCCAAAGGGGAATGAGGAGCCAAGATGATCGCCCCACAGGCAACCGATACGAAAAACTGGAGCTTCCATACCGATCTCGAAAAGATCGGCTGGCTGACCATCAACTCGCCCGGGCCGGTCAATACGCTGAGCCGCGAGGCGATCATGGAGCTCGAAACGCTGGTGGCGCGCTTCGAGGACCTGGCCAATTCCGGCGAGCTGGTCGGCGTGGTGCTGCTGTCGGGCAAGGATAGCGGCTTTATTGCCGGGGCCGATATCAGCGAATTTGACGCCATGAGCGATTTTTCGGTGCTGCCCGAGGCGCTGCGCCGGACCCATGCGCTGTTCACGCGCATCGAGAATTTGAAGATCCCCTTCGTCGCCGGCATTCACGGCTTCTGCCTCGGTGGCGGGCTCGAGCTGGCGCTCGCCTGCCACTACCGCATCGCCGTCAATGACGACAAAACCCGCATCGGCTTCCCCGAAGTCAATCTCGGCATTTTCCCCGGCTTTGGCGGCACTGGACGGTCGATCCGCCAGGCCGGGCCGGTCGATGCCATGCAGATCATGCTGACCGGCAAAATGCTGCGGGCCGGGGCGGCGCGGGGCATGAACCTTGTCGACAAGCTCGTCCGGCATCGCGACATGCTGCGCTGGGAAGGCCGCAAGGCCGTGCTCGCGCACAAGAAATCGGCGCCCGCGCCATTCCTCAAGGCCGTCATGGCCAAGCCGCTTTTGCGCGACTATGTCGCCAACAAGATGCGCGCCGAGGTCGGCAAGAAGGTCAAGCGTCAGCACTACCCGGCGCCCTATGCGCTGATCGAGCTGTTCGAAAAGCACGGTGACGACTGGAAGGCGATGATGCGGGGTGAGATCGACGCCTTCGTGCCGCTGATGGGCTCGCCCACGGCTGCCAATCTGCGGCGCGTGTTCTTCCTCTCCGAAGGGCTCAAGAAGCAGGGGCAGAAGGGCGCGAAATTTTCGCGGGTCCATGTCATCGGGGCGGGCGTCATGGGCGGCGATATTGCGGCCTGGTGCGCCTATCGCGGCATGAGCGTGACGCTCCAGGATCTCGACATGGCGCGCATCCAGCCAGCGCTCGATCGGGCCAAGAAACTCTTCCAGAAGCGCTACAGGAAAAAGCGCGAAGTCGACACCGCCATGCTGCGCCTCACCGCCGACCCGCAGGGCCATGGCGTTGCCCGGGCCGATGTGATCATCGAGGCAGTGGTCGAAAAGCTCGAGGTCAAGCAATCGATCTTCAAGGGCGTCGAGGGCAAGATGAAGCCCGGCGCGATCATTGCGACCAATACCTCGTCCATCGAGCTCGAACGCATCGCCGAGGCGCTGCAGGAGCCGGGTCGCCTCATTGGGCTGCATTTCTTCAACCCGGTGGCGCAGCTGCCGCTGGTGGAAGTGATCCGCTCGACCTTCAATTCCGATGAGGCCATTGCCCGTGGCGCAAGCTTTGCGCTGGCCATCGGCAAGTCGCCGGTGGTGGTGAAGTCCGCGCCGGGCTTCCTCGTCAACCGCGTGCTCATGCCCTACATGCTGGGCGCGGTGGAGCGGGTCGAGCGCGGCGAGAGCAAGGAATTGCTCGATGCTGCGGCGGTGGCGTTCGGCATGCCCATGGGGCCGATCGAGCTGATGGATACCGTCGGGCTCGATGTCGGAAAATCCGTGGCCACCGAACTGGGCCATGCCGTGCCCGAGGGCAGCAAGTTTGCCCGGCTGATCGAGGCCGGAAAGCTCGGCCGCAAGACCGGCGAGGGTTTTTACAAATGGGAGAAGGGCAAGGCGATCAAGGGCGATCCTCCCGAGCACGCCGATCTCGCGGCCCTGGGCAAGGAGCTGGTCCAGCCTCTGGTCGACATGACCGAGATCGTTGTTGCCGAGGGCGTGGTCGCCAATGCCGACCTTGCCGATGTGGGGGTGATCATGGGCACGGGCTTTGCGCCCTTCACGGGCGGCCCCATGCGCGCCCGCGCCGATGGGAGAGCGTGATGGGGCAATTTCGCTTCACAGCCACCGGCGCGCACCTCCCCCTCGACGGGGGAGGCTGGGAGGGGGTGCGAGAGCCCCATTATCCGGGCCAATCAACCCCCACCCTTGATCCCTCCCCGCAAGGGGGAGGGAGACGACTGCACCATCGGCGCACAGCCGCAAAACAATAGCTCGGGGGAAAAACAATGACTGAACTCAAGCGCGTTGCCATTGTTGGCTCTGCCCGCATTCCCTTTGCGCGCGGCAACACCGCCTATGCCGATGAAACCAATCTCTCCATGCTGGCCACGACGCTCGGTGGGCTGGTGGAAAAATTCGGCCTCAAGGGCGAAAAGGTGGATGAGGTGATCGCCGGCGCGGTGATCAACCATTCCCGCGATTTCAACATTGCCCGCGAGGCGGCGCTCGATGCGGGCCTCTCGCCGCGCACGCCGGGCACGACACTGCAGATTGCCTGCGGCACGAGCCTTCAGGCCGCATTGGTGCTGGCGGGCAAGATCGCCTCGGGCCAGATCGATAGCGGCATCGCCGCCGGCACAGACACGGTGAGCGACAGCCCTATCGTTTTCGGCCCGAAATTCCAGCATCGCCTCCTGGCCGCCAACCAGGCCAAGACCACGGGGCAAAAGCTGAAATCCTTCACCAAGGGTTTTTCCTTCGGCGAACTGACCCCGGTCGCCCCATCGGTCAACGAGCCGCGCACGGGCCTGTCCATGGGCCAGCATGCCGAGTTGATGGCGCGGGAATGGGGCATTACCCGCCAGGAACAGGATGCCTTGGCCGCAGCCAGCCACCGCAATGCGGCAAAGGCCTATGAAGAAGGGTTCCACGACGATCTGCTGGTGCCCTGCGCGGGCCTCGTGCGCGACAACAATGTGCGCGCCGACTCGACGATGGAAAAGCTCGCTACCCTCAAACCCTCCTTTGACAAGAAGAGCGGGCTCGGCACGCTGACCGCCGGCAATTCGACGCCGCTGACCGATGGCGCGGCGGGCGTGCTGCTCGCCAGCGAGGAGTGGGCGAGGGCGCGCGGCCTGCCGATCCAGGCCTATCTGACGCTGGGGCGCGTGGCCGGCAATGATTTCGCCCATGGCGAGGGTCTTCTCTTGGCCCCCACCATCGCCGTTTCCGAAATGCTGGAGCGGGCAGGGCTCGGCTTCAACGATATCGACTATTTCGAGCTGCACGAGGCTTTTGCGGCGCAGGTTCTGTGCACGCTCAAGGCCTGGAACGACCCGGCCTATTGCAAGGATGTGCTGGGGCGCGAGAGCGTTCTGGGCACAATCGATCCGGCAAAGATCAATGTGAAGGGATCGAGCCTTGCCTATGGCCACCCCTTTGCGGCGACCGGCGCACGTATCCTCGGGCTGACGGCAAAATTGCTCGATGGCCAAATCAACAAGCGGGCGCTGATTTCAGTGTGCACGGCGGGTGGCATGGGCGTCGCGGCGCTGGTAGAAAGTGCGCTATGAGCGAAAACGTCATCAAATTCCGCCGCCCCGAAAAGAAGCCCGAGCCGCCGCCGCAGAAAAAGCCGCGCGCGCCCATGCCCAATTGGGCGCCGATGGCCGCGCTGGTGGTCATTGCCGTGTTGATCTATCTGGCCCAGCAGGGCGGCTTGTTCGGCTAAGCGCGTGCGCCGCCCTGTCGGCTGACGGGCCGGGCCAGCACGTTGCGGATCGAAAAGCTCGAATGAATGCGCGAGACGCCGGGCAGGGCGGAGAGGATGTTCTTGTGAATGTGCTCGAACTCCCCGGCGGTCTCCACTTCCACCCTTAAATGATAGTCCGAGCCCCCGGTCATCAGGAAACATTCCCTGATTTCCGGATGCCGGCGCACGGCGCTTTCAAAGCGGTCGAACACTTCCTCGGTCTGCTTTTCGAGCGTGATGTTGATCATCACCGCGATGGGCGAAGCGACCGTCGCCGCGTCGATGAGCGCGGTATAGCCGCGAATGACCCCGCTTGCTTCCATCATCCGGATCCGCCGCAGGCAAGCCGAGGGCGAAAGCCCCACCTCCTGGGCGATATCGGCATTGCTCATGCGGGCATTGAGCCGCAGGAGACGAAGGATATTGGTGTCGATGGCGTCAAGCGCGGGCATGGCAGATCCTGCGAAAAGCGAGCAGAAAATTCGATTTGACTGAAGCCTGTGCCATAATCAATCAATAATTGATAGGAAATGTGCTCGCTCTTTCACTAAGCTCAGGCCATGTCTGAGGGGGCATCCATGTTCGATGATCTTTCCGCCCAGAGTGGCGCTGCTGCAGGCCCGGCACCGGGCCGTCTGACCATCGATCTCGGCGCCATCCGCGCCAATTTCACCCAATTGCAGCGCATTGCCGGCAGCCCCGTGGGCGCAGTGGTCAAGGCTAATGCCTATGGCATGGGCGCCGGGCCCGTCGCGATCGCGCTGCTTGCCGAAGGGTGCCGCGATTTCTTCGTTGCCCATCTCGGTGAGGCGCTGAGCCTGCGGCCCCTCCTCCCGCCGGAAGCGCGCCTTTATGTGCTCAATGGCCTGCTTCCCGGTGGCGAAACGCCTTGCGCCGCTGCGAACATCATCCCGGTGCTCAATTCTCTCGAACAGATCGACGCCTGGGCCAATACGGCAAAAGCGCTCGGCCGCACCCTGCCGGGCGTGCTGCAGTTCGATACCGGCATGTCCCGGCTGGGCATTGCCCCCGAGGACCGTGCCGAGGCCGCACGGCGGATCGGGGCCGCGAACATCGAACTCGCTTTCGTCATGAGCCATCTGGCCTCGGCCGACGAGCCCAATGACGCCCAGAACGCCGATCAGGCCGCCGAAATGCGCCGGGCCCTGGCCGAATTCGGCGCCGAGAAAATGTGCTTTGCCAATTCGGGCGGGATTTTTCTCGGGGCCGATTTCCGCGGCGTTCTCGCGCGCACCGGTATCGCGCTTTATGGAGGGGCTACGGAAAATGGGGTGAAGAGCCCGCTGCTCCACGCCATCGGGCTCGAGATCGCGGTGATCCAGACGCGCCGCGTCGAAGCGGGCGCCCGCATCGGCTATGGCGGCACCCATATTGCCACCCGCCCCATGCGGCTTGCGACGCTGGCCGCCGGCTATGCCGATGGCCTGCCGCGCAGCCTTTCAGACCGGGGCGCCGTCTATTGCGACGGCGTGCGGCTGCCGATTGTCGGGCGCGTTTCCATGGACAGCATGGTGGTGGATATCTCGGCCTTGCCGGAAGGCCGGCTGACGCTCGGCAGTCCCGTCGAAATGCTCGGGGCCCGCCAGAGCATGGACGATCTGGCCCGCGACGCCGGCACCATCTCCTACGAAATCCTGACCGGCCTCGGCCCCCGCTTTTCCCGGCTCTATATCTGACCACTCGCACGCCCTTTGAGGAAAAAATGAAAGTCATCGTTCTTGGGGCCGGCATTATCGGCGTCACCTCGGCCTATCAGCTGGCCAAGGCCGGCCATGAGGTCGTGGTCATCGACCGCCAGCCCGGTCCCGCGCTGGAAACCAGCCATGCCAATGCGGGCGAGGTTTCCTTTGGCTATTGCTCGCCCTGGGCGGCCCCCGGCATTCCGCGCAAGGCGGTCAAATGGCTGATGATGAAGCATCCGCCGCTGGTGCTGCGCCCGAAAGTCGATGGCGCCATGCTGGCCTGGCTGATCCAGATGCTGGCCAATTGTAATTACAAGAGCTACGCCATCAACAAGAGCCGCATGCTGCGGCTGGCCGATTACAGCCGGATTTGCCTCGCCGAACTGCGCGCCGAAACCGCAATTTCCTATGACGAGCGCATGCAGGGCACGGTGCAGCTCTTCCGCACCCAGCACCAGCTCGACGCCTCGGCAAAGGACGTGACCGCCCTTGCCGCCGACGGCATCCCCTATGAAGTGCTCGACCGCGATGGCTGCATCCGCCAGGAGCCGGCGCTGGCCCATGCCCGCGACAAGATCGTCGGCGGCCTTCTGACCCCGCTCGACGAGACCGGCGACTGCTTCAAGTTCACCAATGCGCTGGCCGAAAAGGCCGCCGCGCTGGGCGTCACCTTCCGCTACGGCACCGAGATCACCGGGCTCGATGTCGAGGGCGGGCGGGTCAAGGGCGTCGTCACCAAAACTGGTCGCGAGGCCGCCGACAAGGTGGTGGTGGCGATGGGCTCCTACTCGCCGCTGCTGCTGCGGCCGCACGGCATTTCCCTGCCGGTCTACCCGGTCAAGGGTTATTCCATGACCATTCCGATCACCGATGAGAGCCGCGCCCCGGTCTCGACCGTGCTCGACGAAAGCTACAAGATCGCCATCACCCGGCTTGGCGACCGCATCCGCGTCGGCGGCATGGCCGAGATTTCTGGCTACACCAATGATCTCGGCATAGCTCGCCGCCGCACCCTGGAGCATTCGGTCAACGACCTCTTCCCCGGCGGCGACACCGCCACCGGCAGCTTCTGGTCGGGGCTGCGTCCCATGACGCCCGATGGCACGCCGGTGATCGGCCCGACGAAAATCGAAGGCCTCTATCTCAACACCGGCCACGGCACGCTCGGCTGGACCATGAGCACCGGCTCGGCCCGCGTCATCGCCGATCTGGTGAGTGGCAAGCAGCCCGAGATCGACGCCACCGATCTGGCGATTTCGCGGTACTGAGGCGCGCTGGAGCGATCCGCTCCCACCGGCCTGGAGCGATAGCGCAGCCGTAGACGGCCTCGGCAAGGTGGGAAAATGCCTTGGTCCTGCCGGTCCGCATCACGCGCCTGCAAGAAAGGGAGGGCGTCCGACCGCCAGGTAAAGTGTTTGCTTGTCGGTCGAATGGAGGATGTGGAGCCGAAAAACCACGTCTACCCTCTACGCTGGTTCGGACAGTGACGCCCTGCGGACGCCCAATGGCGTCGGGGCGTCGTTGCCCCTGGCGGAGGACATCGCGGTGCGCGTCAAGCTTTTCCGTTTCGCCGGCTATCCCGCCGGCCAGACCGATTTCGAGACCGTGGGCGCGGTTATTCCCGGCAATCCGCTCTATGAGCTCGATCTCGAATTGGAGCGGATGGGGAACGGCATCAACGGGACGGCCAATATCCGCAGCTCCATCACCATTGTGGGCCATTCGGATCGCCAGGACCGGGCCGACATGAGCTGTGACCAGAGGCGGCAGAGCGAGATCGACGCCTCCACTGCACGCGCGGTTTCCGCCTGGGAATGGATCAAGCCGGTCGTCGATGAATATGCGCGGCGCGGAGGATGGGCCGGGACCGAATGGTGGGAAGAGTCGGATCGCGCCGCCTGGGCCCTGGTCTATGCGGCTTGCGGAATGCTCCTCACCCAATCCCACACCGAGGCGGAGCGTGCGCAGAACCGCCGCGTCGACATCCTGATCACCACTTTCGACGTCTAGTTTCCCTGACGGCCAAATGGAGAAGGCAATGGCAACCGCACGGATCTACATGCTCTACTGCGTCAGACAGGCGTCGGGCACCGATTTTGGGGCCATCCAGGCGCTCTCCGGCCTGGCGCCCTCCATTCCGGCGTCGGGATTTGGAGCGCAGGTGTCGGAGATCCTGGGGCAATTGCCCGAGGTGATTGCCGCCATCGATACCGCCCGCTCGGATCCGGACAATTTGTTCATCACCACCGAATCCTCGGGTGATCTTGAATATGCGGTCTGGCCCAGTGGCGACCCGGTGGACGCCCAGGCGGGGCAAACTCTTGTGGTCATGCTCGACCTCACATTCACCTATGCGCTCAACATCTCCCTCTGGGACTATGACAGCGCCAGCGACAACGATCTGCTTGGCTCCGTGGCGATTTTCGAAGAGGAGGCGGGCACCGGACAGATCGCCAAGCTCGCCAAGTCCGATATCGAAGGCTCGGCCTATTATGTCGTCTATGAGGTCTTCGCCTGACGCGACCAGCGTCGCCAATTGGACCGGCAGCGCCTGCTTGATGTGACCATCAAGATGCTTCCGTCTCCGTCGAGGCGCACAAAGCTCCGTGCCCGGCCTTGCGCCGGCCTGCCGCCCTCTACATATTTGCCCTATGGCAGAGAAAACTCCGACGACACGGCCAGATAGCGCCCTTGGCTCCCGCCAGGGGGTGCGTTCCGACGTGGCTGCGTTCCTCACCAAATCGCGCATGCTGGCGCGTCCCAATGAAGCCGCCGATGGCAGGCTGCTCTTCGCCATGGATGCGACCATGAGCCGGCAGCCGACCTGGGACATGGCGATCACGCTACAGGCCGGCATGTTCACCGCCATTCCCAAGAATGCGGCGCTGCAGGTACAATTGCTCTATTTCCGGGGCATGGGCGAATGCCGGGCCTCCAAATGGGTGGTCGATGCCGAGGCGCTGGCCCGGCTGATGAGCGGCATTGCCTGCCGGGGTGGCGACACCCAGATCGGGAAAGTGTTTTCCCACGCCCGCGCCGAGCACAAGAAACGGCGCATCAATGCCGTGGTGTTCGTCGGCGACGCCATCGAGGAAAATGTCGATGCCCTTGCCTCGCAGGCGGGCGAGCTGGGATTGTTGGGCCTGCCGCTCTTTCTCTTCCAGGAAGGGCAGGACAGTCGCGTCGAGGCCGCGTTCCGCGAGTTTGCGCGTCTGAGCAAGGGCGCCTATGCGCGCTTTGACAGTTCGGCCCCCCAGCATCTGGCTGAATTGCTCAAGGCCGTGGCTGCTTTCGCCAGCGGTGGGCAGAACAATCTGCGGCTTCAATCCAGCGCCGCCGCACGCGGCCTCTTGGCACAGATCGAGAAAAGATGAGCTGGATAATTCTTGGCGCACTGGGGCTTTTGGCGGCGCTCTGGCTGTTCAACGCCATGCGCAATATGGACCGGGGCGTGCTGATGCGCGGTCTGCGCTGGGGCGTGGGAGGAGTTTTGGCGCTCATCGCGCTGATCGGCCTCGTTCTCCGCCGCATCGATATCGCCACCATTGTCGGCGCCTTGGCCGCCTCGGTGCTGCTGCGCGGCCGGATCGGACAGTTTTCGTTCGATAGTCTGGCCAAATCCTCCGGTGGCAATGTTTCGAAGGTACGCAGCCGCTATCTGGCCATGGAGCTCGATCACGACACCGGCGCCCTCGGCGGTCGTGTCCTCGATGGCGCATTTGCCGGCTGGGATCTGATGGATCTGGGGCCGGACGAAACCCGTCGATTGCTCGATGAAGTCGCCGCCGATGCCGACAGCGTCAATCTTCTCGAAAACTGGCTCGATGCCAATCGGGCCGGCTGGCGGGAATATTTCGCCGAGGGCGGCGCCGAGGCAGGGCAGGGTCCCGGTTCGGGCCGCGACCCCATCGCCGAGGCCTATGCCGTTCTGGGCCTCAGGCCCGGCGCCAGCGACGAGGATATTCGTGCCGCCCATCGCGAATTGATGAAGGGCGTCCATCCCGATCGCGGCGGTTCGGAATATCTGGCGGCGCGGATCAACGAGGCGCGGGATCTGCTTCTGGGGCGCTAGCAGTGGCGCGCCCGGCGACCGAGAGGGCGAGTTCGGCCTCGAACACCACGCCGCCTTCGTTGCGGAAACTGTATTCGCCACCCATCTGGCCGACAATGCCGCGGATGAGGCGCATGCCCATGCTCTTCGAAAATTCCGCTGCCTCCATGCCGATGCCGTCATCCCGAACGATCAGCGTCGCCCGTCCGTCGCCGCCCTGCCGCAGGGTGATGGAGAGCGTTCCCGCCTGGTGATCGGCAAAGGCGTATTTGAAGGCGTTGGTCGCCAGTTCGCTAAGGAGCAGGGCCAGCGGGGTGGCATGGTCGCGGTCGACCATGACGTGGTCGAGATCGTAGACCAGGGTCGTTTCGGTGCCATAGGCTTGCTTGACCTGATCGACCACGGGCGGGATGAAATCGTGGGCGTCGATGTCCTCATAGCGGTCCTGCTGGTAGATATGCTCGTGCATGGCCGCCATGGCGGCAAACCGGCTCTGCAGATCGCGCTTGGCATTGTCGGGAATGTCCTGCATGCGCACCAACGCCTGAACCGAGGCGAGATTGTTCTTCACCCGGTGATGGATTTCCCGGAACAGCATGGTGTTGAGTTCCACCGACGCCTCCAGCTCCTTGGCCCGCTCGGCATCGCGCACCAGCAGCCGCACGATCCACCAGCCGCCCAGCACCAGCCCGAGCACCACCGGGGAGACAATGAGCAGGACGCTGACAATGGCGTTGACGAAATCCGACCAGCCCTTGTTGGTCGCCACCGAGGCAAGGCCGATGATCGGCGCGTCGGAGACCAGTCGATAGCTCACCACCCGGGCCACGCCATCGATCGGCGAACTCTCCGAGATATAGGTGCCGACCTCGTTTTCCTTGAAGTATTGGGTAAAGAGCGGCGTGTCACTGAGGTCGACCGGTCCCGGTGAGGGCGGAAAGCGGGCCATCAACTGCCCGTCGGCACGCACGAGGCTCAACGTCGAGCCGTCGTCGAGATCGAGCGTGCGCCACAGATCGGCCAATAGCGTTTCCGAGAACGACACCATGATGGCGCCGGCAAAGACGCCCCGCCGCTCGACCCGTTTGCTGAAGACGAAGATCCGGTCGCCAGTGATGCGGCTGACCAGCAGCGGCGATGTATAGAAGGGCGCGCCATCACGAACGGCGGTGAAATATTCGCGGTCACCGATATAGGTGTTCGCCGCTCCCTCCACGGTGGCAAAGACGGTGTTGGCGTTGCGGTCGATGACATAGACCTCGGTCGCCGCGGGCAGGCCCTGCAGCACCGCGTCGATCTCCTCTTCGCTGCCCGAAAGCGTGGTGCCCATGGCGCTGTCCACGCGGCGCAGCGTCTGGTTGGCGACTTCGGCGATCCAATAGGCATTGGTCGCCACCACCTGCGAGGCGGCCCGCGACCGCTCCTCGAACCGTTCGCGCGTCTGGTTGGTGCCGATGACGACAAAAAACACGAGGAGGCCGATAAAGAGCGTGAGGGCGGCTGCCATCAGGCCGACAGCCAACCGGACGGCCGAGATTTCTCTCCAGCTTCGCTTCAACGCCACGGTCGATCTCCTCTGCGCCGGCCAATTGACCACGGCAGGTCAATGATAATGAACGCGGAATTTCCGACAAGTGCGGAAATGGCGCCGTGATCGCACGCCTCCAGGAACATCCCCCGCAAGCCATACGTTGGTGCCGACACAGGAAGTTCACATGACCGACATCCGCCAGGGCACGCTTACCAATCTCATCAACAAGGTGGATGAACATGCCCGGGCCGGGGATGGCATCTCCATCGGGCTGATCCAGCAAATCGTCGGCCGGCGCGCCGCCGGGCCCCTCCTGCTCATTCCCGCGCTTGTCGTCATTTCGCCCCTCAGCATTATTCCCGGTGTTCCGACGCTCACCGGGCTTCATACGGTCCTGGTAGCAGGCCAGATTGCGCTGGGACGTAAGGCCATGTGGCTGCCGCGCTGGCTGACCCAGAGGAGCATTCCCGGCCGCCATGTCGAAAAGCTGCTCAAATTCCTCAAGCCCCTCGGACGCGGCGCGGACAGCCTCGTCAAGCCACGCGCCGGAATGCTGGTGGCCCCGCCGCTGCGCCGGGCCGGCGCCGCGATCTGCGTCATGGTCGGCCTCATCATGCCGGTCCTGGAATTCGTGCCCTTCACCTCGACCGCTGCGGCCTCGGTCATCGCACTCTATGCGCTCGCCATCACCGCAAGAGACGGCTTCCTGGCACTGGCATGGGCGGGTCTTGTCGCAGCTCTAGTCTTTATAGCACTGATGTTGCTCGTTTAATTCGGGCGATCAGCAGGTCAGCCTGCAGTCCCCGCCGCATTTCCGGCCCTTCATTTCTGTCCTGCCCTGTCCAGTCAGGTCGATCTGTGGTTCCGCACGGCTGTCGTAATTGTGACCGCAAGTGCCGATCCGGCGGTTGCAGCAGCGCTGATCTTGGTCTTTTTAGGGCGAAATATTCACAGGCCGGGTGGTCTTGACGCTTAGGTCAATCTTTTGCTTGTCAGTGGACGCTTTACCACGATACCGTCCACCGATCTTGACCAATGGGTTTAACCGTTGGCTGGAGCAACTAATCCGCATCTTAAAATGCGGATAGCAACAATGATGATTTCCACATGGAGATGGGACGAGAATGAAGTTCACCACAGCCTTCAAGGCGGTAGCGACCGCGGGCGCCATGGCACTAATGATGAGCACCTCCGCTTCTGCGGTGACGCTGCAGCTGCACAATGGTGGCGATCCCGGCACCCTCGACCCCCACAAAGCTTCCGGCGACTGGGAAAATCGTGTCATCGGCGACTATATCGAAGGCCTGCTGACCGAGAGCCCGTCTGCCGAAGCCATTCCGGGCCAGGCCGAGAGCTGGGAAATTTCCGAGGACGGCACGGTCTACACCTTCAAGCTGCGCGACGGCATTGCCTGGTCCGACGGTACACCGGTGACCGCTGGCGACTTCGTTTTCGCCTTCCAGCGCCTGTTCAATCCCGCGACCGCGGCTGACTACGCTTACCTGCAGTTCCCGATCAAGAACGCGGAAGCCATCAACTCCGGCGAAATCACCGATTTCAACGAGCTCGGCGTCAAGGCCATCGACGACAAGACGCTCGAGATCACCCTCGAAGCCTCGACTCCCTTCTTCCTTGAGGCGCTGACCCACTACACCGCCTATCCGGTGCCGAAGCATCTCGTCGAAGAGCTGGGCGACAACTGGACCAAGGTCGAGAACATCGTCGGCAACGGCCCGTACCTGGTCAAGGAATGGCTGCCGGGCTCTTATGTCCGTTCGGAAAAGAACGCCGACTATTACGACGCTGCCAATGTGCAGATCGATGAAGTCTACTACCATGTTCTCGAAGATCAGGCTGCAGCGCTCAACCGCTACCGCGCCGGTGAATTCGACATCCTGACCGACTTCCCGTCCGACCAGTACCAGTGGCTGCAGGACAACCTGCCGGGTGAAGCACACGTCACCCCGTTCCTGGGCATCTACTACTACGTGATGAACCAGGAAGAAGGCCAGGTCCTCTCCGACGTCCGCATTCGCGAAGCGCTTTCGACCACCGTCGTCCGTGACGTGATCGGCCCCGATATCCTGGGCACCGGCGAACTGCCGGCCTATGGCTGGGTGCCCCCGGGCACGTCCAACTATGTCGAAAACGCCTATCACCCGGCATGGGCCGACACGCCTTATGAAGAGCGCGTCGAAAAGGCCAAGGCGCTGATGACCGAAGCCGGCTACGGCCCGGACAATCCGCTGACCCTGCAGCTGCGCTACAACACCAACGACAACCACCAGCGTATCGCCGTGGCGCTCGCCGCCATGTGGGAGCCGCTCGGCATCAAGATCGAGCTGTTCAACGCTGAAACGGCCGTTCACTACGACGCCCTGCGCGCCGGTGACTTCCAGATCGGCCGTGCCGGCTGGCTGCTCGACTACAATGATCCGTCCAACACGCTCGACCTCCTCAAGAAGGGCGTCGATCAGGCCGGCACGATGAACTGGGGCAACAATTACGGGCGCTATGCGAACGAAGAGTTCAATGCCCTGATGGTCCAGGCCTCGACCGAGCTCGATCTCGAAGCCCGCGGCAAGCTGCTTGCCGACGCTGAAAAGATCGCCATGGACGAATTCGCCGCGATCCCGATCTACTGGTACGTGTCCAAGGACGTCGTATCGCCCAAGATCTCGGGCTTCGAAGCGAACCCCAAGAACATCTTCCGCACCCGCTGGCTCTCGAAGTCGGAATAAGCGGATAAAAACCAGATCGTGGGGGCCAGATTGGCCCCCACGGTTCTTTTGTCCGTGCGTGACCGGCCCTTTTTGCCCCGGCGCCCCGGCCAAGGAGTTCTCACCAAATGCTATCCTACGCCTTCCGGCGCGTGCTTTCGGCGATCCCGATTGCGCTGATCGCCGTGACAGTCTGCTTTTTTATCCTGCGCCTGGCGCCGGGTGGCCCGTTTGACGGCGAACGTGCCCTGCCGCCCACCGTGCTGGCCAATCTGCGCGCCCACTACAATCTCGACCAGCCGCTGGTCATGCAGTATTTCATCTATATCGGGCGCCTGCTCCAGGGTGACCTCGGTCCCTCCATGGTGATCGACGGCTTCAACGTTTCCGATCTGATCCGCATCGGCTTTCCGTTCACCCTGACCATGGCGCTGACCGCCTTTGTCATTGCCACCGCCATCGGCATGCTGGCTGGCATGGTCGCGGCCGTGAACCAGAACAAATGGCCCGATTACGTGCTGGTCCTGGCGGTGATGCTGGGTGTTGTGGTTCCCAATTTCCTCATGGCTGCGCTGCTGCAGCTCTGGTTCGGCGTCTATCTGCGCTGGTTGCCGGCGGGTGGCTGGGTCAATGGCTCCATCTGGCACCTAGTCTTGCCCGTCACGGTGCTCGCCTGGCCCCATGCCGCGCGCATCAGCCGGCTCATGCGCGGCTCGATGATCGAAGTGCTGGGCACCAATTATGTGCGCACCGCCCGCTCCAAGGGGTTGGGTGAGCGTCTGGTCATGGCGCGCCACGCGATCAAGCCGGCGCTGCTGCCCGTCGTCTCCTATCTCGGGCCGGGCCTCTCATATCTGCTCACCGGCTCGCTGGCCGTCGAACAGATTTTCGGGCTCCCCGGGATCGGCAAATATTTCGTCCAGGCCGCGCTCAACCGCGACTATGGCATCGTTCTGGGAACGACCATTCTCTACATGTTCATCATTCTCGCTCTCAATCTGATCGTCGACCTCGTCTATGCCTGGCTCGATCCCAAGGTGAGGTACCGCTGATGGCTGGGATCACCGGAAAAGACCAGGTTCTGACCGCTTACGCGCAGCAGCTGGAAAAACTCGATCCGCCCAAGGGGCGTTCGCTCACCCAGGATGCGGTTCGCCGTCTCGTGCGCAACAAGGCTGCCGTCATCTCGATCGGCCTCGTGGTGCTCATCATCCTGATCGCCTATATCGGGCCCTATTTCGTGCCCTGGGGCTATTCCCAGGTCGACTGGTCCAATATCCGCAAGCCGCCCAATTTCGAAGTCGGGCACTATTTCGGCACCGACCAGAACGGGCGCGACATGCTCGCCCGCGTGCTCCAGGGCACGCAGATGAGCCTGACCGTGGCTTTTGTCGCGACGGTCGTGTCGGTCAGCATCGGCGTCGTCTATGGCGCGGTGGCCGGCTATTTCGGCGGCCGGGTCGACGCCATCATGATGCGCATCGTCGACGTCATGTATGCGCTGCCCTACATTCTCTTCGTCATCATCCTGATGGTCATGTTCGGCCGCAATCCGGTGCTGCTCTTCGTTGGCATTGGCTGTATCGAATGGCTGACCATGGCGCGTATCGTGCGCGGGCAGACCCTCTCGCTCAAGGAGAAGGAATTCGTCGAGGCCGCCAAGGCCGGCGGCGCCAAACCCTTCACCATCATCATGCGCCATATCGTGCCCAATCTGACGGGTCCGGTGGTGATCTATGCAACCCTGACCATCCCCGAGATCATCATCGCCGAGAGCTTCCTCTCCTATCTCGGCCTTGGTGTGCAGGAGCCGCAGACTTCGCTCGGCACGCTGATCTCCGCCGGTGCGCCGGTGGCTGAAGTGCTGCCCTGGATGCTTTTGGCGCCCGCAGGCGTGCTGATCACCCTGCTGCTCTGTCTCACCTATATCGGGGACGGCCTGCGCGACGCGCTCGACCCCAAGGATCGCTGATGACCAAAGTTCTTGATGTCCAGGACCTCGGCGTCACCTTCGCCCTCCACGAGAGCGAGGTGCACGCGGTCAACAATCTCAACTTCGCCCTCGAAGCCGGAGAAACCCTCGCCGTCGTGGGGGAATCCGGCTCCGGCAAGAGCCAGGCCTTTTTGTCCATCATGGGCCTTCTGGCCAAGAATGGCCGCACCAGCGGCAAGGCCATGCTCGGCGACGTCAATCTGGTCGGCATGGAAAAGTCCAAGCTCGACAAGATTCGTGGCAAGGACATTGCCATGATCTTCCAGGACCCGATGACCTCTCTCAACCCCAGCCTCAAGGTGAAAACCCAGCTGGCCGAGGTTCTGGTCAAGCACCGCGGCTTCGACAATGCCAAGGCGGTCCGCACGGCTGTCGAAATGCTCGAGCGCGTCGGCATCCCCGAACCGGCCAAGCGCGCCAATGCCTATCCGCACGAAATGTCGGGCGGCATGCGCCAGCGCGTCATGATCGCCATGGCGCTCCTCTGCCAGCCGAAGATCCTCATCGCCGACGAGCCGACCACGGCGCTCGACGTGACGGTGCAGGCGCAGATGCTCGACCTCTTCAAGACCCTCACCGACGACTTTGGTACTTCGCTCGTGATCATCACCCATGATCTGGGTGTGGTGGCGGGCGTGGCTGACCGCATGATGGTGATGTATGGCGGCCGCGCGGTGGAGAAGGGGACGGTCGACGAACTCTTTTACGATCCGCGCCACCCCTATACGCTGGGCCTCTTGCACTCGACCCCGCATATCGCCAAGCGCGCCGAGCGGCTCGACCCGATTCAGGGTCTGCCGCCGAGCCTTGAAAACCTGCCCAAGGGCTGTTCGTTCAATCCGCGCTGCGCCTTCTGCTTTGACCGCTGCCTCGAAGAGCGCCCGCCACTGGCGCCGACCGCCGACGGCCGCGAAAAGGCGTGCTTCTACGAAGGCCCGCTGAAATACGGAAAGGTGGCGTGATGACCCCGGCACCCGCCAATCTCATCGAGATCAAGGATCTCAAGAAAACCTTTTCCATCGCCACCGGCCTCTTTTCCAAAAAGCTAAAGCTGACCGCGCTGGAAGATATCAACTTCTCCGTCAAGAAGGGCGAGACGCTGGGCATTGTGGGCGAAAGCGGCTGTGGCAAGTCCACCCTCGGCCGCTGCATCCTGCAGCTGATCGCGCCGGACGAGGGGCAGGTCCTCTGGCTGGGCCAGGACCTGACCAAAATCCCGGCGGAGGACATGCGCAAGCGTCGCGCCGACCTCCAGATCATCTTCCAGGATCCACTGGCCTCGCTCAATCCGCGCATGACCGTGGGCGAGATCATCGAAGATCCCCTGCGCACGCTCAAGCCCGAGCTCAACAAGGAAGAGCGGCGCGCCCGCGTCTTCAAGATCATGGCGGCCGTCGGCCTCCTGCCCGAGATGATCAACCGCTATCCGCACGAGTTCTCGGGCGGTCAGGCGCAGCGTATCGGCATTGCCCGCGCGCTGATCACCGAGCCAAAACTCATCGTCTGCGACGAGCCGGTTTCGGCCCTCGACGTGTCGATCCAGGCGCAGATCCTCAATCTCTTGTCCGAGCTCAAGGACGAGTTCGGGCTGACGCTGATCTTCATCTCGCACAATCTCTCGGTGGTGCGGCACGTCTCGGACCGCATTCTCGTGCTCTATCTGGGGCGCATCGTCGAACTCGCGACCGGCGACGAGATCTATGAGGACCCAAAGCATCCCTATACGCGGGCGCTTCTCACTGCCGTGCCGATCCCCGATCCGAAACTGGCAAGGCTGCGCAATATCGATGCCTTGAAGGGCGAAATTCCCTCGCCCATCAATCCGCCCTCGGGCTGCACTTTCCGCACGCGTTGCCGCTTCGCCCAGCCGCGCTGCGCCGAGATCCGCCCCCCGCTCGAAACGCTGGAAGGCGGGCGCCTCGTCGCCTGCATCCGCTGGCGCGAACTCGAAGTGCCCAAGGAAGCCGTCCTCGGCGCCTGAGGATTGAATGAATGCGAAATGCCCCCGCAGCAATGCGGGGGCCTTTTTTTGTATGTTCGATGGCACTTGCCTGGATCTTCCACCAGCTCCGGCTTCCCTCGGGCTCGACCCGAGGGCCACTTAGAGAGCCGCCATTGCGTCGGTGCGCGCGGATAGAGACCCTCGGGTCAAGCCCGAGGGCAGCCCGGTGGTTGGGGGGCCATGCAATGAATAGACTTATCTGCTCCATCGCCTCCCTCCTCCTTGTGGGGAGGGACCGAGGGTGGGGGTGTAATTCTGGCGCAGCAGGCAGATCCCCCACCCCAGCGCCGCTAGGGCCTGATGGCCCAAGCTCTGCTACCCTCCCCATAAGGGGGAGGGAGCCAAAGAGCCGAACCTCCGTGGGGAGGGGAAGGAATTGCCCGCTAAGCCCGCGGCTTCGGCGCATTCCTCGGCGGGATGTCGTTCGAATAGATATTGTGCAGGCCGATATTGTGCACGTCGCGCTCGCCGCAGAGCGCCATCGTCGTGTCGAGTTCCTTGCGGATGATCTCGAGCACGCGGGTGACGCCCGCTTCGCCGCCGGCGCCGAGGCCGTAGAGCATGGCGCGGCCGATAAAGGCGGCCTTGGCGCCATAGGCAAGCGCCCGCACCACGTCCTGGCCGGAGCGCACGCCGCTGTCGATATAGACCTCGGTCTTGTGGCCGACGCGATCGACGATCTCGGGCAGCACGCGAATGGTGGAGGGCGCGCCATCGAGCTGGCGGCCGCCATGGTTGGAGACGATGACAGCATCGGCACCATTGTCGATCGCCGCCTGCGCGTCATCGGCGTCGAGCACGCCCTTGACGATCACCGGGCCGCCGAAACGCTCCTTGATCCAGCGCACATCGCCCCAGTTCAGCGTCGGGTCGAACTGGCTGGCCGTCCAGGCCGAGAGCGAAGCGAGGTCGTGATCACCGCTTACATGGCCAACAATATTGCGGAAAGTGTGCCGCTTGGTGCCCAGCATGCGCGCGCACCAGAGCGGGTGCTGCATCATCTGCCAGATCGAATAGGGGGTAAACTTTGGCGGGGTGGAAAGCCCGTTCTTGATGTCCTTGTGGCGCTGGCCGAGGATCTGCAGATCCATCGTCAAAATCAGCGCTGAACAATTCGCCGCCTTGGCGCGGTCGATCAGCCGATAGATGAATTCGCGGTCGCGCATGACATAGAGTTGGAACCAGAAGGGCGCGGTCGTGTTCTCGGCGATGTCCTCGATCGAGCAGACACTCATGGTCGAGAGCGAAAAGGGGATGCCGAATTTTTCGGCCGCCTTTGCCGCCTTGATCTCGCCATCGGCGGTCTGCATGCCGCCGGTCGCCGCCGGGGCGATGGCGACGGGCATGGTGATTTCCTTGCCCAGCATTGTGGTCTTGAGGTTGCGCCCCTCAAGGTTCACCGCCACCTTCTGGTTGAGCTTGATCTTGGCGAAATCGCTCTCATTGTCGTGGTAGGTGCTCTCCGTATAAGAGCCGCTATCGGCATATTCGAAGAACATTTTTGGCACGCGCCGACGCGCCACCCTCATCATTTCCTCGATGGTCAGGATCTTGTCGATGGCGGGCATGGAGTGCTCCAGAAGGGCGTTTGAGCCTGCCTAACAACTAACATGTTAGTAGTCAACTTCGCGCCGACCGGAACGGGCAAAGCGCTCCGGTGGAGCGATTTGAGGTGCGAAGGCCTTGAGAGCTACGCTCGAATGGCCGTTCCCACGCAAAATGCTTTGTTTGCTCTAGCCCAGTGGGCCCATGGACTTGCGATTGACCATGAGCGTCGAAAAGACGACGAAAAAGGCGAAGATCACCATGCCGCCGGCCAGCACATGGGCCTTGTCCCATTCGAGCCGCTCGACGAAATCATAGATGGCGATGGAGAGCACTTTGGTCTGCCCCGGAATATTGCCGCCGATCATGAGTACCACGCCAAATTCGCCGATCGTATGGGCAAAGGCCATGATCCCGCCGACGAGATAGCCGGGCCGCGCCAGCGGCAGCAACACGCGGAAAAACAGCGCCCACCGCCGCGCCCCCAGCGTTTCCGCCGCCTCGATGACTTCGGTTTCGATTGCCGCAAAGGCGTTTCGCAGCGGCTGCACCATGAAGGGAAGAGAGGCAATCACCGAGCCGATGACGAGGCCGGGGAATGAAAAAGCGAGGGTCCGCGCGCCCCAGAGCCCGGCCAGTGCGCCCCCCGGACCGAAAGGGCCGAGCGCCAGCAGCAGATAAAAGCCGAGCACTGTCGGCGGCAGCACCAATGGCAAGGTGACCAGCGCGCCGATGATGGTGGTGCCCGCGCTTTTGCTCCGCGCCAGCCACAGGGCGATCGGCGTCCCGACGATCAGCAGAATTGCCGTCACCGTCGCGGCCAGTGCGATGGTCAGCGTAATCGGGGCAAGCAGGGTTTCAAAACTCATCGCCTAGCCATCACCTGCGCCGGGACTTCCTGCAAGGGGCGCTTTTTGAACGCGATGAAGTAACAATTCACCGTGTCATCCCCGCGAAAGCGGGACCCCCGTTCAACATTGGTTCCCGCTTCCGCGGGAATGACCTCGGGAAAAATTAAGGCACCGAATACCCCGCATCCTCGATCACCCCCACAGCCGCCTCACTCCGCAAAAATTCCAGAAACGCCACGGCGGCCGGATTACTCTCACCGTGCCTCAACAGCACCGCCCCTTGGGCAATCGGCGCGTGAAATTCCTCCGGCACCAGCCAGATATCGGTCTTGCCGAGCACCTGGCTCGCCGCCACAAAGCCGAGCTCGGCATTGCCGCTTTCGACAAATTGCAGGGTCTGGGAAATATTCTCGCCCCACACGATTTTGGGTTCTATGGCGTCATAAAGGCCAAGCGCGGTGAGCGTTTCGACACCCGCTTTGCCATAAGGGGCCGCGTGCGGGTCGGCAATGGCGACGCGTTCGAACCTGGCCTCGAGAGCCCCCGCGCCAGGGCTCATGTCCCGGCCCGGCCCATAAAGCGCCAGCCGGCCTTGGGCATAAACGAAGAAACTGCCCGCAACCCCATGCCCCTCATCGATCGCCAGTTGCGGTCGCGTGGTGTCGGCGGCGAGTAAAACGTCGAAAGGCGCAGCCTGGCTGATCTGGGCATAAAGCGCCCCGGTCGCCCCAAAGCTCAAGACAATCTCATGCCCGGTCTCGTCCGCGAACAGGCCCGCCAGTTCTTCGGCCACGGCAGTGAAATTGGCGGCGACGGCGACAATGGCCGTCTCCGCCCGGGCCGGGGCGACAATGAGAAGGAGTGCGGCAAGGCAGGAGACAAAGCGAAGCATGGCGCGGCCTACAACGTGGATGGAAGCGAACGATGGGCGAAATCTTACCTTGGCGTTATAACGCTTGGGCCCGGAAGCCCGATAGCAGAGCTGCCCGGGGGAAGCGCTTCCCGTTATCTCTGCGGATTCGCAAACACTATCGGCTTGCGCAACGCTTGAGAGCACTTTGTTCTCCACCAGCCTGCTGGCCAAGGCTTAAATCTCCGGACGATGTTCCGCTATTAGTGCCTGCGTATCAACGAACAGCGCCTGCAGCGTGACCTCCACCATCCGCCGGGTTGCTGCATCCAGCCCGAGCGTCCCGGTGCTGAACACAGCCAATTGGTCATAGAGCCGTACTTCACCACTGCATCCGACAGCATGCTGGTGGCCGTAGCGAGGTCGTCGGCGGCCCCTGCATCCGTGAAGCCGAGGATTTCAAGATCAGCCGCCCGGCCTGCCAGCAGTGTCCTGAGCATGGCCTCGACCCGGTCGCGGTCAAGAATGCCCGACCGAAAATCGGCGATTTTGACTCTCATTCCCTTTCGGAATGAGAACATAAGCGGAACGTCATTCACCAAGAGTCAGCCATGCTTGTTCCGCGCCCGCAGGCGGCAACGCCGTATGCCGAGCTCCTTGCGGCCACCAATTTCAGCTTTCTACGCGGGGCATCTCACCCGTTTGAGATGGTTGGGCAGGCTGCCGGGATGGGGCTTTCAGGGATCGGCATATGCGACCGGAACAGTCTATCTAGGGTGGTGCGCGCGTTTGCGGCGGCAAAGGATATTGCCGGACAGTATCCCGATTTTAGGCTCATTGTCGGTACGCGATTGGTTTTTTCCGACAAGACATCCGATGTGGCCGTCTACCCGATAGATCGAGCCGGTTACGGCCGTCTGAGCGCCCTTTTGACGCTAGGAAATCGGCGGGCCCCAAAGGGCGAATGCTTTCTTGAGTTCCAGGACCTCGTCGAGCACGCCGAGGGTCTGGCGATGATTGTCATCCCCAGGCTGGAAAAATCCCGGACGACATCGCAGTGGCGGATAGGCTGGCACGGGTAGCCCCTGGCCGAGTTTGGGTCGCCGCTACCTATCTCTTCAACGGCCACGATACTGGCCAGCTCAATCACATAGCGGGGTTTTGTAGAGAATACTGCCCATGCTGGCCAGCATGGATCCACTCTACCATGTCCCCAGCCGGCAACCGATCCAGGATGTCCTCACCTGCGTTCGCGAACACGTTGCCATCGCGAATGCGGGGTTTCTCCTACACGTCGCGCACGAGAGCTTTCTGTTCCTCAATAGCGCTTTCAGTGAGAAACAAGTCACCCACCCGCGAGGCGGCTTCCTAGATGTCCACCAATTGATCGCGGTCTACGGGTTTGCATGGGCGTATTTTGGGCATTGTTTTTCGCGCTTGATATCAGACGGGATTATCGGGCTTTTCGCCTTTCGCCAAAGCGGCACCGCTTCAGCTCCCTTCCTGCGGAAGGCCGGCAAGCTCAGAAAGAGAATTGACGATGAAGGTAGTGGCCCCACTTGGAGCCCGATCAGTTCCGGTACTTGGTGCGGGCTTCAGGGCAGGAGGATCGCCGCGAAACTGGATGACCGCCCTCAATTACCAAGCCCGAGCTATAACCCTTCGAGCGAGATGCACTCTGTTGACCAATTTAAGTTTTTGTAGATCCAACCCATTGCCTTTATTTGTCTCATGTAGTTCGTAATACGCGTAAATTGCCGTGGGGGCTCTGCATATGATTCCGAAGGCTTTGACGCCTGCGGCTGTTGCCGTTGTGTTGTGTATCTCTATTCTTCAGCCAGCTCAGGCGCAGCGCGAGGTCGACTTGTTCTTCGGCATTGCTGGGGAGATGATCCGGCAGGGCGTCCAGAACGATCAGATGAAACGGCAGCAGGCGCAGCAGGCCCAGCAGCAGCAGGCCGCCGAACAGGCAGCACGCGCAGCCCAGCGGGCCTATGAGATTGAATTCTATACCCGCGCGCAGACAGCATTGAAATCACTCGGCTTCTACAACATGGCCGTCGATGGCGCGACCGGTCCCGGGACCCGCGCCGCGATTGCGGCATATCAGGCGGCTTTCCGCGTGCCGGGCAACTTTGAAGAAAATCAGCTTTACGACCTCGAGTGGCGCGCCTCCGAAGGTTGGCGCAGCCTGGACGAAGTGAACGAGGCTGAGGCCGGGGGCTTCGCCAACCGCGCTGACTTCATCGACGCCAAGGAAGGCGGCTTCGCCACTTTTGCCACTTTCCGAGCTGCGCAAACCAAGGGTTTTGCCGACGCTACCTCCTATCAGGCCTTCGTCAGTTCAGGCGTAGCTGACAAGGCGACATTTGATGCCGACATGGCCCAGTTGGCCGCAGCTGAAGCAGCAGTAGCGCAGTGCCTTTCCACCACCCAGGCCAAGGAATGGGGCAATGCGCTGGCGTCTTGTTACGCTGCCGCTCGCGCCGAACCGGCTGATGCAGCCGCAGCCCTTGCTCTCGAAGCCGCGCTTGCTGGTGCGGAGCGCGGTCTCGCCGAAGGCAAGGCGCAGCTGGCCGAAAAGCAGATGCAGCTTGCACAACTGCTCCATGGGACAATGGGTCGGCCCTCCACCGACGCATCGACAATTCGGGCGGAGGTCAATGATCTGGCCGATGACATGCTGTTTATCGAGCTGCATCTGCAGGCCGGGCGGTGTGGCGAACTGGTTGGCGCCCAGAAATGGGACGACGCGATAACCGCATGCGCAGCCAATGTGAAAGTTGATCACCTCGCCGGCGACAAACGCCAGCAGGCGGACGAGTTGCTAGCGCAGATCGGGGAGTATGGCGATCAGGCCGATGCCGGCCTGATGTCCGCACAGGCAGCCATCGCCGCAGAAGCCAGCAGGTTGGCACTGGTCGATGCCAAGGCAACTGCCTCGGGCCTGCTGAGCGATGTCGAAGCCTACGGGGCGCAGGGAGCAACCTTCGAGAAGGGCCTTGAAGTGGCCCGCGAAATCGTTGCCCTTCGCAATGCTGCAGAAGTGGAGGATGTGGCGCGCATCAAGCAGCATGCTTCGGCGCTGCAAGCCTTGCTTGACGCCGACACCGCCTATGTTTCGGCCCGGACGGCAATGGCCGACGCACGTCAGCAGGCAGAGCAGACGGCGGTCCTCGAAGCACGGCGTCAGGCAGAAATGCTCAATGACTTCGTGCTGGCCTATGTCAGCCGCAATGTGACCTCGAAATATGTTCCGGCGCTTCTGCCGCTCAGCGAAACACTGACCGCGGCACTGGCAGACGGCAATGCCGAGCACATCACTGCCGCTCAGGCCGAGGCTCGCGTCTCGCTGGAGCGCATGGGCCTGGAAGCCGAAGTGACAAGCTTTGCCGCTGCCTACAAGGCACAGAACGTGTCGGCGGAGCAGCTTGATGTTGCGGATGCCCAGCTTGCCAATGCATCCCTCGCGCTCGACACTGCGATTGCGGACGCCGAGCGTCTGGTCGACTCCATCGACAGCTTTGCCGCGGCTGGCGGAAAATTTGCCGATCCGATTGGCGTTGCGCGCGGCCTGACGCGCTTGAAGGCCTCGATGGGCGCGCCTTCTTTGCCCGATCTGCAGCTTCTGCACGACAGCCTGGCGGCACTGGTCGAAGGCGATCCGGCCTATGCCAGCGCCAATGCGCAGCGTCTCCAGACCAATAACACCGCTCTCGCCAATTCCGTCGCCCTGGCGGGCGAGGAACTGACGGGCATCAACGACTTTTTGCTGGCGCATATTGCCGCCAATGTGACGGCGGACGACATCCTGAGCGCCGTTGATCTTCAGATGGTGGTCGAAACAGCCCTCGTGGGCCCAGCCTCGGCTGAGACCGTTCGCACCCTCAAGCTTGCTCGCGAGCAGCTTGTGGCGATGGATTTGGCGCAAAATCAGGCCGACTTCATCAGCCAGCAGACGGCCCGCACCCGGGTTGCCACCGCTGATTTGTCCGACAACGGCCTCGCGCTGACGCAAGCCAATACTGCCCTGCTCGAAGGCGATGCTGACGATCTGTTAGTGCTGCGCAACAGCGCTGCACCCCACCTGGTCTATGACCTTCTGGGCAATCTGCGCATCGACGGCGGCGTGGCCAGCCTGTGCTGGCTACACCCCGCGCCGGAAAACCCTGTTGCCCTGCTCATGGCGCGGCAGCAGCTGGTGGAGGCGGGCATCGGTCAGCTCGATGTCACCCAGTGCAATGCACCGTTGCAGACCGCCGACCTTGCCGTGCTCCGCCGTGGCGATTTTCTCGCCCTGTCGCCGAGTGTTGCGCATCCTCTGATCTCAGCTTTCGAAGACGGTCGCTTCAAATCCTTCGTCACTGTGTCGGGCAGTGACGCCCTGCGTGAGGCCGATCGGCTGACCGCCGAGGCCAATTCGATCGCGGGCCGGATTGACAACCGCACCTTGCAAGGCTTTGGCCTGCTGCAGCTGACGCGAGGGCAGGGCGGCATTTGTCCTGCCGTCGAGACGTTGCAGCCCCATGCCGACAGTCTGGCAAAGCGTGCAGACAGCATTGCGTTCCAGTTCGCAGAGCCGCGCTTTGGTGCGCCGATGTCGGCTGACCAGGCCTTTGTCGCTGCGCAGCGCGGGCAGTGCTCGGGTATCTACGCCAAGGCCGAGGATCTGCGCTCCCTCTTGGAAGCCCTCAGCAAGGCCGACGTCTCCTTCACGGTATCCCCCATTTGGGTTGAGGCCGATGAAATCGAGGCCGAGGTTTTGCGCATTGCGCAGGAAAGTGCGCTGCAGGCGCAGCAGGCGGAGGCTGCAGTTGCCCTGCTTGCCGCAAAGTCGGCTGACCAACGCTCCGAACTGCAGCAGCGCCAGGACCAGTTGCGCGCCGAGTATGAAGAGCGTGCCATTGGTGCGCAGAAGGACATAGCCGACATGGTGCGTGCCTATTTACAGACCGGGAAGTCCGAGACCCTGGCTACCAACTTCCCGCAGACCCAGGGGCATCTCCGCCAGTTGATCACCAATAAATGGGTCTTCACCGGTACCGAGGACGTTCTGGCAGACTATGGCACTGCGGTCTGGCAGGGGCGCGATCTCGAGGCCCTGCTGGTGCGCATCGTCGCGCAACGCGAGAATGCCATCCTGGGCCTCTATGACAGCGATTGCATCGTCCTTGGCTATCTGGTCGACCGGGAGTTCCGCGTCAGCCGTGACCCCATCGAGGCAGCCTGCGCAGATAAGGCCGCAGTTGGGGCCTGGGCGACAGGGCGAGACATGCAAAGCGTCTGGAATCTTATGGAGAACGAATAACCAGTGCGTCCGAGTGTGTAGCCGAAATTACCGTATTCGTCCTTCTCCCAGCGTGTACGGCACTGATGGCGAAGGTCTCATCAAACGGAAGCTCGAAGATGATGTCAGCTTCGGGATCATGCCTCCACAAAATGGCCTGAGCCTCATCCTGCAGCCGTGGCGGAAGATTTGTTAGCATCCCATTATACCGGCCGCCGCGTTGCCGCTGAGCTCTTGTAAGGCCGGGCTTTCCAAATTCTGACATAGCGTGGACTGGATTAAAATGCCGACCCGCGTGCGGCTATACCCGAGCATTGCTATTTCAGATTGAAGGAAAGTCCAGCGAGTTGGGCGGCCATAGCTCGGTGGAAATCTAAATCTCGATCACCATCGCAGGATCGAACCCAGACGTATTCTCGCCCCTGTACCCCCGCGGGTTGCAGATCACCCTCGTCGTTCCCGCCCGATAGTCAAATGAGGTGTGAGTATGGCCATGAATCCAAAGCTCCGGCTGATGCCTTTCGATCGTGATCGACAGATCGCTGACAAATGCCGAGGTCAGTGGATCATTGCGGAATTTGGCTGCGACCGAGCCACGGTACGGGGCGTTGTGAGTCACGACAACTTTACGCCGATCAGCGGCGTCAGACATGGCGGTCTCGAGCCATGTGCGGGAGATGAGATGCTCCCTCCGTGCCCGAGTTGCACTCCAAAGCTCCCGTGAGTTCTCTTCTGGCCGGATGAGCCTGAAGTCGTTCATCCACAGCTCGCTCCACGCCATATCTCGTTGACGGCGTGACTCGTCTCCACGTCCAAAAAAATCGAAGTCGGACCACAGCGTGCTGCCGAAAATGCGAATGTCGCCGATGTCGACGAAGTCGTTGTCGAGGAGGTCTATCTCCGACTGCGCCGCAATCTGTTTCGCCTTGTCTTTTAGGCGCTGCATGCTGGCGTCATGGTGGTAAAACTCGTGGTTGCCCAAAATATAGACCACTCTCATTTGCGGTCTTACGTAACGCGCCAACCACGACACACCGCCTTCGGGGTCACCCTCGATGAGGTCACCCGCACAAATGGCAAGATCGGCTCGTACAGGGGGAAGAACAACACTTCGCGGAATACCGGCATGCCGGAGGTGAAGGTCGCTGAACAGCCAGATCCTCACCGCTAGACCTCGACGACTAAATCTGGATCGAAGCCTTGCGCGTACCCGTCCTGGGTAAAGCGGTACCCCCGCGGATTGGCAACGATCCTCGTTTTGCCGATCACGTAATCCGAGCTTTTATGGACGTGACCGTGGATCCACAGATCCGGCGCGTCGGGCCGGAGGAGCGTTGGAGTCAGGTCGCTTGCGTAACAGTGATCCAGGCTACCAAAGTTCTGAGAGGGGAGCGACATCGGGTGTGGCGCATGATGGCTCACGACGACTTTTGCGCCCGCGAACGGCTCTCTGAGCGCCGCCCAAATATGATTTAGAGAGCCAATGTGAAGATTGATGGTATCGATCGGGCGCATCGGCCGCCGTTGCTCGGGATGTCGCTGCGAGGGACGCTTGATACGACGGTAGTCGTTCATCCCATTGCGACCTTGGGCGACGCGCATTCTCTCAAAGATTGGAGGGTTGTAAGTCAGCCGGAAGTCCGTCCATAGGGTGGCGCCAATAAAGCGAGTGTCAGCTATCTCCACTGTGTCATTCTCGAGGAGATGAATACCCAGTTCCTTCGCCCGATCACGTGCGCTCTCGAGAACCTGCAAATAGGTTTGCATTTCTGTGGGAGGCGATTTTCCAGCGGTTTGAAACTGGTAGTAATCGTGATTTCCAAGGACATAGACCACCGGAACCCTGGAGAAGTTGCGGGCAATCCATTCCAGCGAGCGAACTGCCGGAACATCGACGTCCCCAGCGATAACGACAACATCGATGTCGTCGGCAACTGGTTTCGGCAGAAACAGCTGCGTCGACGCAACGAGAGGACCTCGGGTGAATTCCTGGTGGAGATCTGAAAGGACCAGAATTCGCGTCATGTTCCACCCGTTGGCGACTTCTTCGGTCCGAAAACCTCTCCCAGTTTGTAGTAGCGAGAGCTTGTTCGCACCCACCCTTTGTGGACGTTCCAGACCACGACCTCACTGGTTTGGACTGTGCGTGGCCCATGAAGAATGGGATGATTGCCAACCTTACCGACTAAGGCGGGCACTTCGCGGTCGACCGCGATCCAAGATGAGATCAGGGGCGCAGCGTCCAGTTCACCGGATGATGGGCCGTCGCCCCGCAGCATCCTTCGTAGGTCGTGAGCTAGTGCCTCGAGCTTTTCGATCTCCGCCCACGCCGCCGCGGCGTCAGCCAGTCCGGCATTGTCGAACAAGAGCATCAGCTCCACTCCCGGAGATGAGGACTCGGCTCGTTCCGTGGGAAGTGCTTCCCATCCTCCATGCCTCCAAGCCGCCAAAAGCCATCGCCGCATCTAATCCAGCGCTGACCCTCGGCCGCAACCACCAGTGGAGCGGTAGTGAACATTGAAATCGGGCCGCTGGCGGATGAGTGATTAATTGCCACCCCGTGCAAAACCGGCACTCGGGCTGCGACGACCTTCCAACGCTCAATCAGCGGCGCTTTGGCAAGCCGATCTCTGAATGGGAACGTGCCAGCTAGAAGGCTATCCAAATCATCCGCAAGCGACCGGGCTCTCGTCGCCTCAAGTTTTGCGGCGGCGGGATCGTCAAAACCCGATTGTTCGAGATTGAGCATTAGCTTCTCCAATGCGCGGACGATTCGGTTGGACATGCGGACCGGGCCTGCTTTGCAATCTTGGGTACGCGCGCAGCGGAAAGCAGTAAAGCATAATTTGCAGTTTCACTGCATTTTTTTGCAGTGTCGTTGCAAATAGGAGTGCTGCTGGATAATTGGGCTCGTTGAAGCTGGCAGGCGCAGAATTGGTGTGCCATGCCAAGTCCATGAAGACCAATTTTCGCATCCTGAAGGCCATCAGAATCGCCAATGACATGAGTCAAAGGGAGATGGCTAAACTCGCCGGTGTGAGCGAGAGGTCAGTCGCGAAAATGGAGACCGGTGGCGACACCACCCTGAAAACGACAAGGGCTGTCCAAGAGGCATTCGAGAGGCAGGGTGTGACCTTTCTCCCAGAGTTGCCTGGTAAGGGCTTCGGAGTAGTCATGCCTGAGGGGTGGGTAGGACCGGAGTCCCTTCTGCCTAAGGATGCTGGTTCGGAAAAGAACTAATCATAGGACATCCTCGGGGTCCGAGTGCCCTTCCCGCCCCAAGCGCACTACTGCGTTATAAAGGATAACGCGGTCGCTTATGGCTGCTCCCTTCTCTGCCGTCGCACCATGTGAGTTCGCTGGGCGATCTCAGCGGCAAGAAGCGATATTCCTGAGTGCTGCTTGGTCCGCCGGCGAGGAAATTCTCCGGAGTGTCAGAACTGGCGGGGGTATGTTCGTGCCGGCAACGGGGATGGAGAGCTGCCACCACATGGTGATCAACGCTACTAACATCTTGACGGTCTCTCGGTGCAAACAACGAAGGTCATTGGGTACCGAGTGGTCTATCAAGCTAAGAGGCAGTGTCCCAAAAAAAGCCCTGGTCAGGGTGGTCCGGCTCCTCCGCTAATTGGTGGCCCCTCCGCCGGCCCACCCTCCAATCACACCGCAGCAAGTCGGCATATGAAAATGACCCTGGTTCTACAAGTTGGGGTACTTTGCGCCGGTGACAAAATTGCCGGCCGCCGAGGCCGAGGCAAAGCGCAAATTGCGGGTCAGATGATAGTGGCCGCCTTGCGCTTCAGCACGCCGGAAAAATCCACTTCATGGCGCAGGCTCATCACCACCGAGCCCGCCGAGGAGACCGGATCAACGCGCACCTCGCTGCCCGCCTTGACCAGCCAGGCGCCATTGTCTGCCTCGACTGCCCTCGCCTCGATCCCGACCGATTCCAGGACGTGCTCGAGCTCGCCGTCGAGATCGTCGGTGCAGAGGATGTCGGGCATGCTGACGGGACCAGCGAGGAGGTCGCGGGGCGTCTGTCGGTGGAAGGCGATGCCGGCCTCGCACACCAGCCTCCCCGACAAACCGGCGCAGGGCAAGATAGTCGGCCCGCGAGCACGACCCGCCCTGGGGCAGCTCGCAGTCAAGCGTATGGTCGGGCATGTCGGCAATGGAGAGCCCCAGGATGCGTTTGACGACCAGGGCTTGATCGCGCGTCATAGAATTGCACGCATCGGTGATGGCGATCATCTTGCCATAGCCGGCAAGGTGTGGCGCCCGCAGACGGTCACAGCCCTTGCCGGACATGCCGACATAGGCATGCTTGCCGGAGAGGCCGAGATAGATGACCGGACGGTCGAGGGAACCTCCGGGTCGCACCTACGCCAACCCCAGGCGATTGAGGACGAAGACGTCCGCACGCAGGGGCGAGGGGGTCAGCTTCATGCTGAGACGGGCGGCGGACACCGCGCTGCCCTCGAGGCTCCTGGCTGCCTCAGGGCTCAGGTGACGAAAACTAGGCGCCGCGGGCTTCCGCCCTTCGCGATCTTTGGTGCCGTCATCGTCGTCGCCCCCTCCATTGCCGCCAGACGCCATGCTCGCACGGCCACGGGAGACAGCCAGATGCTGGGACAACACGCCCGCCTCGATATCGAGGTACCCGGCCTTGGCCATGTCGAGGATCGCCGCCAGTGGCGCCGGAAGGCCTTCGAGGGCATGAATGCAGTCGCCGAGGCTGGGCGAGCCGGTGGCGTCGACCAGGGCCAGGACCTGCACCTGGACCTCAGGTTTCACATGCGGACTATGGACAAGACCATCGCGTTCGATCGGGCGTGCGCCGTCAAACTGAGAATGGTTGAAGGCAAAGGGAAAGGGCTTGCCTGCGAGATCGCAAGCATTGAAAATACGGCTAGCCATAATAGGCCTCCAACAAAGGTCTGTTGCGGTCAGGCCGCTGGAACCGTTCCACCGGTTTCAACGGCCGTCTCTTGCCCCAGGGGCAAGAAGACCGGACGGCACGAAATTGGGCCGTTATCCTCAAGATAAGTTCCCGCTTCGTTCTGACAAGGATCAAAATTCAGATACGGTTAACGTAGCGTTAACGGCGCGGCAGGCGACGGGGGCGGCAAGCACCGTGACGCCTCGGTTGCCGGCAGAGCTCTAGAAAAAGCGAGGGGCAAAGCCGTCGCGGTCCGGATCATCGTCAATGTCCGGTTCTGGCAAGTCCCAACCCGGAGATGGCACCCAGTCGGGCAGGAATGCGTCTTCTGTGGCCGGAAAATATTCAACGGGCGTAGGGGACTGACGCGGCCGGAATGTCTTGTTGATGCCGCCCACGGCCGCAATGCTGACCGGCAAGGGCCTGCAAACCCACTTGATCTTCCAGCCAAAACGCTTCTTGGCGTAGCTGGTGACTGCGGTCCGCACCGAGGCATGACCTGCAGCAGCCGCGACCTCTACCGGGGACATGGAGTTCTTGGCTGTGGCCAGGCCAACGTGCCGCAGGGTGTAAAGGCTCACCCGACGGATGCCGACCCGTTTGCAGCGACGCGCCAGGCGCGCTGCCAGCCTGTTGTGGAGGCGCTTGATGCTGCCGGCAGCCTGGGCGGCTTTGCGCAGGAGCTCAAGAAAGGTCCTGAGCTCGGAGATGGTGACCTCTCTAAGCCCGCTAATGTCGATTTGACGCTCGAGTCCGTTGGCGCGCCCATTGCTGGCCTTGGCGTTCTGCACGATCAGGGTGCTATCCGACAGACGGGCAGAGTGGTACTCCCCTGGCCTCAGGCACAGCACCACGCCAAAGCTGAGAAGGCCCGTCAGCAGACGATCATCAGGATGCTCTGACTGGCTGGTCACCAGCGCGATGCGCTTAAACTCCTCGCGCGGCAGGCTTTTGCGTTTCCGGGCAGAGGTCTTGCGCGGGCCCTTGCGCTTTGGCTCCGGCCCCTTGCGCAACCTGCCCTCCAACCAGTCACGGGCGTCAGCATGCAGATTCTCCCACTCAACCCGCTGCATTAGGGTGGCGCGATACTGCCTGATCGTGCTCTGCGCCCAGCGCCCGTGCTGGTCGCAGAACCATTCTACGACACCCGCAACATCAGAGGCTCCAATGCGCTCCCGCACGGCCTGTCCGTAGAGCTGATGATATCGGCCTTCATATGCTGCCGTCGTTTGAGCACTCCTGCTGGGGAGTCTGCCCGTACAATCGCGCCGATCCATCTGTTCTCCCCCCGTTACTCGATGCTGTTCGAGTTTGCGGGCGAGGATTGCAAGGCACAACAAGACCTCTCCGATGGATCACAGTTCGAAGGTCGGTCAGGGGGCGGGGAGGCCCGCAAAACCATGCATTTGAGAGAGGTGGGGAGTTATGAGGAGTTACGGCGACGTCATGGGGAGTTACAGTGACGTCACGACGAGTTACAGAGGAGTTTTCGTAACTCCCCTGCTGGCTTTCTGGCCCCAAAAAAGCGCCGCTAAATTGGTTAGAAGACTTTGAAAATGCGCGGTTTTGACGTGAAGGCGCATTTGTAGTGGGTGGCAGGAGCTTTTAGGTGCTCCTGCTCCGCCCCCCCCCGCTTAGCCGCGCAGGGCGCTGGCTTCTCGGGCCAGGGTTTCGATGCGGGCGAAGTCGCCGCTTTCGATGGCGTCATTGGGCATGACCCACGAGCCGCCGACGCAGATAACATTGGGCAGGCTGAGATAGGTCTTGGCTTTTACCGCGTCGATGCCGCCCGTGGGGCAGAAAGTGATGTCGGGCAGGGGCGAGGCAAAGGCCTTGAGCACCGGCGCGCCGCCCAGCGCTTCGGCGGGGAAGAATTTGAGGAATGAATAACCGCGCTCGGCAGCGGCCATGGCTTCGGTCGGGGTGCCGATGCCCGGCAGCAGCGGGATGGAGACGTCGTCGGCCGCATCGAGCAGGCGCGGCGAGGCGCCGGGCGAAACCATGAAGCGGCAGCCCACATCGACCGAGGCGCGCATATGCACGCTATTGCGCACCGTGCCCGAACCGACGATGGCGCCGGTGACCTTGGCCATTTCTTCCATGACCTTGAGCGCATTGGGCGTGCGCAGCGTCACTTCGAGAATAGGCAATCCGCCTGCTACCAGCGCCTCGGCAAGGGGCCGCGCCTTGGAGACATCATCGAGGATGATGACCGGGACCACGGGGGCCAGCGTCAGGATGGAACGGATGGCATTGGCGTCTTGCGGCATGGACGATCCTCGTCTGGCTCAGAAAACTCAGCGCAAGGGTTAGGACTTGCCTCCAAAAGCTGCAAGAGCGTTCATTGAAAAGAAAGGTGAAAATACCTAGGTTCCGGCACACTTGTGCGGAGGAAGGGCCCATGGTTCAGACGATCAACGCAATAACTCCGCTCAGCGAAGCGCGGGCGATCCTCGCCCAGCATTTCGACCTGAAGTTTTCCAAGGCCATCGAGCGGGCCACGGACAAGATCTTTGACCGGGTCAGGCACCAGATCCCGGAGATCGAGTGGAGCTATTACGCGCCGCTGATTTTCCAGATCAACAAGCTCAAGGCCGAGAAGGACGCGGTCATTCTTGCCCATAATTACCAGACGCCGCAGATCTATCACGGCGTCGCCGACGTGGTGGGCGACAGCCTGCAGCTGGCCATCGAAGCCACCAAGGTGCGCCAGCAGGTGATCGTGCAGTGCGGCGTGCACTTCATGGCCGAAACCTCGAAGCTGCTCAATCCGACCAAGACCGTTCTCATCCCCGATAGCCGCGCCGGCTGCTCGCTCTCCGAATCCATCACCGCCGAGGATGTCATGGCGATGCGCGCCAATTATCCCGGCGTGCCTGTCGTCACCTATGTGAACACCTCCGCCGCGGTGAAGGCGGTGACCGATGTGTGCTGCACCTCCTCCAACGCGCTCGACATCGTCAATCGCGTCGAGGGTGACACGGTCATCATGATCCCGGACCAGTACCTGGCCCAGAACACCGCCAAGAAGACGCACAAGAAGATCATCACTTGGGCCGGCGCCTGCGAGGTCCACGAGACCTTCACCGCCGAGGATATTTCCGAGCTGCGCCACGCCTATCCGACGGCCAAGATCATCGCCCACCCCGAATGTCCGCCCGAGGTCATCGACGCGGTGGATTTTGCCGGCTCGACCGCGGCCATGATCGACTGGGTGAAGTCGACCAAGCCCGCCCGCGTCGTCATGGTGACCGAATGCTCCATGTCGGACAATGTGGCGAGCGAAACCACCGGCGTCGACTTCCTGCGCGGCTGCAATATCTGCCCGCACATGAAGCGCATCAATCTCGAGAACGTCTTGTGGAGCCTCCACACCATGACCGAGGAAGTGATCGTCCCCGAGGAACTCATCGCCCCCGCCCGCGCCGCGGTGGAGCGCATGATCGAACTGAGCCGGAAGCGGGATTAGGAGCCCCCACCTGACCTCCCCCGGAAGACGGGGGAGGGACGGATCGCGTTTGCGGCGATATCGATGAGCCACCGGCAGATCCCTCCCCCTACCAGGGGGAGGCTAGGTGGGGGGCACTACCGCCCCGCTATGAGCTGCCGGTAAAGCTCCAGATACGCCCCGGCCATCGCCTCCGCCCGGAACATGTTTTCATACCGTGCCCGAGCGCGAAGACCATAATCTGCTGCCTGATCCGGAGCCGCCGCCAGCGTCCGCATTGCCGCCCCGAGCGCAGGCACATCTTCCGGTGGCACGACCAGCCCGGTCTCGCCGCCGAGGTTCACAAAACTCGTGCCGGTGCCGATCTCGCAGGAGATCATCGCCCGGCCGGCGCGCGCCGCCTCTGCCAGCGCCACCCCAAAAGCTTCCGAGCGAATATGGGAGGGAAAGACGAAGGCGCGGCAAAGCTCGAGCAGGGCGATTTTGTCGTCGTCCGACACCGGCCCGACAAAGCGGACGCTCGGCCCGCCCATTTCCGCCCATTCCGTCGTATCCCCGCCGCCGGCAACCACCACGGGCAGGCCCGTTTCCCGCGCCGCCGCCATCAGGAATTGCAGGCCCTTATAATAGCGCAGCGCGCCGACGAAGAGGAAAAAGCCCTCTCCCACCTTGTCCCGCCAGCTCTCGACGAGTGCTGCCGCCGGCGGCGTCACATCGGGAATGCCGATGGGAACGACGCTGGTCTTGTCCGGAAAATTCGCCAGCACGGCGCTGGTGCGTACATAATTGGGCGAGGTGGCGACGATGGCGTCGACCTGGGAGAGAAAGAGATTCTGCACCGGCGCATAAAGCTTGAGCAGGTTTTTCTGCCGCACGATGTCGGAATGATAGGTGACGACGCTGGGCGCCTTCGGCCGGCCGAGAAGATGGAGCAGATCGGCCATCGGCCAGGGAAAGTGGTAGTTGACGATATCGGCGTCCCGCGCCAGCCGACGGAAGAGACCGAACCCCGAAAGCGACAGCCCCGCCGAGGCGATATTGATGTCCTGTTTTGCGAGGTGAACCCTGTGGTTGTCTACGGTCCGCTCGGTGCCGCCATGGGTCTTACTCAGGGCCAGCACATGGCTTTGCACCCCATGCTGCGCCATGCCCTCGACCAACGCATGGATGACGCGTGGCACGCCGGTAAAGTCGTCCGGCAGATAGGTCTTGTAGACGTGCAAAACCCGCAAAACACTCTCCTTGGGTCATCTGGTCCGGCCGACGCGGCAATTTTTCCGCCCCTCGCCTCGTGCTGATGGAGCCAGAAAGGTGGCAATGCGCACCGGCCTGCGTTATGTGCTTTGCTCAATATCGCCAAGCAGTGCAAGGACAAGCTCGTGTCATCCATCGTTCCTGTCATTCTCGCTGGGGGTCAGGGAACCCGCCTGTGGCCGAAATCGCGTTCCGCGCGGCCCAAGCAGTTCATCGACCTCATCGGGGGCGACAGTCTCTTCCAGCGCAGTCTGGATCGGGTTGGGGATGCTGGCCGCTACAGCCCGGCCATCGTCATCACCAATGCCGAATATCGCTTCCTCGTGGCCGAGCAGGCCCTGTCCGTCGGCCTCGAACTCGGCGCGATCCTGCTTGAGCCGGTGGCGCGCAATACCGCCGCGGCCATCGCCGCCGCCGCCCACCTTGCCGTCGCCAGCGATGAAAACGCCGTGCTCCATGTGCTCGCCTCCGATCACATGATCGACGCCAGCGCCGACTATTTCGCTGCCGTCGATGCCGCTGCCGCTGCCGCGCGCGACGGAAACCTCGTTACGTTCGGCATCACCCCTGATCGCCCGGAAACCGGCTATGGCTATATCGCCATCGGCGAGGCCATCGGCCATGGCGCCCACAAGGTCGCCGCCTTTGTCGAAAAGCCCAATCGCGAGCGCGCCGAGGACATGCTGGCCAAGGGCGGCTTTGCCTGGAATTCGGGCATGTTCATGCTGCCTGCCAGAAAATTCCTCGAGGAATGCGAAAAGCTGGCGCCCGAGGTTTTCGCCGCCTCGCGCGATGCTGTCGGCGGCGCCCATCGCGACCTCGATTTCATCCGCCTCGAGGAAACCGCCTTCGCCGCCTCGCCCAATATCTCGGTCGATTTCGCCATTTTCGAGCATACCGCCCGGGCCGCCGTGCTGCCGGTCAGCTTTGACTGGTCCGATCTGGGTGCCTGGGATGCCGTATGGAAGGGCCAGGAACGCGACGCACAGGGCAATGCTATCACTGGCCCGGCGCTCGTCTCCAACTCCACCAATTCGCTGGTCGTCTCCGATCATGCCCATGTGGTGGTCGATGGTCTCGATGATGTGGCCGTCATCGCCACCGAGGATGCCATTTTTGTCGGCCGCCTCAGCCAGGCACAGAATGTCGGCGCACTGGCCAAGCAGCTGCGGGCCGACAGCGCCACCCGCGCGCTGACCGAGACCCACAAAACCTCCTACCGGCCCTGGGGCGGCTATTCGTCCATTCTAATGGGCGAGCGTTTCCAGGTAAAGAAGCTCTTCGTCAAGCCGGGCAAGAAGCTCAGCCTGCAAAAGCATCACCACCGCTCCGAGCACTGGGTCGTGGTGCGCGGCACCGCCGAGGTTACGGTCGACGACAAGGTGACCATGCTGACGGAAAACCAGTCCATCTACCTGCCGCTCGGCTGCACCCATCGCCTCGCCAATCCGGGCAAGATCGAACTGGAACTGATCGAAGTCCAGACCGGCTCCTATCTCGGCGAAGACGACATCATCCGCATCGAAGACGAATTCGGCCGCAGCTGAGTTTTTGTTTTTGGGAACTGAGGTCAGTGACCCCCACCCAACCTCCCCCTGACAGGGGGAGGAGCTGGCCGGTGGCTCACAGAAATCTCCGCAAACCCGATGCGTCCCTCCCCCTACCAGGGGGAGGCTAGGTGGGGGTCGCTCCCCAAACCAAAACCCTCAGCACGCCACGACATTGACCGCCAAACCGGCCTGGCTGGTTTCCTTGTATTTCTCACTCATGTCGCGGCCGGTCTGGCGCATGGTTTCGACGCACACATCGAGCGGCACGGCGTGGATGCCGTCGCCCTTGAGCGCCAGCGAGGCGGCGGTCACTGCCTTGACCGCACCAAAGGCGTTGCGCTCGATGCAGGGGATCTGCACCAACCCGCCCACGGGATCGCAGGTCATGCCGAGGTGATGCTCGAGCGCGATCTCCGCCGCGTTCTCCACCTGCGCGGGCGTGCCCCCAAGGAGCGCGCAGAGCCCGGCCGCCGCCATGGCCGAGGCCGAGCCAACCTCGCCCTGGCAGCCCACTTCCGCCCCCGAGATCGAAGCATTGTGCTTGATGATCCCGCCAATGGCCGCGGCGGTCAGCAAAAACTCGTGCACGCTGGCGCGCCCGGCTCCGGCGTGAAATTTCTGCGCATAGCTCAGCACCGCCGGAATGACCCCGGCCGCGCCATTGGTTGGCGCCGTCACTACGCGCCCGCCGGCCGCGTTCTCCTCATTGACGGCCATGGCGAAGAGGCTCAGCCAGTCATTGGCCATCAGCGGGTCGATTTCGTTGCGCTGCCACTTCTCCTCGAGCTGGACGAAAATCCCCTTGGCGCGGCGGCGCACCTTCAGCCCGCCCGGCAATTGCCCGTCCTGGGCGATGCCGCGGGCAATGCAGCCCGACATGACCGACCAGATCTCGTCGAGCCCGGCATCGACCCGTGCCCGGCTCATCCGTACTTCCTCATTGGCCCGCTTCATCGCCGCGATGGAAAGGCCAGAGCGCTTGGCCATGTCGAGCATTTCGGCGGCATTGGCGAAGGGCCAGGGCACGTCCGGTCGCGCTTCGGGCGTGTCCTTGAGCGCCGCCAGCTCCTCGGCGCTGACCACAAAGCCGCCCCCAATGGAAAAATACACCCGCCGCAGCAGCACTTGCCCGTCCGTGTCATAGGCACAGAACTGCATGCCATTGGGATGGCCGGGCAGGGGCGTCCTTGTGTCGAGCACGAGATCCACGGCCGGGCGGAACCGATAGGTCGGATGGCCCTCCGGGATGACGGTGCCGCTGGCCCGCACGCCCTCCACAATGGCGTCCATGGCGTCGGGGTCGATACTGCGCGGGTCGTGGCCACAGAGGCCAAGGATGACCGCCCGGTCGCTGCCATGCCCGATGCCGGTATAGGCCAGCGAGCCGTGGAGACTGGCCGTCAGCGCCGCCGGAACCGCCTGGCGCGCCCGGGGCCAATTGCCGTCCTTGAGTTCATCGAGAAACCGTCTGGCCGCCGACATCGGCCCCATTGTGTGAGAACTCGATGGCCCGATGCCGATCTTGAAGACGTCAAAGACTGATAAGAACATGATCCATCATAACCCAAAGCCCTTTGCGAGCAATCTTATCCACGCCGGGTTGATTGTTTCGAAAAAGGCGACAGAGCGTGGCGAGATCGGGCGATTGCCGCCTCCCCCTTCCGACCGATATTCAGGGGTAACGCAGGAGACGAGAAAAATGTCCGATTACCAGTTTGCCGTGGCCGATGGCGCTGCCCCCAATGCCCCGCTGATCTTCCTTTTCCATGGCACGGGCGGGGACGAGCATCAGTTCTTCGATCTGGCCGCTCAATTGGTCCCCGGCGCCGCCCGCATCGCCCCGCGCGGCGATGTCAGCGAGAACGGAGCCCTGCGCTATTTCCGCCGCGCCGCCGAGGGCGTCTATGACATGGACGATCTCGCCCGACGCACCGAGGCCATGACCGGCTTCATCGCGGCCCAGATCGCAGCGCGAAATCCTTCCCGTGTGCTCGGCCTCGGCTATTCCAACGGCGCCAATATCCTCGCCGCGGTGCAGTTTGCCCGGCCCGACCTGTTCGACGCCAGCGTGCTCATGCATCCGCTCATTCCCTTTGCGCCGCAAGCGGCCGTTTTCGCCGGCCGGAAGGTGTTGATCACCGCCGGCCGCCGCGACCCCATCGCCCCGGCGGGCGCGACCCAGGCGCTGGCCGATTATTTCTCCGTCAATGGCGCCGAAACACAGCTTTTCTGGCACGAGGGCGGACATGAATTGCGCAATGAAGAGCTGCTGGCCAGCCGTGATTTTCTGGCCGGATAAATTCGGAGGCCTGTGGAATCCGGCTCGGTTTTAACGAAGTCTACAGCTTGGCCCCTCCAGAATGGCCGCGTTGGCGGGGCCAAGGTCCGGCCATGATGGGGGTCAATGCAATTATCACACAGCGCCGCAAAATCGCGGAAAGCCTGCGTCCACGGGTGCTTTTGCTCGTGGTGCTGGGTTTCGCCGCCGTGGCGATCCCGGCCTTCTTCGCCTTCCATTTCCTCGTCAATTCTACCGTCGTCCAGCTCGGCACCCTGTTCGCCGAAAAGCAGGTTCTCTACGACCGCCACCGGGGCCTCGGCGCGCTCATCCGCGAAGTCTCGCTGGCCGAAACCCTTTCCGGCAGCCAGGCTATTCGCGACTGGGCCCATGACGAAACCGATCCGCTCCTGCGCCGCCGCGGCATAGGCGAGCTCGAGCATTACCGGCGCTATTTTGCCGACAGATCCTATTTCTTCGTCGTCGGCGCATCGGGAAATTACTATTTCAACGACGCGTCCAACGCCTATGCCGGCGACCAGTATCGCTACACGCTCGACCCCGCCAAACATGACGATGCCTGGTATTATTCGACGCTGGCGCTCGGCGAAGGCTGCCACCTCAACGTCAACAACGACGCCAATCTGCGCGTTACCAAGGTCTGGATGAACTGCGTCATCCGCGAGGGAAGGCGCGTCCTCGGCGTGCTCGGCACTGGCATCGACCTCACATCCTTCATCCAGGAAGTGGTCAATGTCCCGCAAAAGGGCGTCACCTCCATGTTCGTGGATCGCCATGGCCTCATCCAGGCCCATCGCGACCAACATCTGGTCAGCCTTGCCAATTTCGAAGATGGCCTCGACAGCAAGCGCAGCCTGTTCTCGCTGGTGTCGGGCGAAGGCGACACGGAGACCCTCCAGAGGCTGATGAAGGACGTCACCGAAGGCGACATCCTGGCCGACAGCGCCTTCATCACCCTCGATGGCAAGGAGACCCTGGTCGGCGTCGGCTATCTCGACAAGCTCGGCTGGTACAACGTCACCTTCATGGATGTGGACACCATTATCGATCGGCGTTTGTTCGCGCCAATCGGGGTGCTGCTCGCCGCCATGATGGGGCTCGTGGCGATCATCTTCGTGCTGGTGTTCAAGCGTCAGGTGCTGGATCGGCTGGCGCGGCTCGAGGACGTGGTCCGCCACGCCCGCAAGGGCGATTATGGTCCGGCGCTGGCCATGGGCGTCGGCCGCCAGGATGAGATCGGGCGCCTGTCGGCCGCGCTCACCGAAATGGCCGCCAGCGTCGATGACAATACCCGTCAGCTCGAAACACGGGTGCAGGAGCGCACGATCGAGCTCGAACGCCTTGCGTTCAAGGACGGGCTGACCGGCCTGCTCAACCGCCGCGGCCTCGCCTCCGCCCATGCCCGCTCCTCCGGCACCGGCGCATTCGGCGTGGTGCTGGTCGATATCGACCGCTTCAAGCAGATCAATGACAGCCATGGCCACGCCGCGGGCGATGCCGTCATTCTCGACATTGCCGGCCGCCTCCAGGCCGCGTCGGGTGCCGACGCCGCCTGTGCCCGCTGGGGCGGCGACGAATTCATCATCTTCCTGCCCCGCTGCACGCCATCCAGCCTGCGCAGCGTCACCAAATCCATCATGTCGGCCATTCGCGACAAAGCCATCGTGCTGCCCGAGCCCGGCGAACTCTCGGTGTCGGTCAGCGTTGGCGCCTGCCTCGCCGATAGCGGCGACAAGCTCGACATGGCCGCGGCCATGGCCGATGCGGCGCTCTATTCGGCCAAGCAATCGGGGCGCGGCCGCGTCGTCATCTTCGATCGCGATATGTCGCGTCCCGGCAAGCACGTCGCGTAATCCCCCCTTGACGGGGACGCTGCACTCTTCCCAAATCGCGCTGTTGCTCAATGAGGAGGCTTTTCATGCTGTCTCGCCTGGTTTTTCTGGCCGCCGCACTTGGTCTGCTCGTCGCCACCGCTCCCGCGCGTGCCGCCAGTTTCGATTGCGCCAAGGCGTCGACGCCATTCGAGCACGCCATTTGCGACAATCCCGAGCTGTCCACGGCCGATGAGCGGCTGGCGCGGACTTACCAGACCGCCATTGGCGGATTGAGCGAGAGCGTCGCCTCCGCAATGCGCACCGGCCAGCGCACCTGGCTCGACTATGCCCGCCGCGCCTGCACGCGCGATGCCGAACCCCTCACTTCCGGCAGCTATGACGAGCGCGGTGTCTCGTGCCTCGTCAGCCTTTTTACCAGCCGCGCCCGCGTGCTCGAACAGAGCCGCATGATCGAGGGGCTGCGCTTTTATCCCTTCAGCCGCTATGCCGCATTGCCCGATCCCAATGCCACCGAGCCCGATTCCTCGTTTCCCGTCGCCCAGCACGAATTGTCGAAAATCCGCATCGATGGCGACGATGACACGGCCACCAAATTCAATGCGCTGGTCGATGACGCCGCGGTGAAAATGGCCAATATCTTCGGCGCCCAGGGCGGCGAGGATGACATCCAGGACAATGAAACCAGCGATTCCACCAATTCCATCTTCGTCAAGGAAGTGGTGGGCACGGGCCGCATCACGCTCGAAGCCAGCACCTATTGGTATGGCCACGGCGCCGCCCACGGCAATTGGACGCGCGACTATCTCCATTATCTGCGCGGCCCCGGACGCTGGATGGAGGCCAGCGACATGTTCACCGGCAAGGGCTGGGAGAAGGCCCTGCTGCGCCTGACAATTGCCGCCCTCAAGGCCGAGCACGGCGACAACCTCATGCTCGACGACACCAAGTACATCGCCGAACCGGTGACCGATCCCGCCCGCTGGGATCTGTCCGATCCCTATGGCCTCGTCATCCAGTTCCAGCCCTATGAGGTGTCGGCCTATGCCTATGGCGCGCCCACCGCCCGGGTCAGCTGGGAAGACCTCGCCGATTATCTTGCCGAAGGTGCGGACGCGATCCGCTACGGCTTCTGAAGGATTTTTCTCTCGTGACCCTGCCGATCCATCATCTGGTCAATTCCGGCCCGCGCCCCGTCGCGCCCTTCAGCCATGCCGTCGAGGCCGATGGCTGGGTTTTTGTCACCGGCCAGATGCCCACCGATCCCGCCGCGCCGGACGCCCCCTTGCCCGAAGGCATCGAGGCGCAGACACGCCGCGTCATGGCCAATTTGGCCATCGTGCTCGAGGGCATCGGGCTCAGCTTCGAACATGTCACCATGGCGCGCATCTATCTGACGCAGTTCGAGCGCGACTACGCCGGTCTCAACGCAATCTGGCCGAGCTTCTTCACGCCGGGAAAACTCCCCGCCCGCACCACGATCGGCGTCACCGCCCTCGCGGTCGGTGCTCTCGTCGAAATCGATCTGGTGGCAAAAAGGCCGTGATGGGCCCGGGCGCTTCAGAGCGCCCGCAATCCCTCGAGCACTGATTTCAGCGTGGTTTGGATCGGGATTTTCGGCGCCCAGCCAAAGCGTTCCCGCGCCTTGTCGGGATTGCCCGAGGCCACCGGAACCGCATTGGGCGCATAGCGCGCCGGATCGGTCTCGACACTGATCTTCACCCGCGCCGCGGAGAGGAGGCCCTCCAGCAGGTCCCCGATCCGCACGGGCTGGCCGGTCGACACATTATAGGCCTCGCCGCCGACCGGACCCTCGGCGAGCAGCGCGGCGATGTAAAGCGCCACCACATCCTCGACATCGAGAAAATCGCGCAGCGCATCGAGATTGCCGACCTTGAGAACCGGCTCCTGCTCGCCCTTTTCGATGGCGGCGATCTGGGCCGCAAAGGCCGGAACCACATAATCGGCCGCCTGGCCCGCCCCGGTATGGTTGAACGGGCGCAGTACGACCGTGTCGAGTGCGCCGCTGCGGCCCAATTGTCCCAGCGCAATATCCGCCGCCGCCTTGGTCGCGCCATAGACATTGGCCGGTTCGAGCGCCGATGTTTCGCTGAGGGGCAGGGGCCCGCGATTAAAGCTCGCGCCATAAGCTTCCGAGCTGCCCGACCAGACCAGCCGCGCATCGGGCCGGTGCTTGATCAGCGCCTGCGCCAGATTGAGCGTGCCGGAGAAATTGACCGCCCAGGCGCGGCTCGCATCGGCCTGCGCCTGCCTGGGCGCCGCGATCGCCGCCAGATGCAGCACCCGGTCCGGATTTGCGGCAAGCACCGCCCGCTCCACCGCCGAAGCCTCGGCGATATCGGGCGAGGCTCCTGTCGCGTCGTCGATGAAGTCGACGAGTTCCAGCCCCTCATGCCCGCGCACCGCCTCGGTCACTTTGCGCCCGACAAAACCGTTGGCGCCGGTGATCATCAGCCTGAGAGGGGCCATGGGTCCATTCCGTATCGAGAAAGAAAAAGGGCCCGGGGGTTAACCGGGCCCACTTAGGCTCAGGCCTTCTTGTGGCGCGCGATATCGGCGTCGACCATTTCGCGGATCATCTCTTCGAGCGTGGTCTTGGCTTCCCAGCCGAGCTTTTCCTTGGCCTTGGCCGGATCGCCGAGCAGGATTTCCACCTCCGCCGGGCGGAACAGCTTTTCGTCGATCACAAGGTGATCATTGACATTGAGGCCCACATGCTCGAAGGCGATTTCGCACATCATGCGCACGGTCGAAGTGCGGCCGGTGGCCACGACATAATCGTCGGCCTTGTCCTGCTGCAGCATCAGCCACATGGCCTGCACATAGTCGCGGGCATGGCCCCAGTCGCGCTTGGCTTCGATATTGCCAAGGCGCAATTCCCTATCGAGGCCGAGCTTGATCTTGGCCACCGCGTCGGTGACCTTGCGGGTCACGAACTCGATGCCGCGCAGCGGGCTCTCGTGGTTGAAGAGAATACCGCTCGAGGCATGGATGCCAAAACTCTCGCGGTAATTGACCGTGATCCAGTGGCCATAGAGTTTTGCCACGGCATAGGGCGAGCGCGGATAGAACGGGGTCTTTTCCGACTGGATCGGGTGCTGCACGAGGCCGTACATTTCCGAGGATGATGCCTGGTAGAAACGGGCATCTGGCTTGGCGATGCGCAGGGCTTCGAGCACATTGGTCACGCCGAGCGCGGTCACTTCACCCGTCAGCAGCGGCTGCTGCCAGGAGGAGAACACAAAGCTCTGCGCGGCAAGGTTATAGACCTCGTCCGGCTTGATGTCGGAAACGGTGCGGATCAGCCCCGACAGATCGAGCAGATTGCCATCGACGATGCGCACATCGCGCTCGATGCCCAGCCATTTGAGGCGGGCGGTGTTGACATCGGACGAGCTCGACCGGCGAGCCATGCCATGGACCTCATAGCCCTTGGACAACAGAAACTGGGCCAGATAGGCGCCATCCTGGCCGGTTATGCCGGTGATCAGGGCTTTCTTGGACACATCGTGCTCCTTAATAGGGCCAGCCAGCGCAACCCGCCGGGCTGCCCTGGCCAATCAGGAAATTTCTCGTGCATTGCCTCTAACGGCTCGATTGTGGCTATTCAAGCGCGTGGCCGTGGAAACTTGACTTTCCCGGGGGCAGCCGTCGCGGGCGGAATTGCCTTCTATTGGGCGATATTCAATTTGGCCCAATCCTGCTGGCCGCTGCCCGGCAGGCACATGATCAGTCCGTGCCACCCCGTCCATTGCCAGCATGTGCCGTCCCGCAATCGGGCCTGCATGTCGGCTGAAGCGACCTCATCATTGCTGGGGGAAAGGTTCACCCGCAAGACGCCGGGCTCTATCTGGCTGGCGATGTCTTCGGGGTCCGAGCAGGTCGATGAGGTGCGCGCCTGATAGGCCGTATTGATCGGCACGCCCAGTCGGGCGGCGACCATTTGGAAGTAGACATAGCGCATGTTCTCGATCCCGGCCGCGCAGCCATATTCGGGCGTCACCTTGATGCTGTGGATTTCGCCTTGGAAATGCGACCAACCGGAATAATCGAAGGGCGCTACCGATGTCAGGAACGACCTCGTGTCGCGCCGCAGGCCTTCCGTGTCGAGCCATTGCAGCATCAGGGCCAAAGGCAGAAGCGTCAGATAGACCGGCGCGCGGAGGCGCAGCACAGCGGCGAGAGCCAGGAACAGCGCCGCATAGCCGACGGGCCAGAAGAACCGTCCTGATGCCCGGAAAACAGTGGAAAGCGTGCTTATCGGAAACGGATACTGCAGCGCGACGAGTTCGCGCATTCCCAGGAAGATGTGGCCGGACAAGGCATAAAGGACCAGCCCTGTCAGAATGGTGACAAGGGCTGCATGGGACGACACCCAGGGCGGCAAGGAGCGCCAGGTCAGCGCAGCGGATACCAGCGCCGCCGCGACGATGAGCAGCGTCCCCAGCCCAAGATAGTTAAATCCCTCATACTGCCCGCCGGTGGCATCGATTAAGCCGCACGGCGACAGGCTGCCGCCGCAAAACGGCGCAAGCAGGTTCATCGAATAGATATCGAATCCGCCGCTTGCCCCGCTGCTGGCGGCCGAACCATAGCCGAGCAGGATCGCCGGCACGGCCACTGAAATCGTCACAATCCCTATTGTTGCCAGCACCTTGCGCCAGTGCTGCAACCCACCCCAGCGGTCCCAGCTTGCTGCTAGAAACAGGGAAAAGACCATGGCCACGAGATAGGGATGAACCAGCAGGGCGACGAGGATCAGCACGGCAAAGGCAAGGCAAAGCCGGCGCAGGGACCAGTCTCGCCTCAAGGCCCCGAAGTAAAATCCAAGGGCAAACAGCAGCAGCCCATGCGACATCAGCGCCGTGTGCTGCAGTCTGAACAGCATCGACGGGGACATCAGCGCCAGGGCCGCCGCGACCAGGCCGGCCAATATCGTCTTGTGGCCAAGGGCGCGGATCAGGAACACCGCCCCTGTGGCCTGCAAGATCTTGGCCCCCAAATGCCAGAGGCCGAAATAGTGGAAGTTCTCCCAGAGAAACGGCGCGATGGGTTTGAACAGCAGCGCCGCGAGGGGAATACTGTCTGTGAGGGCGATGTGGCTGCCCTGTTGTGGGGAGATCATCTGGGTGCTGAGAAGAGGCCAGCGCCAGGAATCCTTGGCATAAAGCAGCCAGCCCGAGACATGTTGGGGCGTATCGCCCATCTCGAAATAGGCCCCGTTTCCGATCAGGAAGTCGACGGGGTTGGGGTAGAGAGTGAAAAAGAACAGGATCGCCAGCAAGCCGGCAAGGCCATAGGCGGCCAGCGCCCCCAGGCGATCTGCCGAATGCCGCACGCCTGGTGCCGAATGTTCCTGCGCAATCATCGCCTTGAGCGGCCCTTACTTGCTGTTGCGGGGGGACGAAAACACCCAGATGCGGGACGTCACGAAGGTGAAGACCGGAACCACGCCCAGCGCGATCCCGAGGGCCAGCCAGTCGGGAAACGGGGTCAGCGCCCGAAGAACCAGCAGGATTGCCTGCCCGATGAGAAAGCCGGCGGTTGCGGTGAGGGCAAATCGCGGCAGGCGTTTGCGGTGATGGTGTTCGCCGTCCTTGAGCCTGAAGGTCAGGCGCCCATGTCCCACATAGGAAACGCCGAACGCCATGAGAAATCCGAAAGGATTGGCCCAGACCACGGGCATGGCCAGCGACAATGCCAGCGCGACGACATAGTGAACGCCGGTCGCCACCAGCCCGACCAGGGCAAAGATGCCGGCCTGGCGGGCCGTTTCTGCCCTTTCCGATGAGATTTGCGTCACGATGGGGACCGGTCCCTGTCGGTCTTTTCCGCCTCATAGACCTCTGACTGCAGATAGACCGGGCGGCGCTTGACCTCCATATAGACACGCCCGAGATATTCCCCGATCACGCCCAACCCGATCAATTGCACGCCGCCGAGAAACAGCACGGCCGCCAGCAGCGATGCATAGCCGGGCATGTCGATCCCCGAGACGATGGTCCTGCCCACGATGAAGATGCCATAAAGGAACGACACGCTGGCTATTGCGAGGCCGAAATAGGTCCAGATCCGCAGCGGAACGGTGGAAAACGACGTGATGCCGTCGAGCGCGAAATTCCACAGCCGCCAGTAATTGAACTTCGTGGTGCCCGCATGCCGCTGCCGGCGTTCGAATTCGATCGCGACAGATTTGAACCCCACCCAGGCAAAAAGCCCCTTCATGAAGCGCACGCGCTCGGGCATGAGCTTGAGCGCGTCCACCACCCTGCGATCCATCAGCCGGAAATCCCCCACATCCTCGGGGATTTTCGAGTGCGACAGCCGGTTGAACATCTTGTAAAAACCGCCGGCGGTGAAGCGCTTGAAAAAGCCGTCGCTCGCCCGCGACACGCGCTGGCCATAGACCACGTCAAATCCCTCGCGCCAGCGGGCGATCATCGGCGCGATCAGCTCGGGCGGCTCCTGCAGGTCGACATCGATGACGATGACCGCATCACCCCGCGCATTGTCGAGGCCGGCGGACATGGCCGCTTCCTTGCCGAAATTCCGTGTCAGGTCTACAATGCGGACATGCGCGTTCCCCGCGAGGATTTTCCGCAGCGCCCCGAGGGTTCCATCCCGGCTTCCGTCGTTGACGAAGACGATTTCGTAATTGATCTCGTCCGTCGGGATGTGCGGCACCAGATGTTCGACAAAGTCGGCCACGGCCTCCTCTTCGTTGAACACTGGCACGATTATGGAGATCAGGACCCGGCCCTGGCGCGAATGGTGGGAGATTTGTGATGCCGACATCGTATGTCTCTGCATAGGTGAGCGTGACGTCCCAGAACGATGTTGGGCCCCCGGTCCTAACAATCCTGCCCGCCCAGCTCAAGTGCTGCCAGCGCATTGTCGCCGCGGCACTGGTCTCGCCGCCTCAGCGGTGCTAGCCATGGCCATTCATTGCAGTGGAGACAAAATGCGGTTTGGCAGGTCAAATGCAGGCATTCCGATCGAATCCGATCCTGGCCTGAAAATCGTTTCGGATCGCCTGGCTTCGCTTGAGAACGCGGTCGGCGCCATCGCGCAGACGCTTTCGGTCCTGCACGCCAACCAGTCCGTCGCCCTGATCGATACGCTCGCCGCAACGCCCCGTTACGCCGATGCCCGCCGCGTCTCCTGCGCCCATGGGCAGGTTTTCAGCCAGAACAATGAAGACGGCATCATTGCCGAAATCTTCGCCCGCATCGGCACCAAGACCCAGCGCTTCGTCGAAGTCGCCGCCGGCGACGGCATCGAAAACACCACCCGCCTTCTGCTCGAAACCGGCTGGCAGGGCCTCTGGGTCGAGGCCGGCGCCGCCGAAACCGATTCGATCCGCCACGCCGTGGGGTCGGCCCTCGAGGCTGGCGCGCTCACGCTCGTCGACCAGATGATCACCCTGGAAAATATCGACGACATTCTCCTCTCCCGGATCGATTTCGAGCCCGATTATGTCTCGGTCGATATCGACTACAACACCGCCCATGTCTGGCGAAAATTGCTCCCCCTGCGCCCGCGGCTGTTCTGCATCGAATACAACGCCCACTATCCCCCGGGCATGGACTATGAGGTCCCTTATCGCGCTGACGGCGTCTGGCGCGGCACCACCCGCTTCGGGGCCAGTCTCAAGGCCCTTGAAAACATCGGCCGGGCAGGGGGCTACAGCCTCGTGGGCTGCGATATTTTCGGGGTCAACGCCTTCTTCGTGCGCGACGATCTGGTGCGCGAGGATCTCTTCCTGTCCCCGTTCACCGCAGAGAATCACTATGAGCCGCCGCGCTTCGGCGCTGTGCGCATGCGTGGCCATTCCCGTCATCCCGAAATCTGATGGCGAAGTAAAACTGTGGGATGATTGCAACAAATCCCTATCGTCCCGACGGAAAAATTACATCCCGGCGCGATCTGGCCGGTCCTATAGATTGCGCTGCATTGGTCCTTGGTTTACCAATATCGTGCAATGATCGCCATGGTGCCCTGCGTGGTGCCGGATCTGATAGAAGAGCTCCTCATCCATGCCAATCCTTGCCTTTCCTGGACGGTTCAAGCAAAGAGCCAAGGCTCCCGTCCGCGACTGGTCGACGCAGGAAATAGCCGATTTCTATCGCGCCCACCGTCTCCTCGCCGAAAACGGGGCAGGCATCGGCATCGATCGTGGCGTCAGCGACGAGGGCGAGCCGTGGATGGTGTTTTTCGACACGGCCAGCCAGGACGTGTTCCTCCACATCGCGCGCATCGATGATATCTGCCATCTCATCTGCGAACCGTTCGACATGCGGCTCGAGGCTGCCGACATCACCTCGCTCGTCGCCCAGTTCGAGCATGCTGTGCGCGATCAGCTGTCCATTCGGTCCGACCGCGCCAAGAACGTCGTCGTTCACCCGGCCGCGCGCATCATCATGTCGATTTCGGCGGTGTTCCTGCTGTTCAAGCTGGAAAATGGCGAAGCCCATGCCAAGGGCCTGTCCGACAAGACTGGCGCGCTTGGCCCCGATGCCCGCGCCACCGAAAAGTCGGTCAGCGCCTTGGCGCGTGCCCAGGCTGCATTCGCCCGCGCCTTTGACGCCGTCGATGCGCCGGTCAACGCCGCTATTCTGGCCGGGTTGATCCTCGCCGGCGAGCTCGTGCTCAAGCCGCTCCACGCCAGCCAGGATGCCGAGGTCGAAAAGCTCGTGGCCCTCGCCCTGGTCGATCATGAGCCCATGCTGGCCCAGGCCGATAATGCTTCGCTCGAGGCCGTGGTGGCCGAAGCCATTCACCATATACCCCAGCCGATTGCCGTCGATGCGCCGATCGTGATGGCGCCCCTCGATATTCCGGTGCCGGACCTGCCCGACATGCCGGTTCTGGTGCAGTTCACGCCCGCCGAAAATGTGGTGCAGCTGGCCAATCTCGGCCCTGCCGCCGATTTCCGCGCCGCCCAGTTTGTCCCGGTGGCCGTCGAGCCCGTCGCCAGCGATGCCGGCGGCAAGCTTGTCGTCAGCCAGGCCGAAATCGATGCGGCCAAGATGCTCGATCTGTTGTTCTCCGGCATCAAGCTTCCGCCGGGCCAGATGATCGAGGCGGACACCAAAAAACCGATCAAGATCGGTGAAATCTCCCTCGACAATTACCAGAAGCTCGAGGAATTGCGCGGCCAGTTCGGTTTCGCGCAGGATCTGCAGCTCGATTTCGGACCGCTCTACAGCCTCGTGAATTATTTCAAGGAGCAGATGGACGGCTACAGCTTCCAGTACCGGACCGACGGCCGCATTCTGATCGAACAGAAGGGCCTCGGCGGCATGGATGTTGCCGATATTGGCGTGATCACCAACGCTACCCCCTCCGGCGGCAGCTACACCATTATCGGACGCGCAGACATCATCGACGACGTTCTCAATTTCTTCGCCTGACGCAGCGTCTGCTCCCAGCGGGAAGTGGCTAGAAGAGTCGGGTGGAGACCCAATTTTGCTCGCATCACTCCATCGAGCGCCGGGCTTCCCTCGGGCTTGACCCGAGGACCTTTTAGTTAGCCCCACTCCGACAATTCGGCCATGGATGAAGGCCCTCGGGTCAAGCCCGAGGGAAGCGCGACTCTAGTGAAAGCGCCCCTTCCAATGGCAGAGGCCGAAATGCAAAAAGGCCCCGAAAATTTCGGGGCCTTTTGTTTATGCGGGTCGTGGCGGTTCGGAATGGCCTATTCCGGCAGGCGTGCCTCCAGCCGGCGCAGCCGCGCTTCGAGATCGGAAAGGCCTTTACTGGCCGCAGGCTGTTCAACACCGAAAATAAGGCCATAAGTGTGCGGATCATTGTAGCGCAGCATGGTCATGGCAAACTCGCGGGCATCGACCTTGACCGCCTTCGCATAGGCCTCGAATCGATCCGCCGGCACTTTTCCGCGACCGGATTCAATCTGAGAGATGAAGGTATAATACTCAAATCCCACTGCCCCGGCGAGCTCGCGCTGGCTCAAGCCGGCCGCTTCGCGCTTCTGGCGCAGCCACAGCCCGGCCTGCTTGCGCAGCTCCGCGAGTTCATGCGTTTCCCTGTTCCGGACAATATTGCTCGCCACTGTCGTCACCCCAACAAGGCCTCATTTCAGGGGCCAAGAGTATGTTCTTTACTGTACCCCTAGTCGCGCGTCGTTGGCTTGTCCAGCGCAAACTTCGCGCCACCCTGCGGTCGTTCAGAAATAATTGTCTAATATCAGTGCATTAGAGGGTTAACGTTCAGGCGCTATGGCTAGCCTAAGGTGCCGCTGGGGCGGTGGCGTCCACATTCGGCGCCTCAACTTTGCTGTACAGTACAGTAACTGCTTGACTGCATACAGGAGAGGCTGTAGCTCTCACGGACCGACTGACAAGGTCGCGATTCAATTCGAGAGGAATTTCTCCATGGCATCCATCCAAGGCGTCTACGTCGCCCTGTTCGGCCGTCCCGCTGACCCGATCGGTCTGGCTTTCTTCAACACTGCCACCAACAATGGCGCAAACCTGACCGCCATCGGCGACCTGGCCTCGACTGCTGAGTACAAAGAGCGCTTCAAGGATAAGAACAATACCGAGATCGTTAACTCGATCTACAAGTCGCTGTTCAATCGTGATGCTGAAGAAGGTGGTCTGAACTTCTTCGTCAACGCGCTCAACACCGGCGCACTGAACATCAACAACATCGCAATCGCGATCCTCGACGGCGCCCAGGGCTCCGACAAGACCATCGTTGATTTCAAGATCGACGCTGCAGCGCGCTTCACCGCGTCGCTTGATACGCCAACGAAGGTTGCCGCCTATTCGGGCACTGCTGCGATCACGGCTGCGAACACCTTCATCAATGGTGTAACTGAAAAGCAGACTGACACGCAGATCAAGAATGCCGTTGAATCGGTTGCGAATGGTCTTGAAGTCCTGCTCACCGCCGCTCCTGAAGCTGCTAATTCGGATGCCGCTGGTACCCTGAAGACCTCCGTCTTCAATGACACCATCAATGCAACCACCGCTGACTTCTGGAACAACGGCGACAAGATCGACGCCGGCGTTGGCACTGACACGCTCAATGCTACACTGGCGACAGGCGTAACTGTTGATGGCTCCACCACTATCCTCAAGAACGTCGAAGTCCTGAACCTGACTGCAGATGGCGCAGCAGTTGTCGTCAATCTGGACAAGGCAGAAGGTGTAACCACCGTCTGGTCCAAGGCCTCGGCTAACGATCTGACCGTCACTAACGTTGCCAAGACGGTTGCCTTCGGCGTTGAGGGAGTAAATGCTGCTGTTGCGTTCGACGTCAAGGACGTTGCAGGCACTGCTGACGCGCTCACCATCACGCTGAAGGGCGCAACGACCGCGGGCCTTACCGCTGCTGGTATCGAAAAGCTGACGCTGAACGCTGAAACTGCATCTGTTTCTGTTGCTGGCATCGGTGGTTCGACGCTCGTGGATGCAGTCGTCTCGGGCGTTGGCGGCGGTACCTACGCGTTCGCAGCTTCTGCCACGCTCAAGACTGTTGATGCTGCTGCGCTGACTGGCGCTGGTGCTGCCATCGACGTTTCCTTGGCTACAAAGGGTGTGACGGTTACTGGCTCCAAGTTTGCCGATACCATCACCCTCGCTGCTGCTGGCGCTGACGACAAGGACGTTATTGTTTACAATAGCTCCAACATCTCTACGCTGACCCAGAAAGATACGATCACCAACTTCACCAGCGGTGAAGACAAGATCGATCTTAAGGCCTTTGGTTTTGCCACCGGCGCGACCGCAGCAATCACTACCTTCGGTACAACTCCGATTGAAGGCTCTGCTTTCCTCGGCAACGCCGTTGGTACCGACGGAACAACGCTCTTCGTCGACACTAACAAGGACGGCGTCTTCAACGTAGCAACCGACCTGCAGGTCGATCTGACTGGTGTTGCCATCACTGACTTCATCTTCGCCTAATTCTTTTGAATTGGTGAGAATCAGAACCCCCGGCTTCGGTCGGGGGTTTTTCTTTGGGTGAGGCCCTTCCGAAGGCCGCGCGGAATTCTCATTGCCCCTCTGTCATTGCTAGCAGTCTGCTAACCAACTCCCCTTTTGCGTGACCTTTTCGCCGCCTTTCCGCCGGCAATTTGCCCCGGCCCACGCAAGGCTTGCACCCCTTGGCGGCACAGGCTAGAGCCTCAGGACACCCACTCTCCCCGGGGAATTCCGAGCCATGCCACACCTTGCCGACGAGACCAGCATCGATGCCATTCTGGCGCGCGTCCGCGCCGAAACGGCCAAGGATATCAAGGCTGTGGTCAGCGAGCCCGGTCGGCGCAAGGGGCTCTCCACCATCCCGCTTGTGCCCGTTCCAGAGGCTGCCGATGCTGTTCCGCCCGGCCGCCCGCGCTACACCATCGAGCAATTCGCCGCCCTCGACGACGAAGATTTCCTCCGCAATGCCTACCGTGTTATTCTCGGCCGCGAGATCGATGGCGTCGGCCTGGGCACGCGCCTTCCCGCGCTGCGCAATGGTCAGACCACTGTCGTGCGCATTCTCTTCTCACTCACCCGCTCTGCCGAGGGTCGTGCGCGCGGCATAAAGATCCGGGGGCTTCTGCCCGCCGCAATTCTCGATCGCGCCTCCTCGCTCCCCGTGGTCGGCAGAATAGTTGAGCCTTTCCAAAGGCTTATCGTTCGCTCGGCAATTCAGCAGCGCCTGGCGACCCTTTCCGTGCGTCAGGGTGAGACCATCGATGGCGTCAACCACGCCCTGACCGCGATCCGCAAGAACCAGCTCGCGCTCGACCAGCGCATTGCCCTCTCCGAACAGGCCGCAGAAGCCACCCGCCTCCGCGCCGAGGAAGTGGCCGACATCTCGCGGAACGCCCTTTCCGAGATCCGGGCCACCCGCAACGAGATCGCCAACCAGCGCGCCGCCATGAGCCAACTCATTGCGTCTGCACGCGATTTTCTTCCCGCCCCGATCCAGTCGCAGATCGACGAGATCGAGGATGCCAGCCTCGACGCCCTATATGTTGCGTTCGAGAACCGCTTCCGCGGCTCCACCGACGAGATCGCCCGCCGCCAGGAACGCTATTTGCCGATCTTCCGCGCCACCCCGCCCGTTGTGGCCGGCGGAACGGTTCTGGACATTGGCTGCGGCCGTGGCGAGTTCCTTAGCCTCTTGAAAAAGCACAACTTTGTGCCCAAGGGCCTCGACCTCAACGCCGCCATGGTCGCCGAAGCTCGCGCCCGCGGCCATGATGTCGTCGAGGGCGACGCCATCGCCTGGCTCGAAGCCCATCCCGAGGCAAGCCTCGCTGCCATCACCGGCTTCCACATCGTCGAGCACCTGCCCTTCAAGTCCTTGGTCCGGCTCATGGATTCGGCCCGCCGCGCCCTCATGCCCGGTGGCATCATCCTCTTTGAAACCCCCAATCCGGAAAATCTCGTGGTCGGTGCCTGCACGTTCCACTACGACCCGACCCATATCCGCCCGCTGCCGCCCGACTATCTGGGCTTCATCGCCGAGGCGCGCGGCTTTGCCGAGACGCGTGTCATCCGCAAGGACGAGGATTGCGATCTCGATCAGCCCGAAAGCGGCTTTGCGCCGACCGAGATCAATGACTGGTTCCGTCAGCCGCCCGACTACGCGGTCTATGCCCGTAAGCCCTTGGAAAACGAGGCCATTTGATGCGGGTCGGCATCGCCACGGTCTTTACCCCCGGCATTCATGGCGGGGCCGAATTTCTGGCGGACGGCCTCGTCAATGCGGTGCGTGAAGCCGGCCATCAGGTCCACCGCATCTCGGCGCCGTTCCATTACGATGCCCCGGCCTCGGCCGGTAGCGCCCTCGACCAGTGCGAGGCAACCGATTTCATGCGCTATGATGGTGGTCTCATCGACCGGCTCATTTGCCTGAAGTTCCCCGCCTATTCCATGCCGCATCCGGACAAGCGCGTCTGGCTGCTGCATCAGCACCGTGTCGCCTACGACCTTTTCGGCTCAGCCCACGGCTGGCCCGCCAATGCGGAAACCGAGGGCCTGCGCACCCGCATTGCCGAGGCTGACCGCATTGCGCTCGGCGGGCAGGGGCCCGGAAGCGCGAGAGCCGTCTACACCATTGCCGAGCGCGTCTGCGCCCGCCTGCGCCATTATAGCGGCATTGAGAGCAGGGCGCTTTACCACCCGCCCGCCGACGCCGAAAAGTTCAGCTGCGCCAACGCCTTGCCCTATATCTTCGTGCCCAGCCGGCTCGAAGCGCTCAAGCGTCAGGATCTGTTCCTGCGGGCGCTGGCCAAGACTTCTTCTCCGATCGGCGCCATCATTGCCGGCGACGGCGGCCTGCGGACGCAATTGCAAGCCCTCAGCGAGGAGCTTGATCTCAGCGACCGCGTTCGCTTCGTCGGGTCGATCTCGCGGGCCGAAATGCTGGAATTCTACGCCCAGGCGAGTGCCGTATTTTTCGGCCCGCTCGACGAGGATTACGGTTACATCACGCTGGAAGCGATGCTCTCGGGAAAGCCGGTCGTGACCTGCACGGACAGCGGCGGGCCGCTGGAATTCGTGGTCGATGGCGAAACCGGCTATGTCACTGAACCGGAACCACAATCAATCGCCGACGCGCTCTCCCGACTGATGGCCGATCCCGCATATGCCGAACGCCTGGGCGCCAATGGCCGGGCCCGCTACGAAGCCATGAACATCACCTGGTCCCATGTGGTCGAAACCCTCCTGGCCGATCTGCCGGAGGCCAGCGCATGAAGATCGCTCTCGTCACGCCCTTCGCGACGCCGCTGGCGCTCGGCGGCGCGGAAAACCTCTGGTGGGGGCTCCAGAACCATTTCAACACCCAGACCGAGCATCAGTGCGACATCGTCTCGGTGCTGTCGCCGGAAAGCAATTTCTGGGATCTGGTCGGCTCATACGAGACCTTCTCCCGGCTCGACCTCTCCGCCTATGACTGCGTAATTTCAGGAAAATATCCCGGTTGGATGGTCAATCATCCCAACCATGTCTGCTACATGCTCCATCGGCTGCGCGGCCTCTACGACACCTATTCCGGCGCGCCGCTGGATATCGCCGCCCAGCCCGAAAAGTTGCGGGCCTTGCTCGAGTGGATGGCTGAGGCCGGTGCGGAGTCTGGTGGCGAAGCGATCCCGGCCCTCTTCGAACGCCTCAAACCCCTCCAGGGACTGCCAGAAATTGAGGTTGCTCTGGGTTTTCCCGGTCCGGTCAGCAGGGCGATCATTCACTTCCTGGACAATGCTGCGCTCTCGAGTGGCCGCATGCGCCGCCACGCCGCCATTGCCGAGACGGTGGCGCGCCGCCGCGATTATTTCCCGCCCGATGCCAGCGTGGACGTGCTCTACCCGCCGCCGCATCGCGACGATTATTTCTGTGGCGGGCAGGACTATTTCTTCACCTCCAGCCGCCTCGATCGCCCCAAGCGCGTGGATATGATCATTTCCGCCTTCCGGCAGGTCAAAACCGATATTCCCTTGCTGATCGCCGGCTCCGGTCCGGATGAGGCCCGTTTGAAAGAGCTCGCGGCGGGGGACGAGAGAGTGCGTTTCCTCGGCTTTGTCGCGGATGACGATATGGCGGGGCTCTATGCCAATGCGCTGGCCGTGCCCTTCGTGCCCTATGACGAAGACTATGGCCTGATCACCATCGAGGCCATGCGATCCGGTAAGCCGGTGGTCACGGTCAGCGATGCCGGCGGCCCCACAGAATTTGTGACCGATGGAATGACCGGCTTTGTAACGGCACCCGATGCAGCGGCCCTTGCCGCTGCGTTGACGAGGCTTGCCAACGACCCCAGGCGCGCTGCCGAAATGGGGCAGGAGGCGCGAAAGCGCGTCGATCCGATTTCCTGGGCCAAGGTGGCCGAGGGGCTGCTGGCGCCGCCCGCGCCTCGCGTCATCCGTCCCAAGCTGACCGTCGCCACGACCTTCAAGGTGTTTCCACCGATGAATGGCGGGCAGGCGCGCGTCTATCATCTCTACCGCAATCTGGCCCGGCGATATGACATTGATATCGTTTCGCTTGGTGGCCCGGCAGAGTCGCGGAGCGAAGTCGAAATCGCGCCAGGTCTCCTCGAAATCACTATTCCGCGCAGCCAGGACCACGCTGACGCCGAGTATTTTGTCTCCCGGCTCGTGGGCGAGAGGCCGGTGTCCGACATCACCACCAATGCGCTCTTTGGCCTCTCCCCCGACTATGTCGAGGCGCTTGAGCTGTCGGCGATCACCAGCGAGGCAATCATCGCCTGCCATCCCTTCATGATCGACGCCATCGCCGAGGCGGCGCCGGACAAGCCCCTCTGGTACGAAGCCCAGGATGTCGAACTGACGCTCAAATCGGCCGTTTTTGCCAATTTGCCCGAGGCGGCACCCTTGATGGCGGAGGTCACGCGTGCAGAGAAGGATGCCTGGTCCCGCGCCGAGCGGGTCTTTGCCTGCGCAAGCCGCGATCTCCAGGAACTCGAACGGGTCTATGGCCCGACGCGGGCCCGGCTATCGGAAGTTCCCAACGGCGTTTCGCTCGACGATATCCGGTTCGTGGACCTGGCCGAACGCCGTCGCTTGAAGGCAGCCGGTGGCCTGACCGGTCAGGTCGCGATCTTCCTGGGCAGCTGGCACGGCCCAAATCTCGAGGCCGTCGAGGATATTCTGGTCCAGGCGCCATTGAGCCCTGACACGCGCTTCTTCATCATCGGCAGTGTCTGCCTGCCGTTCAAGGACCGTGCCCTGCCGGCCAATGTCGAACTGATGGGCGCGGTCGATATGGAGACGCGCGATCTCATGCTTTCCCTGGCCGATGTGGCGCTCAATCCGATGCGCTCGGGCACCGGCACGAATTTGAAAATGCTGGATTATATGGCCGCCGGCGTGCCGGTGATCTCGTCGGCCTTCGGCGCCCGCGGCCTCGTCATCGAGCCGGGTGTCCACTATGTGCAGGGCGAGAACCAGGACCTGCCCGAGGCACTCGATGTTCTCGCCAGGGCGACTGACGAGGCCCTCGAGGCGATGATCACCGCCGCCCAGGACCGCGCTGAAAACGAATATTCTTGGCGCGTTATCGCCGAGCGCTTTGCCGCGGAACTGGCGGACGACAGGGTAGGCTGAGGCTCAGAGCATTTCACCGCGTCGTTGACGTGATGAAATCACTCTAAGTCCTTGTTTGTCGCGCTCCGAACCGGAACAGTGGTGTCCACTTTTCCTGGAAACGCTCTACCCCTCGAGCTTTTCGATTGCGATCGTCGAGGGCAGGAAGAGCTTGCCGTCGAAAGTGGGGCGGCTGAGATTGGCGACCGAGAAGATCAGCGCCAGATCACGCCACTCGTAATTGTCGCCGATGTGGTTTTCGCCGCCGACCAGGGCGAGGGCGACCGAGTACGATCCCTCGCCGAAATGCGCCTCGAAGGCGATCGAAAAATCGAAAACATCGCCCGGCAAGACCTGTTCCAGCGATTGAGCGGTGTAGTGGGTGTTGGTGCCATAGAGCGTCTGCCCGAAGCGGTCCTTTATCGAATAGCCGAGGACAAGATTGTCCACCGGCTGGTGAACCCGGGTGCGCACCCTGACTGTGACGCTTTCCCCCACGTCGAGCGTATCGACACTTTCCCCGCGGGAATTGACGAGGCTCACCGCCTCTATCGTCACCTTCTTGCTGCCCGAACTGGTCTGGATACGACCATCGCTCAGCTCACGCGTCTCGATCGAGGCGTCGCTCGCATCGCTCAAGAGCGCGTTGTAATAGTCGAGCACCGCCTCTGGATCGCCATCCTTGGCCACGGCGCCATTGTGCAATAGGATCGCCCGGTCGCAGAGGCTGAGCAGCGCCATGCGATCATGGGAGACGAGAATGAGGGTCGTCCCCTCTTTCTGGAACGCCTTGATGCGATCAAAGCTCTTGTGCTGGAAATAGGCGTCGCCCACTGACAGGGCCTCATCGACAATGAGGATATCCGGTCGAAACGCGGTCGCCACAGAGAAGGCGAGCCGCATATGCATGCCGCTTGAATAGACCCGCAGCGGCTGGTCGAAATAGGTGCCAAGTTCGGAAAAACCGGCGATATCGTCGAGCGTGGCGGCGATTTCGGCGTGCTGGTGCCCCATCAGCCCCAGCGCGTGGAAGACGTTCTGGCGGCCGGTATAGTCGGGGTTGAACCCCATGCCGAGCTCGAGAATGGCCGCGATCTTGCCGTGGATGGTGACCGCTCCGGCGGACGGCCGCATCGTGCCGGTGATCAGCTTGAGCAGCGTGCTCTTGCCCGCGCCATTGCGCCCGACAATGCCGAGGGCCTGCCCGGAGAGCACCTCGAAGGAGATGTCCTTGAGCACCCAGCGTTCTTCGGCGATCGGCGCCTTGATCCCGAACCAGCGCAGCACGCGATAGAGTTCGTGGCTATAGCGTCGAAAAACCTTGCCCAGCCCGGAAACGTTCATGACGACGTGGCTCATAGTGCGTCCACCATTTCAGGACTGGCCTTGCGGAATAGCCAGAACGCCAGGCCGAGGATGACCAGGGACAGCCCGAAGATGACCATGAGGGGACCGTTGAGCGGCGCTTCGTTGAACACCATGACCCGGTGGTAGCCATCGATGATCCAGAACATCGGATTGAGCATCACGATCTTCTGGAAGGCCTCGGGCAGGATATTGATCGTGTAGACGATCGGGGTGAACCAGAACAGGAACTGCATCAAAATGGGGGTCAGCTGGCCGATATCGCGGATGAAGACATTGAGGATGCCCGCCACCAGCCCGATCCCCGCAGCAAAGGCGGTGTTGATGACCATCATGACCGGCAGCCACAGCAAATTCCACCCGAGCGGGAAGCCGACCAGGGTGAAGGTGATGATGACGAGGGCCAGAAAGATCAGATTGGTGATCAGCGAGGTCGAGATCACGACAATGGGCAGAATGGTGCGGGGAAAGGAGATTTTCTTGAGCACATTGCCATTGTCGATGAAGACGGTGATCGACCGCGTGATGATCTCGCTGAACAGCAGCCAGGCCTGGAAGCCCGACATCAGATAGATGGCATAGGAGAACGAGCTGTCGATCCCCGGCAGGCGCTGGCTCATCAGATTGGACAGCACGAAGGCATAGATCAGCACCTGCGACAGCGGCGCCAGGATGATCCAGAGAAAGCCGAGGCGGCTGCGCAGGATCCGGTTGCGGAAATCGGCGATGATGGAGGTGACCAGGAAATACCGGTAGCTCCAGAGCGCGCGCAAGAGATTGAGGATCATTCTATCGTCTCCTCATCGCGCCATCGTGGCGCGATATGCCGTCAGCGTATCCGCTGCGCATTTTTCCCAGCTGAACCGCTGTTCCTGGGCAAAGCCCCGTGCAATGGCGTCGCGACGCCAGTCATCGTCCACCAGGGCCCGCTCGAGGGCGCGGCTCAGGGCCGGGACATCTTCCGGCTCGATGTAGATCGCCGCGTCCCCGCCAACCTCAGGCAGGGAAGAGCGATTGGACGTCACCACGGGCACGCCCGAAGCCATCGCCTCGAGAACGGGCAGGCCAAAGCCTTCATAGAGCGAGGGGAATGCGAAGAGATAGGCGCCGGAAAACAGGAGCGGCAGATCGTCCTCCGGCACGAAGCCGAGATAGGTGAGCCAGCCTTCGCTCTGGGCCCGCTCGATCCGGTCCATGATGGCTTCGTTCTGCCAGCCGCGATGGCCCGACAGCACCAGCGGCTTTTGGGCGCGAAGCGCAGAAGGCAGCTTCTCATAGGCCTCGATCAGATTGACGAGGTTCTTCCGCGGCTCGATCGTGCCGGTATAGAGCGTATAGCCGCCATGCTGGAGCCCGTAGCGGGCGAGTGTGGGGATGGTCTCCGCCGCTTCGCGGGGCCGAAAGGCCTCGCTGCTGGCGAGCGGGGCGACGAACACATCGGCCTCGGCAATTCCGAAGCGCTGCATCACTTCGTCCTTGATGGCCTGGCAGTCGGTTATGATCGTATTGGTGCGCTGCAGCGAGATCTCGATTTCCTTGCCCAGATACATCACCCGCTCGGGAGGATGAAACTGGGGCATGGTCAGCACCGACAGATCGTGAATGGTCACCGTCCGGGGGCCGGGGAAGTCCGGCACGTAAAAATTGGGCCCGTGGAACAATTGCCCCTCATGGCCCGCAAACGGGTTGGAGCGGCGCAGCGCCTTGAGCGCGCGATAGCTCTCCAGCACCAGCTTGCTGCGGGCCAGCTGCCGCTTGATCGCGAGAAGTCCACTTGCCGCCGCGCTTGGCGCCGTCTCCATGTCATCCCGCTCGGGCAGCCCGGGCACGAATTTGTCGCCGTTGAAATAGTCCAGCCGCTCGACCTCCGGGCTGATCGCGAGTTGCTGCGCCAACTCCAGGGTATAGCGACCAATGCCTGTCAGCGGGTATTTGAGGGACTGGATGGAAAGTACAATCTTCATGCTGCTTTGGGGTCGCCTCGGTCAGTCTGGCCGCCGCACGTCAAGCACAGTGCTGCGTGTGAGAAAAGACCATTTCTGGAGGAATGGCCTATAACCCCATTCCGTGGATTGGGGTATCGGCAAGAAACCCGGGACCAGCGTCCAGGCGGCAGAGCTGAGCCGCCGCCTGGGAACGCCCTTATTGTTCGCGCATGCCCTTGTTGAACATGTCGGTCATGGGGCGCACGAAATATTCGAACATGGTGCGCTCGCCGGTGGAAACGATCACGTCGACCGGCATGCCGGGCAGGAGGCGCTCGCGCAGATCCTGGGGCACGTCGGTGTCAGCCACTTCGATGCGGGCGCTGTAATAGGGCGCCTGGTTCGGGTTTTCCGGCTGCACGACATCCTGCGACACCACGGAAATGCGGCCGAAGATGACCGGCGTGGTCTTGGACGAAAAAGCGGAGAAACGCACTTCGGCTTCCTGGCCGATGGAGACGCTGTCGATGTCGATCGGCCGGATCTGCGCGGCGATGATGAGGTCGTCGTCGAGCGGGATGATGTCCATCACCGGCTCGGCCGGGCGGATGACGCCGCCGATCGTGTGCACGCGAATGTTCTGCAGCATGCCGCGAACCGGGGCCTTGACGACGGTACGATCGAGCACGTCGCGGGCAACATGCAGCCGCTCGGTCGTCTCGTTGAGCTGCTCGCGCACGTCCCGCAATTCGCTGCCGGCGCGCTCGACGAACTCCTGGTTGACCTGGATGATCTGCAACTCGGTTTCCGAGATGTTCTGGCGCAGCTTGGCCACTTCGGAGGTGATCGCTCCGAGTTCGCCCTGCAATTCGAGGCGCGCCCGGGTCATCGAAGACAATTGATTGGTGGCGATAACGCCAGTCTCCTGGCCGCGCGTCAGGCGGGTCACTTCATCGTTCAGCGATGTCATCTGCTGTTCGATGGCGTCTTTTTGCAGGGAGAGGCCGTTGATCGCTTCGTTGAGCTGGCCGATGCGCGAGGTCAGGATCGCGACCTGGCCATCCTTGCTGGCCTTGCGGTCATGGAAGAGTGTCTGCTGCAGCGTCACGACGCGCTGCACGGCCGGATCGTCTGTGGTCGCCAGCTCGTCGGGGACGATCACGTCCTCGGCGTTCACGCTTTCGGCGTTGAGGCGCGCTTCCTGTGCCAGCAACATGTGCTGGCGACTGGTGAGATAGGCCACATTGCCCTGGGCCTGGGTGGGGTCGAGGGTCAGAACGACAGCGCCGGCTTCGACGATCTCGCCTTCGCGTGCGTTAATCCCCGAGACGATACCGCCTTCAAGATGCTGGACGATCTTGCGGCTCGATTCCACCGAGACCACGCCGCCCGCGACGACGCCGCTTGCCAGAGGCGCTGTTGCCGCCCACACGCCGAAAATGCCGAAGGTCAGGGCGAGCGTTACATAGCCTGCCATGATGTAGGGACGCGGCGAGAAGTCTTTTTGGGGCTTGCCGGAGGACACAACCGGCTCGTCGCCGGAATAGGGAACGACTGTCATTGAGTTTCCTTAGGCAATGCTGCGGGTCTGCGGCGCTTCAGGCGGCTGCACCGGCTTGAGCGCAGGCTTGATCTTGAGCAGCTCCTGCGTCGGTCCGAAGGAGCGCATGCGTCCTTCGGCCAGGATCAGCGACTTCTCGGCCAGGCTGACGAGGCTCATCTTGTGGCTGACAAAGAGGATCGTCTTGCCCCGCCCCTTGAGCTCCTGGATGATCTGGAACAGGGCTTCTTCGCCCTCGCTGTCCAGATTGGCGTTCGGCTCGTCGAGGATGATGAGCGCGGGATCGCCATAGAGCGCGCGGGCAAGGCCGATGCGCTGGCGCTGACCACCGGAAAGCGAACGCCCGCCCACACCGATCTGGGTGTCATAGCCATCTGGCAGATTCTGGATCATCTGGTGGACGCGCGCCTGCTGGGCGGCCATCAGCACGTCCTCGTCCTTGGCGCCGACCTGGAAGCGCGAGATGTTTTCAGCAACGGAGCCGTTGAAGAGTTCGACCGACTGGGGGAGATAGCCCAGATGCTTGCCGAGCAAATCGGGGTCCCAGTGCTGCAGTTCGGCGCCGTCAAGGCGAATGCTGCCGGCCGCTGCCGGCCAGATGCCGACCAGGGCGCGCATCAGGCTGGATTTGCCGGCGCCGCTGGGGCCGACCAGAGCCACGGCTTCGCCCGGAACGGCCTCGAAGGAGACGCCCTGCAGCAGCGGCGTGCGCGCCGTCGGCGGCACGACGGCGAGATTGCTGACCGAGAGATTGCCGGTCGGCGCGGGCAATTGGGTCTTGTCTTCTTCGCCGGGAACCTGGGTGAAGATCTGGGAGAGGCGCGAATAGGCCTGGCGCGCACCGACGAATTGCTTCCACTGGCCCACGACCTGGTCGACCGGCTGCAAGGCGCGCCCCATCAGGATTGAACAGGCGATCATCGAGCCGGGTGAAATCTCGCTCTCGAGCACGAGATAGGCGCCAACGCCGAGGATCAGCGTCTGCAGGCCCATGCGCACGAATTTGGAAACGGACTGGATGGCGCCGGCGCTGTCGCTGGCTTCGGCCTGCTTTTCGAGCATGCCGCGGTGCATGTCGTGCCAGCGGCTGCGCAGGCTGCTTTCCATGCCCAGGGCGCGAATGGCCTCGATATTCTGCAGGGTCGTCGTGGCGAAATGCTGGGCCGACTGTCCGAGGCCCGACGCTTCGTTGAGCGTCTTCTTGGTCATGAACTCATTGGCGATGGCGAGGGCGAAGACGATGACCGCACCGGCCAGCGCCACATAGCCCACCATCGGGTGGAACATGAAACAGACGAAGATGAAGATCGGCACCCAGGGCACGTCGCAGATGGCGATGAGGCCGGAGCCGGTCAGGAACTCGCGCAGGCGATCGACATCGCCGAGCACGAATTCCGACTTGCCATTGGGCTGGCGAATTGTGGTGGTCACGACGCGGTTGAACAGGGCCTTGGCGATCATCTCATCGAAGCGCAGGCCGGCTCGAACCAATACGCGTGAGCGGACCCATTCGAGCAGCGCGTAGATCGCCAGACCTGCCAGCGCGATGAGAGTGATCATCACCAGCGTCGTCTCGCTGCGACTGTGCAGCACCCGGTCGTAAACCTGCAGCATGTAGATCGGCGAGATGAACATCAGCAGATTGATGGCAACACTGAAAATGACTGTTGCGACCAGGATCGTCTGGTAGGTCTTCAGCGCCGCCTTGAACGGATTTATTGTGGTCATATTTGTGCTTTCAGTCTGCCGCTGTTGGCCGGACCCTGCTCACGGCCGGTTGCCCCGTTCATTCGCTTCGCCTCGAAACGCATGCGGGACGCGGTTAGGGGTCCAATACAGCAATTTTGTGCCCTTATAGCAGGGGGCGTCGCAATTGGCATCACAAAGAGGCGAATTCATCGCCTTCGGCGTCTGAATGCTGGTGAAGTGTGTAGTTTCGCCAACTTGGCTCTTCCTTCGACTGAAACTGACTTGCCAGCCTGGTTCTGGCCATCGACCGTGCCTCAACTCCAATGCAGGCAGAGGGCTGGGGCGATTGCGGCTTCGTGCGCGAAAGACTGTGCGCTCATCGTCTTAAATATGCGTTGTCGCCTGGCCCCGGGCGCTGTCGGCCGGATTTGCAATCCCGGTTGGCGCTTGCTAGGCAGGGCAATCTGTTCTGTTGTCCTTCTTCTCAAAGACAAGTCATGACCGAGACAATTACCCCCCTTCGCGCCGCAACCCATTCCGACCGATCCTGGCGGCCGAGTTCAGGTTATGGCTTTGCGGCTAGTTCGATCATCGCGCCCATCGCCGGCGAGGAATTGGCGCATGCGGCCACCCAGTTCGCCCTGGCCTTTCTCGAAGGCGAGCATCCGGCTCTGGTGACCCTGCTTGGCCTCAGGCCGCAGCAGAACCTTTATGTGGGCCCGGATGGGCAGTGGCTGGGCCAATATGTGCCCGCCGTGCTCAGGGGCTATCCTTTCAAATTGATGCCGGCCGAGAACAACCAGTTTGCGCTTGGCTATGACGAGGGCAGCGGCCTCCTGGCCGGGGCAGGCGAAGGCGAGGCCTTTTTCGACGCCGAGGGCCGCCCCACCGAGCGGATCCAGCAGATCCTGCAGTTCCTGATTGGCGTGCACAAGGGTGTCGAGGCCATCGGTCGCGCCGGCGCCAAGCTCGCGTCCCATGGCCTCTTGGAGCCGTGGCCCCTCAAGGTTCGCGACGGCGACACCGAAATCCCGGTCAATGGGCTGTTCCGCGTCAACGAGGCCAAGCTCGGCGCGATCGACGATGCCGCCTTCCTCGAGTTGCGCAGCGGCGGGGTGCTGGCTGTGGCCTATGCCCAGCTCCTCTCCATGACCAATATGGGAAATCTGGGCAAGCTGGCGCAATTGCATGCGCAGCACGCAGCCGTCTCGGCAAAACGCGAAGCCGAGATCGAGTCGATGTTCCAGCCCATCCAGGCCGAAGACGAAATCGACTGGGATGCGATGCTGAACGACGTCAAGGATATCAAGGACTGATCCGTTGGAGCGTTTTTCCGGTTCGGAGGCGCGCCAGAACAAGCAATGAACGTGATTTCATCGCGTCAACGACGCGGTGAAATCCTCTAAGGGGCAAGGGAGCCGCGCATAACATGGACACGGCACAAGCTTCGCCCACAGCCGGACAGATTTCCCTCGGCTACAGCACCCGCGAAGATCGACTGGTCCTTTGGCTGGGGACGGGTGACGGCGCCAAGACGCTATTGGTCACCCGCCGGCTCTGTGCCCTGCTGATCAATGGACTGGCCGGCGTTCTGGCGCGGTCCAGCGCTGTCGCCGCCCACGCCCCTGCGGCGCTGCGCGACGACGTAGTGCTGATGGAGCATCAGGGTGCCATGGCGGCCGCCGTGGTGGGCCCGGCCGATGCCGAACAGCTGCCGTCGCTCTCCTCGGGCGCTTCGGCCCCGATGCTGGTGGAGACGGTCAACATAAACGTGACCCCCGCTGCCTTCCGTCTGGTGTTCCGGCCTTCTCCCCAGGGGGATGGCCCGGAGATCACTCTCTCCCGTTCCGATCTGCACATGGTGCTCGAAATGCTCAAGCGCCAGTCGGAGCTGGCCCAGTGGAACCTGCCGCTCGAGCCGGGTTGGCTTTCGGCTTCCGGGCAAGTGACGGTAAACTAATTTTCCGTTGGTTCGGGGCCGTCCGAGCCTTCGCCGCGCTGGTCGGAAGGGCCGATATCGACCTGCCGGCGACGGCGGTCAGGACCGGCGTAATCGGGTGCGATGACAAAATCGCGGGGCTTGAGATCAAGGCCGGCGATGCGCGCCTGCAGATCGGCCGCGGAGAATGGCTTGCGGAGGAATTCGCTCACCCCGGCATCGCGAGCCTCGCTGATGGAGCGGATATCGGGGGCGGCCGATACCATGATGATGGGCGTGAAGCGATTGGGGTGGCTGGGGTCACTCCGCAATTTGCGCAGTGTGGCCAATGGGCCGTTTGCCCCCAGGCTTTCGTCGACAATGATCAGGGCGTAGCTCCGGCGCAGAAGCGCCCCGCTGAACGCGCGCGCTTCCGTGATTTCAGTCACCATCTGGTGGCCGAAGCCGCGGAGCATGGCGGCGATCAGGGAGGCCATGTTCTGCGTCGGATCGGCGATGAGCACGCCCTGCTTTACGATTGTCGCCTGTGCCATTTTCATTCCCCCCGGCCCGCATTCCATGTTATGGGACAAGCCTCACCCCGGGGTTAATTGCTCATATCGGCAAGCGTGTAAAAGGGTGAAATCTATTCTGCCTCACGCGTTGACAGGGCAGGGCATTTTCCATATGAAGAGCGCAGTTTTTGGGCGCCTCGGCGCCCCTTTTGTTTGACTTGAGGAAAAGACGATGAAGATCACCAACTCGCTGAAGGCGTTGATGACGCGCCACCGCGCGAACAAACTCGTCCGCCGTCGCGGTCGCGTGTATATCATCAACAAGGTCGACAAGCGCTTCAAGGCCCGCCAGGGCTAAGCGACACGTCGCATTGGTTTCGAAGAGGCCCGCACCAGTTGCGGGCCTTTTCTTTTGGACCCATCTCCGCCTGGCGCGCATGGCGTGGCAAAAGAAAACTCCCGGCTCTTTCGAACCGGGAGTTTTGTATTTCTCGACTCGCTTGAGACGATCAGCTCGAGCCGGCGCCGTCCTGCCGCACAAAGGCGATGCGCAGCATATTGGTGGCGCCCGGTGTGCCCAGCGGCACGCCGGCGGTGATGGCGATGCGGTCGCCGGGGCGGGCAAAGCCCTCCTGGTAGGCGATGACGCAGGCGCGATCGACCATGTCTTCGAGATTGACCGCGTCCTCGGTCTGCACGCAATGAATGCCCCAGACCACCGACAGGCGGCGGATGGTGCGCAGGTTCGGCGAGAGCGCGATGATCGGCTTGCTGGGCCGCTCGCGCGCCGCACGGATGCCGGTGGAGCCGGACGCCGTGTAGGTGACGATGGCAGCTAGGTCCAGCGTCTCGGCGACCTGCCGGGTCGCCGCCGAGATGGCGTCGGCGGCCGTTGCCTCGGGCTCGGTCTGGGCGGCGCGAATGATGCCGCGATAATTGGCGTCGTTCTCGACGGCCACGGCCACCTTGTTCATGGTGGCGACGGCCTCGACCGGGAACTGGCCCGACGCGCTTTCGGCCGACAGCATGACGGCGTCGGCGCCTTCGAAGACGGCGATGGAGACGTCCGACACTTCAGCGCGGGTCGGCACTGGCGCGGTGATCATCGATTCCAGCATCTGGGTGGCCACGACCACCGGCTTGCCGTAGCGACGGCACATGCGGATCATGCGCTTCTGCAGGCCTGGAACCGTTTCGAGCGGCAGCTCGACGCCCAGATCGCCACGCGCCACCATGATGGCGTCGGAGAGCTTGACGATTTCCTCGAGCCGATCAATCGCCTGCGGCTTTTCGATCTTTGCCATGACGCCGGCGCGACCCTGAACGATCTTGCGCACGTCGATAATGTCTTCGGGACGCTGCACGAAGGAGAGCGCGATCCAGTCCGCTTCGGCGGCGAGGCCGGCCAGGAGGTCGGCGTGATCCTTTTCCGTCAGCGCGCCGGTCGGCAGCAGCGTGTCGGGCAGGGAGACGCCCTTCTTGTCGGACAGCTTGCCGCCATAGACCACTTCGGTCTCGATGGCGCCATTGCCGACCTTGGTCGCGCGCAGATGCAGCTTGCCGTCGTCGAGCAGCAGGCGATCGCCCACCGATACGCTCTCGATGATCTCGGGATGGGGCAGGTAGACGCGCTCGGCATTGCCATTGTCGTCATTATTGCTGTCGAGCGTGAATTTCTGGCCCGCGACCAGATTGACCGAGCCTTCCGCGAACTTCCAGACCCGCAGCTTGGGACCCTGCAGATCGACCAGGATGCCGAGGGGGTGGTTCAGTCGCGCCTCGACATTTCGGATGCGCTCAACGGTCTGGCGCATAAGGTCGTGGCTGGCATGGCTCATATTGATGCGGAACACATCCGCACCGGCCTTTGCCAATTCCTCAATCATCTTCTCGTCGTGGCTTGCAGGCCCGAGGGTGGCGAGGATCTTCGCGCGTCTGATCCGTCTCATTGCGTTTCCGTATCTTGAGTTCTTGGAGGCGGGGGCGGTGGTAACGGAACCGTCTGGTCGACACCTTCATCGGTATCGATCAGAAAGGCTGGCTCTTCGAGATCTTCTCCGCCTTCCGGACCGACGATACTTGGCGCTCCCGCACTTTCGGTAAGCTGCAAAGTCCAGTCAGTTCGGTTCTGGGTATCGATTTCAAAGAACCCGGTGCGCTCATAGCCCCGGGCGAGGCAATCCTCAACCCCGAATATTGTGAAGGTTTCGTCACGCGTGCACATGAAGACCTGGCCGTCCCATGCGCCGCCGCCAATATCGTCCACAGCATAGAGATAATAAAAGCGTTTCTGCAGGTCTCCCTGATAGAGAACGCGACAGTCCCCGGGCGGCGTCTGCCACCAGCCCTCGCTCATCCAGCCGCGTTCGGCGCGGTATCCAAGAGCAACGGAAACCAGGTTTGCCGTTTCATTGCAAATCCGCAGTTCAGCGTGGGCGGGAGTTGAAAAGGCCAGGAAGCCGCCGACTAGGGCAGCAGTCATCGCCAGGCTGGGGCGCAAAAAAAGCACGAGCGAGCCGCAATTCATTGGAAGATTGCCTTTCGTTTGAAACGAAGCGGAAGACAAGGTCAATGGCTAAGGGGTCGATTTGACGGAATTGCGAACTTGGGCGCACTCAGCGACAGGGGATATGGGGGATAGAACCACAAGGGGCTTGAACCGACGCCGCGCTTAGGATTGAAACGGGGCCAGAACAAAAGAGGTATGTTAATGGCCGTCGAAGACAGCGTCGCCCAGGACCAGCTCCGGGCCTTCATCGAACGCATCGAACGCATGGAAGAAGAGAAGGCAGCCATCGCCGCCGATATCAAGGAAATCTACGCCGAGGCCAAGGGCAATGGCTTCGATACCAAGATCCTGCGCAAGATCGTCACCATCCGCAAGCAGGATGCCAATGAGCGCATGGAGCAGGAAGCCCTGCTCGAGCTCTACATGTCCGCCCTGGGCATGGTGGAAGCGCCGCCGGAGCGCTGATCCGGATCTGTAGGCATGCCCGCAGCGGGTGGGAGGGGCGGCGCGCCCCTTCTTGGCAACTATGCCGGTTCAGCGCTGCGACTCGAGCATGACGATCGGCAGCATGGAAACATCGGCCCCACGGCCATAGCCCGCCAGCTCCCAGGGAATGCCCGCATCCTGTATTTGGCGACGGTCGAGCCCCCTCGGCAGGCGCGGACTGCGTCGCAGGCTGAGGGCGCTGCGGAGCGCGTGCAGGATCGCCCAGCGGGCACGCACGGGCTGGGAAATGACAAGGTTCATCACGTCTTCCTCCTCAAGGGGTCGAGCGCATTAAATGCACCCTGGGCCGCCTGAAGGGGTGGAAGTTTTCGCGTCCATGGCCGGCCGAACCGGAACTTTTTGCGGGCAATGACCCGCGCCGCGCGAAGCGCAAAAAAAACGCCCGGTGAGGCCAGGAGCCACCAGCCGGGCGCAAGTTCTGTCAGTCAGGGACCGGCCCCACCGAACGATAGAGGTCAGTCCCGGCTTTTAAAGCAGGCCCCGGCGGGCTTGTGTTGGAAACAACTGCGTATATCAGGCGGCCATGGCGTCGGCGGCGACGATCTGTCTGGCGACCTGCCAGACGAGATCATGGCCGGACATGGACTTGGCCAGAAAATAATCGATGATCGACCAGAGCGCCGGGGTGATCTCGACATCCCGCCCCCCGCGTTGATGCAGTTTCACCATGTCCATCTTTTCGAGGTCATAGAGCAAATTGCGCACATGCGTTCGCGATGTGGATGTCCTGTTGGCGACGTCCTGATAGGGCAATGAGGCGCGGCTGCCCCCGGTGTCCTGGGCCGCCAGCATGTAGGAAAACAGGATTTTCATGGCATCCTGACGCAGCAGCAGGGCCAGGATCGGATCGGTGGGGGTGAGGATTTCATAGGCCTCGCCGTAGTTCTGCGTGGAAATGATCCGCTGGGCGCACTGGTGTTCCCTGTCATGGCTGAGGGCCGGCAAATAGTCGTCGCGCTCCGGAAAAAGCACCGCCAGCGGCGACATGTGGTCGGCCAGCCAGATGAGGTCTTCCCGGATCATCTTTTCCGTGGGCACGACGAGCCGCCGCCTGCGATCGTCCGGCGCGGGGATGATCTCGATCAGCCCGATGATCTGCATGCGCGCCAGCGTGTCGTCAAAGCTGCGCGGGCTCGAAAGCCCGAAGGGCATGAAGACGTCGCGGAGGCTCCCGACGCTGGGCCAGGTCGAGGGGTCGTCCGGGTTTTTCAGGGCATCCTGGCCCAGGATGATGTTGAACAGCACATTGCGGCCCATTTCATGCATCAGGTGCCGCAGGGCGGTGTCGGCCTTATAGGAGTCGATCATCACCCGCATGTAGTGATTGCGGGCAAGGGCAAAGCGCGGATGGCTGAGAATATCCTCCGTCGTCGCATAAGGCGGCAATTCGGCCGCAATATCCGAGAGCAGTCGCGGCAGGTCGTCGGCAGATTGGCTCATGTTCTCTCCCCCAAGAGATACGCGATCCAAGCATTTTTTACGTTTTCCCTACAAGTTTTTTGTGGCCCATGCGGGGTTTAGGGTGGGATTCCCGTTTGCGTTCAAACCCTTAAGATGTGCACGGTGAGGCAGCCGCGAGAGCCGGAACAGCCAAAGCTTGCGCGGCTGATGTGGTCGGGTCGGCCGGTCGTCCCCCGTGAAGGAGCACTGGCGCCGGCTTGCTGCCACGGACTGCCTCGGACACGCCGAGCCGCACTGCTGCCATGTCCACGGCAGGCGCCCCGAGCAAGGCCTGCGCAGTCGAGATAGAAAAACACCCCCGGATGGCTCCGGAGGTGCTGGGGTATGTGGGTGGCGGTGTGTGGGTGTTATTCGGGGATGATGTTAGCGACGTTATACACCACATGGTTCTGGCCAACGACTGCAACCTCGTTCCCATAATGGTCCTTGGACACAACTTCCAGAATGACATCGTACTTACCGGGTTGCCATGCGGAGGTGTTAGGCAGCTCGTCAAACCAACCGGGTGCCAAGATATTCTGAGTCACGCTCTCGTTGCCGCCGTCGTCTGTGATGGCATTCTGTCCTTTTGGGATGTTAATTGGGCCTGGTAGCTGATTACTGCTAAAGCTGATGTCCGTGGCGGCTTTCCAAACGAAGTGAGAATTCCCGCCCGAGTTTACAACGCCGAAGCTGTTACCTCCGTTCTCTCGTCCGTTAGCTGCCAGCTGCAATATGATGAAGTCCGATCCATCGCCGGCGTTAGTATCAATCTTCAGGCGAATAACGAAGTCATTGAGCGTGTCGGCAGTAACGCCAGCCACCGAATACGCAAGCCGCGCGCTGTCCAAAGAGCCGATGTTGATTACGGGGCCATCTGGAGTCAATTCGACGTTCCGAGTGTCGCCGTAGGCGTACCGGCCGCCGAGACCGAGTTCGATGCCGTTTGCAAGGGTGACCACGTTGAAGCCGCTAGCAGTGTTACCCGATCCAACAAACAAATTCCCGTTAAGGTCTGCGACAGCCCCCCGAGTAACCGTGGAGTAGTTCTCCGGCAGAACTGGATTGAGCTGAATGACATTCTGAGCTTCGATCTGTCCGAGCTTGTTTGTTGCCGTCAGCTTGATGTCGTACAGACCGCCATCTTGGATCAGTTCCTTACCGGTATACCAATGCAGAGCCTGAATATTTTGCGAAACTGCGGCGTTGCCGCCGTCGTCGGCGATGGACTTGCCGCCACCAACTGCGTTGCCATTCGAATCGACCTGAACCCAGTCAAACTGTGAATTCGAGTTGTTGTTGCCCATCCCAGGTGTCTGATCAGCCCGAAGCTCAAATGTCACCCACTCTTGAGCAGCTGAGGCATCGATGTCGATTTCGAGCTTGTAGGTGTACTTCTGCAGGTCGATCCCGCCTTCCTGTGCCACGGAATAGGCAAACCGCAGGTCATTGGCTCGAGCAAGATTGTCCGGTGTGCCCGGCGCGATGTCGGTAGGGTCGTTGCGATAGCGCACGTCGAGCCCGAGCTCGATCCCGGCCTTGTCATTTACGGCTACAGCGAAGCCAGCGGCGGAATTGCCTTTACCGGCGAAAAGTTTGCCGCCGATGTTTGCTCCCAACATGTCAACATAGTCCGTGTCATAATGCGGGACCGGATCCGGCGTACCCCCAGTGCCACCACCCGGGTTAGGCGCCTGACCGCCCGTCGGATCCTGCCCCGCCACCACAGCGCCCGCAGCTTTTTCCACGCTCTCGGGCGTTGCCGGCTTGTCCTTATCGACAGTGTCGAGGAATTTCTTGGCCAGGGCGGCCGCGTCAGCGCCCTGATAGGCCGCGATTTCTTCCGGCGTATCCAGCGATGCCGTGAACAGCTCGGCAGCGCTGACCTTGGCGGTCACGTCTGCCTTGTCGTCGCCCTGCGCGCCCTGCATGATATTGACGGCGATCGTTGCAAGGGTCTGCGCGCCGGATGCCAGCTGCCCCTTGAAGAAGGCCAGGCCTTCTGCGTCGGGGGCGCGACCGAACAGATTCTGGTAGACAGTCGTAATCACCTGGTCCGGAGTCTGTCCCTCAAAACGCGCCGTATATTCCGTCAAATTCGGCAGAACACTGAGCATGGCGGAAAGATCGGCGCCGCCCTTCGTCACTTCTGTCCAGTAAGCCAGGCCGCCTGGATCGGCCGGGCGGCCGAAGAGTGCGATGTAGATTCCTTGAATTGCTGCTGACATTGTCGTCCCCACAACTGGGGTCTTACGCGCATCTTGCCGCCCCCTCTGAGGACAATAAACCTCACGAGCTCGCGTAAATCAATTGTTAACCTTTTCGGATAGTTAAGGCTAGGCGCCGCGGCGCGCCCTAAACCCTTCAGCCTAGGGCGAATTAATCCATCGGATTGATTCGAGAAGTGCAGTAATTACTTTAGCTTAAGCCACCCGCCGGTGGCGTTTGGTGGGCTGGAAGGGGCTGCGCGCCAGCCTCGTAATATATTTTTCGAGGGGCCAGGCCACGGCGCTCTGCCGGCCGAAATTGAAAGGGCGGGACTGAGGGCGAGCATCTCGGCAATGCCGGCGGATAGCCGTGGCCGAGCCTCAAGCAGGCCAGCGCCTCGGCCTTCCAACTCCAGAGATCACCTCTGCTATATACGTCCGAGCGCCAAATCGGGCCAACGCCATCAGCAAGATCAATCCGGCCCAAATCTCGAACAAATCCATCATCGGTCGGCCGAGATGGTGTGTTTCAAGATTTGAGCTTTGGAAAATTGGCCTTTTAATTGTTCTTGTTGGCGACCAGTGCTTCGAGCCGCTCGAGGCGTGCGGCCAGATCGTCCCGGCCGGCAGTCTCTCCGCTGGTGGATGCGGGCAGTTCTTCGCTCTCGAACAGTGCGTAGTAAGTAATCGGGTCGTAATAGCGCGTCATTGTCTTCACGAATTCGCGCAGCGGAACATTGAGGGCCTGTGAAAAGGCCATGTACTGTCCCTGCGGCAGTCGTCCGCGCCCGCTCTCCAGTTGAGAGATGAAGGTATAATACTCAAAGCCCACGGCCTGGGCGAGCTGCTTCTGGCTCATCCCCGCGCCCTCGCGCAGGCTCTTCAGCCACCGACCTGCTTCGCTTCGCGACTGCTGAACACTGTCAGCACTTGGGGCTATAAAGTGATTCCTGTACATGGCTGGACTCCTGGCTGTAACGAGCCTCGTTGTGGCGCGTATATAGACATCGCTTTACTGTCCTGTAAAGTAACTTGCGATAGAGGCGACTCGGCGGGAATCCCCGAAGACTCGGAAAAAATCGCGAATGTGGCTATTGCAAGAACAGTAAACTGTAGATTCGCCTTGACGGAAGAAATGCACGAGTCTAGACGTTTTGCAGACCGGCCGATCGGCCCGGGTCAATTATCGAGAGGAAAATTTCCATGGCAACGATTCAAGGCGTATACGTCGCCCTGTTTGGCCGTCCGGCAGATCCGACTGGCCTTGCCTATTTCAATGGCGTCACCAACAACGGTGCCAACCTGTCGGCCATCAACAACCTGGCTGGCCAGAAGGAATACACCGATCGCTTCGCCGGCATGAACAACACGCAGATCGTCAACTCGATCTATCGGTCCTTGTTCAATCGTGATGCTGAGCCTACCGGCCTTAACTTCTTTGTGGATGCGCTCAACAAAGGCACGCTGAACATCAACAACATCGCAATCGCGATCCTTGATGGCGCCCAGGGCTCTGACAAGACCACCGCCGACAACAAGATCACTGCAGCGAACAACTTCACTGCCGCCCTTGATACCCCAGCCGAAGTTGGCAACTACAGCGGTACAGCAGCTGCTCAGGCTGGCATCACCTTCCTTGCTTCCGTCAACAGCAGTGCATCGTCAATCCCGAACGCTGCTGCGACCGACAAGGCCATTGCCGATATCGCGGTCAATGCGAACAAGGGCAACGCTGTTGCCGTCGCGATCGGTACTGAAGTTTCTGTTGGTGCTGCTGGGTCGACGACTGCATCGTCGGACAAGAACGACACAATCACCTATACTACTCTTGTCGCTAACAGCACTGCCACCGCGAAAGCTAATGGCGGTTTTGGTGTTGATACGGTCGTTATCAAGACGGACGGCACCGCTGCTTCTGCGACCTATGCTCCGGCTACTCCGATCGAGTTGACCAGTGTTGAAAAGCTGTTCTTGACGGCCGGTGGTGCCGCCAACGCTGGTGACATCACTCTTGACCTTTCCAAGTCCACCTCGGTCACTGAAGTTTGGAACGACTCGTCGGTTGATGGCGTTGGCACTGGGACTGTAACTCTGACCGCTGTCGCTCTCGGCACCACTGTTGGCCTTAAGGGCACGATCACTGGCGCCACCAACGTCACCTTCGCTGGCGCGAGCGGCACTGCTGACGCTGCAACTCTGGTTCTCGAAGGCGCCAACTCCAATGACACCGTTGCGCTCAACGGCATTGAAGTGCTGAACGTGTCAAGCACCGGCACGACACTTAACACCGTGGCTTCGCTCTATGGCGCTCAGACCATCAATATATCTGGCTCCGCTGCTGCGAATCTGACTGTTGCTGCTGGTGAAACCACCACCGTGACCAACACGGCTACTGGCACCCTCACTATCAACCTGGCCTCAGCTGCAAAGTTGACCACCTACACGGGTTCGGCTGCCTCCGACTTGGTCACTACCGACACAGCAGGCCTTACCGCTAACCTGGCAATCAGCACCGGTGCTGGTTCCGACCTGATCACAGTCGCTGGCGGCGCGTCTGCGTTCACCCTGACTCTTACTGGCGGTGCTGCGGCCGACAAGTTCCTGTTCAGCGCTGCTGTTCAGAACAACATCGCTGATGCCGCCGAGGCAAACTTCGCTAAGAGCTTGATCACTATCGCTGACTTTAACAAGGCAGAAGACGTGATTGATGTTTCGGCAGGCGGTGCTCGCGACGTTCTCGATAACTTTGAACTCGGTTCAATTGCAGGCTCTGGTTCGCTCTTCGCTGCAGTTACTGCAGCTGCGGGCTTCACCACTATTGGCCAGCAGAGCGTGTTCGTTTATGGCTCTGACGCCTATATCTTCACGAATGCCACCGGCGGCGCTCAAGGCTTTGACAACGGCGACGGCCTGATCAAGGTCACTGGCCTGACAAACTTGGCAGACCTGACGGCTACCAACTTCATCATCTAGTTCTGAAGATTAGTTTCTATGAAGGAGAACCCCCGGCTTCGGCCGGGGGTTTTTCTTTGTCGGCGTGGTCCCGCCTTTTTCGCATTGGCGCGTCGCCAATGCTAACGTTCTGCTAACCGGTAAGCCCCTTTTGCGGGCATTACGCCGCCCGTTCCAGCTCCTCCGCCAGCGCAAACCGCACCGCCGCGTCGGCATGGATGGCGGTGGAATCATAGCCGGGAAGGGGGAGGGAATTGGGGTCGACGAGCAGGGAGATTTCCGTGCAGCCGAGGATGACGGAATCGACGCCCCGGGCGCGCGATTGCTCGATAATGTCGAGATAGCGCCGGCGCGAGCCATCCTCTACAAGTCCTTGGCAAAGCTCATCAAAAATGATGTCGTGCACAATTCCCCGCGCGTCGCATTCCGGCACGGTGACACTGATGCCATGACGCGCCATGCGCTCGGCATAGAAGCCATGTTCCATCGTATATCGCGTCGCCAGCAGCAGCGGATTGCGCCGCCCATCCGCCTTCAGCGCCGCCGCCGTCTCGTCGATAATATCAATCAAAGGCACCCCACTCAGCCGCGCCACCGGCTCAGAAACCAGATGCATGGTATTGGTGCAAATCAGCACACAGGCCGCGCCGCCCCGAGCCAGGCCCGCGCCGGCCTCGCCGAGGAGAGTGCCCGCATCCTCCCAGCGCCCGGCCTTTTGCAACTCGACTACCCGGTTAAAGTCCAGAGAACGCAGGGCAATTTCGGCCGAGTGCAATCCGCCGCGCAGGGCGCGAACGCTCTCATTGATGCGCCGATAATAGACCGCGGTGGATTCCCAGCTCATGCCGCCGATCAGACCGATGGTTTTCATTTTTATCCCCGTGCTTCAGACCACGCTTAGTATGGGCCGGGCGCCGGGCATCGGGTTTGCAGATATTCTTGCCCGGCGCGCCACTGGTGCAATTTTACGGCGTGCGTTAGGCTATAGGCGCTGGGAAATTGCACCAATGGGAGTAGAGGCGTGCTCGATGAGCGTGACAGGAAGATTTTGGGCCTGCTTCAGGCGGATGCCGATACGCCCATGACCGAGATCGCCGACGCCGTCGCCCTGTCGGCCTCAGCCTGCTCGCGCCGCATCGCCAGGCTCCGGGAGGAGGGTTTCATTGCCCGCACCACGGCCGAACTCGACCGGCGGCGCATGGGCCTGCCGACAACGGTGTTCGTAATTATACGTACGGGAAGCCACGCCGCGGACTGGCTCGAAAAATTCCACGCCGCCGTCGCCACCATTCCCGAGATCGTCGAAGTGCACCGGCTTACCGGGAATTTCGACTATATCCTGAAAATGGTGCTCCCCAATGTGGAGCATTATGACGTGGTCTATAAGCAGCTTGTCGGGCGGATCGAGCTTTTTGACATGTCCGCCTATATCTCCATGGAGACCGTAAAACTCTCCCGAGGCGTGCCAACCCATTATGCATGATGGGAAGGAGGCAGGGCCTCCTCCCAACCGGCTCAGGCCCCCGCCAAAGCAGCCTTCTGGGCCGCCTCATCATAGCCAAGCGCGCCAAGCACCGTTGAGACGATGCCATGAGCATCGAGGCCGGCCGCCTTGTACATGTCGTTCTGGCTTGAATGCTCGTCGAAGCGGTCTGGGATCATGAGCGGACGGAACCGCAGCTTGCCATCCAGCAGCCCGTTGGTCGCAAGGAAACTCGCCACATGGCTGCCAAAACCGCCGATCCCGCCTTCCTCCGTCGTCACCAGCAGATCATGGCTTTGGGCCAGTCTGGCAATGAGTTCTTCATCCAGCGGCTTCATGAAGCGCGCATCGGCGATGGTGGGGTTCAACCCAAGGGCCGCCAGCTTGTCGGCAGCGGCGAGGACCTCGCCGAGTCGCGTGCCATAGGACAGCAGCGCGATCGTGCTGCCCTGGCGGAGCACGCGGCCCTTGCCGATCGGCAGGAGCTGCCCACGCGCCGGCATGTCGACCCCCATGCCGTCTCCGCGTGGATAGCGGAAGGCAATCGGTCCGCGATCATAGGCGGTCGCGGTTGCAACCATGTGCCGCAACTCTGCCTCGTCGGCGGCCGCCATCAACACCATGCCCGGAATAGCGCCGAGATAGGCATTGTCGTAATTGCCCGCATGGGTTGGGCCGTCGGCCCCGACGAAACCAGCCCGGTCTATGGCAAAACGCACCGGCAGGCCCTGGATGGCCACGTCGTGGATGACCTGGTCATAGGCGCGCTGCAGGAAGGTTGAGTAGATGGCGCAGAACGGGCGCATGCCCTCGCTGGCGAGGCCAGCCGCAAAGGTCACGGCGTGCTGTTCGGCAATGCCCACGTCGAAAATGCGGTCCGGGAAAATTTCGGCGAATTTGTCGAGGCCGGTACCCGAGGGCATTGCAGCGGTTACGGCCACGACGCGTGGGTCGTTCTCGGCTTCCTGCACCAGCGACTGGGCAAAGACAGATGTGTAGGATGGTGCGTTGGAAGGTGCCTTGGCCTGGGCGCCGGTGACGACGTTGAATTTTGAAACGCCATGATATTTGTCCGCGGAGCTCTCCGCCGGGCCATAGCCCTTGCCCTTTTTGGTCACGACATGGATCAGCACCGGGCCGCTGTCCATCTCGCGGACATTGTCGAGCACGGGCAGAAGATGGTCGAGATTATGCCCATCGATCGGCCCGACGTAGTAAAAGCCCAACTCCTCGAACAGCGTGCCACCGGCGAGGAAGGCGCGGGCGAATTCCTCGGTCTTGCGGGCCGGCTCATGCAGGAATTGCGGCAGCTTGTGCACGACGGACTTCGCCGCCTCGCGCGTACCGCGATAGGCGGGGCTGGACACGAGCCGCGCCAGATAGGCGCGCAGGGCCCCGGTCGGCGGGGCAATCGACATGTCATTGTCGTTGAGGATGACGACGAGACGCGCATCCATGGCGCCCGCATTGTTCATCGCCTCATAAGCCATGCCTGCCGACATGGCCCCGTCGCCGATGACGGCTACGACATTGCGCGGTGTTTCGAGGTGCTGGCTGGCCACCGCCATGCCGAGGCCGGCGGATATGGATGTCGACGAATGGCCGGCGCCAAACGGGTCGTACTCACTCTCGGCGCGACGGGTAAAACCGGAAAGCCCGTCCTTCTGTCGCAGCGTGCGCATACGATCGCGTCGACCGGTCAGGATCTTGTGGGGATAGGCCTGGTGCCCGACATCCCAGATGATCCTGTCATGTGGCGTATCGAAGACCGCATGAAGCGCAACAGTCAGTTCAACCACCCCCAACCCTGCGCCCAGATGCCCGCCTGTGACGGACACTGCGTCCACCATCTCCGTGCGAACCTCATCGGCAAGCTGGCGGAGCTGTTCCCGAGGCAAGGCCCGCAGATCAGCCGGATTTTTGATGGTATCGAGCAGGGGGGTATTCGGCTTCTCGGCCAAGCGAGGCTCCTTGGTTGAGGTCTAGCCCAAACTCTTAGGCTCCAGTCCCGGGCTTGGCAATAAGTCGCCAAAAAAGTGACGTTCGCTCCGGGAAAACCCCGTAGCGAACAATCCTGATCCTTATACGTCGTCTATGCGGAACTAGTTTTGCGCGATGCCGGTAGAAAAACTATTCGGGCTTAGCGTCTGCGCCACATGGCCCACGCCCATGACTGTCACGAACCGTCCCATTTCCGGCGTCGGGTCGAAATCGGCCTCGTCATGGTCGAAAATGACGGCGAACTGTTCCGAGTGCAGGCTGGCCGGGGTCATGAAGATATCGGCAACATGCTCCAAATCCGGCGCGACCAGATCGGGGCTGCGCATCCCGGCATCCGCTGCGCGCGGCGCAACATGGCCTTGAAGTGCCAGGGCCAGGGTATCGGTCTGAGCTTCCGTCGCGGCCGCAAAAGTCTCGTCGAAGAGGCTCGACAAATCTCCGCGCGCTGCCGGTCCAATCGATGCGGTTTCGATCCTGTCAGGCCGATCTTCTCCGGCCAGCATCGGCAGACGCGATGGCTGCGGCGGCGCAAGGGCGGCGTTCACGACCGGGCCGGGCATCACCGTCCGCGCAATAATGTCCTGCAGCGATTGTTGTGCCGAGGGCGTCGCCGGAGCGGTGGGCAGATAGGCTGTCAGCGTCTCGCTGGATGGTTGATCCGTCATCAGGACACGCGGACGAGGGACCGGTGGCTCGGTCAGTGCGGCCAGTGCGCTGACCGCATCGCCGGCGGGAAGCGTCGAGGCCGTGGCGACGCGCAAGGTCTCCGATTTCATCAGTGGAATGGGTGCAACCGCGGCCGCAGTCAGCTCCTCGGGGGCCAGTGGCGCGCTGCCGACAGTGGAGAATGGCAGATAGTTCGGGGAAGTCGAGGCGACTTCAACGGGCGCAGCGGCGGGTGTGGTCACCGGAGCAGCTGTCGCAGCCGCAAAAAGGCTCGATGGGCGCGGAGCAGGCAAGGGCGCTGAAGCCGGAGATGTGAGCCCGGCCTGCACCGGCGCCACCGGTGCCGGCGCGATCGCCGCAACCTGGACGGGGGCAGGTGCAGGTGCTGCCGCGGGGGCCTGCTGCTGCTTGCCGCCGAACAACATGTCCATCAACGTGCCGCCGCCGCCACCACCGCTTCCGCCATTGGATGCAACACGCGTGCCACCGCTGGAATCGCTGCAGGGTACCGACTGGCAGCGCTGCCATTCGGCCATGGCCAATTGATAGCCTTGCTGGGACAGGGGCTTGCCGTCGGTCGGCAGATGCAGGGTCTTGCCGTCCGGAAAGATTTCCTTGAGCTGGGCGCGGGTCATGCGCGGCCAGGCGCGCACTGAGCCTGTGTCCAGATGCACGAACGGGCTGCCCGAATTCGGATAATAGCCGACGCCACCGACCTGCTTGCGCATCGCCACGGCACGCAATTTTGTCAGCGAAATGCCAGGGATGAAGAAATCCATGGCGTGGCCCTTGGTGTGCTGGCTGTTCTCGGCGACGCCGGACGAGGTCTGGCGCAGCATTTCGTTTGTCTTGGGAGAGCGATAGGCCGAAACCACGTTGATCGGCTGGGAGCCACCCACTTCCTGGTAGACTTCCCAGACAAGGTCAAACAGGCGCGGGTCCATATTGGCCGGCTCATTGCGGCGCCAGTCGCGAAGGAACTGGTTAAGCTCGCGAAGCCCGGACTGAACATATTGCCCGTTGCGCTTGAAAACGATGCGCGCGGTTTCCTTGGTATGGGTGTAGTGGATGTAAAGCGCGCGTTCCGTGGCGGCGAGCGCCGGCGAAACGGTCAAGCCCAAGGCCAGACCAAGACCCGCCAAGGCGATCGCTGCCCGCTGAAGCAAATTCCTACGCTGCAAAAAGCTATTCCCCGTCACGCCAAACTCTGCCCGGTTCAATGCCAGTCTGATTGGACGTTAGCGCGAAAATCGCACGATTTTCTTAACGCTAACGAGGTGTGAACCGGTAGAAGCGGCCCCTCACGCCTTCGTTATAGCGACCCAATGGGGGCACAAGAATGGCCGAAAAGTAAAGAGGAAATTAAGCTGCGCCTTCGCCCTCAGGGCGCAAGCTCGTCTGGGATGGCTTCGGACTGGGCGATGATGGCCGGGGCCGAACTGGCGGTCAGGCCCATGGCGGCAATGAGCTTTTCATTGTGACCATAGACGTCGCCATAGGATTTGATCGTGCCATCGGCGTCCACCCGCAGGGTGAAATAGGCCAGATGCACGGGAATCTGCGTCTGCGGGTTCACCCAGCGCTCGGACGGACCGAACATGCCCTCGAGCGAGGTGCGGCTGATATTGGGCTCGTTTGCCATCAGCGCATCGGCGAAGGCCAGTGGATCCTGGACCCGGACACAGCCATGGCTGAAGGCGCGGAAAGAGCGTGAAAACAAGCCCTTGGACGGCGTGTCGTGCAGATAGACGTCGTGCTTGTTGGGGAAGAGGAACTTGATCTGGCCCAGGGCATTGCCCGGCCCCGGGCGCTGGCGCACGCGGAACGGGAAGTTGGTGGTCGAAACCTGGCTCCAATCGACCTGCCAGGGACTGACCGGGGTGCCGTTGTAGAGCAGGTCCATATTCTGGTTGTCGGTATAGGCCGGATTGCGCATCACGGCCGGCGCGATCTCCCCCTTGATGATGGAGGAGGGCACGTTCCAATAGGGGTTCACCACCACATGGCGAATGTTGTCCGAGAATATCGGCGTCTGGTTCTTGGTGGTGCCGACAACGACGCGCGTCGTGTATTCCTCGCGGCCATCCCGTTGAATTGACAAGCGGAATTCGGGGATGTTGACGAAGACATTGAACTTTCCGAGGTCCGACGGCATCCAGCGCCAGCGTTCCATATTGGCCAGAATGTCCTCGCGGCGCGTGGCATTGCCGCCGTTCAGCGCGGCGATGGTTGCCGGCCCGATCACCCCGTCCACCTCAAGGCCAAGACTATCCTGGAAAGCTTTGACGGCATCCCCGAGCGTGTTGTCGTAGACATTGTCCGGGGCGGCGGGCAGCTCAAGCCGGGCGCGAATGGCCGGAACCCGGGCATCATTGCCGCCAATCTTGAGGACCGGGCCTTCCCCGATCGGAATAGGGCGCTGAGATGTGTTCTGGTCGAAATTGGCGAGGGCCGTCCTGAGGGCCAGGAATTCGGGATGTTTGGGGCCGAGTGAGGCGAGGATGGGCGCAGGGTCGGCGCTCTTAGCCAGATTTTCCAACAGCTTGGCGCCATCGATCGGCTTGTGCCTGATATCGAGATTGGCGCTTACCGATTGCGGCTTGATGCGGCCATTGTGCAAATGGTCGGCATAGCGCAGCACGGCTGCGGAGAAAGCGGTCTCAAGGCCGGCGAGCGCCGTCGGATTGCCGCTATTGGCGCGAGAAAGATCAATATCTGCAGTGAGATAGTCTTGCGGGCGGAGGCCTTCGCTGGCGGCGTTTTCGAAGAGCGAAATGATCTTCTGGGCGGCTGGGGAGAAGGTGATCGACCCATCGGCGCCCTGTCCGAGCCAGATCGGCTCGAAATAGCGTTCGCCATAGAGGAAATAAAGGCTCTGGCCTTCGTTGTAGGCGACACTGTCGCGCTGGGCGCCGTAATAGGCCGAGGACAGCCCGGCCTTGATCGTCTGGGCCAGTGGCGTCTTCGCCGGAGCGATGACGACGGGAGAAATCTCAAGGCTGGCAATATCTTGCGCCTGCGTCGCTCCGAGGCCCGCCAAGGCAAAGAGAGCCACCAGACTGATCGCAACCTTGTTCATTTCCGCTCCTGACTAGGCGAGACGCAACGCGAATCCGGACGAGATTCGCGGCAATACTTCGCAAAATTCATTACTCATGAAATGTTAACGGGAGCAATCACTCGCATATTCGTGAACCCCGATTGTGACATTGCGACAACGCTTCACGCCGTGACATTTGGGGGGAATTGGTTAGCAGACTGTTAGCATTTGGCGGGGCCAAACGAGCAAAATGCTGCTCAAGCGAGCAGTTCGGATAGTCGGGTGATGACGCGGTCGGGAATGGCCTCGGCAGAGGCGGGAAGGGCGAGCTCGAACCGGTTGCACCATACCCCTTTCATGCCGAGTCTTTTTGGGGCCAACACGTCCCAGACGAGATCGTCGCCGACCATGATCGCGTCCTCGGGGGACACGTCGAGGGCGGCCAGGGTCTCGACATAGGCGCGACCGTCCGGCTTGCCGTAACCGGCTTCCTCCTCGACCTGGAAATGGTCGAAGCGATCGCGCAGGCCAAAGGAGTCGATCTTCCAGTTCTGCACCTCGGTCGCCCCATTGGTGACGAGCCCGAGCTTCACCCCTCGGTCGCGGAAACTGTCGATGACCTCGAGCGCATCGGGATAGAGATACATGTTCTCTTCGCGATAGGCCGCGTAGCGGTCCCCGATCTGGGGCGCGAGCGCGCCCAGATGGGGAAAGCCGGCATTGACCAGCGCATCGCGCACCACGGCGCGGCGGGTCGCGACCGCTTCCAGGCGCCAGCGGCGACGGTTCTCGTCATCGCTGAGAAAGGTTGCCGTGCTGTCGGCCAGCGCCTTGGCGACCGCGTCAATGGGGGCATCGCCAAGATGGGCCGAGAACTCCTCGGCCACGGCGCGCCAGGCAGGAGCGGGGTTGGCGTAGGAAAAGATGATGGTGTCGTCGAGGTCGAAAAGAACGGCGCGGATCATGCAGCCGTCCTGTTATAGGCACTGAAGATGCGGGCCAGCGCCGCTCCGGCATCTGCCTCATGTCCAAGCTGGTTCAGAACCCCAGCCAGTGCCGTAATATTGGCGGCAACGGCTTCGAAGCGCGCGGTCCGGCCGGTGTGCTGGATGCGCAGGACCCTGTCAGATACCGCCCCGACGCTGGCCGAAATCTGGGTATTGAGCGGCGCGAGGGCGGCAAGGGCGTCAGCGGCCCGGATGGCGGGGGGAAGCACGACTGCGGTGGCGAGATTGGACGCTGTGTCGGCCGGGGTGAAGGCGACGAGGCCCAAGGCGATGAGCGCCTCGCGCGTGGCGTTGGCGGCGGTGACGTGGCGGGCAATGACGGCCTCGATCCCTTCGGCCTCAATGCGCGTGAGCGCGGCGTCAAGGGCGTGCAGCTCTAGGCTCGAGGGCATGCCGGGCAGGCCCTGGCGGCCCTTGTCGAGCCAGTTGCGCTTGAGATCGAGCAGGGAGAGCGAGGAAATCTCGGTGGCACCCGGCTTTTCGATCTGCGCCCAGGCGGCAGCACTGACCGAGAGCATGGAGAGCCCCGCCGAGCCGGCCAGCGCCTTTTGCGGGCCGATGACGGCAATGTCGATGCCCAGCCGATCCACCTCGACAGGGTGGCCGCCAATGGAGGCGACGGCATCGACGACAACGAGCGCGCCGTGCTTCTTGGCCAGTGCCGCGATGTCTTCGAGCGGATTGAGGATGCCTGTCGCCGACTCGGCATGAACGAGCGCGACGAGATCAAACGATCCCGATGCGAAGGCGGCTTCGACCGCTCCGAGCGTGATCGGAAGGCCGTTTTCGGCGCTGAGGTTGGTGACGCTGCTGCCGACCCGTTCCAGCCAGGTGCCGAAAAAGCCCCCATAGGGGCTGGTGACGATGTTGAGTGCCCTAAGGCCCGGGCGACCAAGGCTTGTTGCTGCCGCTTCAAGCGCGAGGATGGCCTCGCCCTGAACGATCACAACATCGTTTTTCGTGTTGAGAAGGGCGGCGGTCCGGTCTGCCAGGCCCGCAACGCGGCTGGGCGGGAAGGGCGGCAGATCGAGCAGAACATTGGAGGGGATGGAATTCATGATGCCCTCTCGGCGTTGGGTTTTTGATTTTGGTCTGGCATTTGGTTTTGCGGGTACCCCCTCCTAGCCTCCCCCTGATAGGGGGAGGGACCCATCGAGTTTGGTCGGGTTTGGGTGTTCCACCGATGAACTCCTCCCCCTCTCAGGGGGAGGTTGGGAGGGGGTAAGGCCACTCGCTCGAGCCAAAGGGTTTTGCTCATTGCGATGGCCCGCGATGGAGGCGGGGCACGGCGGCGATCAGCGCGTTGGCCATGTCCGATTGCGGAGTGTCGATGACAGAAAGTGTGGGGCCGATCTCGACGATGCGGCCGGTTTCCATGACCGCAGTGCGATGGGCCATGGCTTTGACCACGCCCAGATCATGGGACACGAAGAGATAGCTGAGCTTTTCTTGCCGCTGGAGGTCGATGAGGAGATCGATGATGCGCGCGCGCAGGGACACGTCGAGCGCCGAGACGGCTTCATCAAGCACAATGAGGCGCGGTCGGCAGGCAAGTGCGCGCGCAAGGGCGACGCGCTGGCGCTGGCCGCCTGAAACTTCATGGACGGCCCGATCTAAGAGGCTCGTCGGCAATTGCACGCGGTCGAGCAGGGCCGAGACCTCCGCGCGCCAGGCCGAACGCGGCGCGAGGCGGTGGATGCGGATCGGGTCGGAAATGGCCGAGAACACGCTGGCGCGGGGATTGAGGGCTTCGAGCGGGTCCTGGAAAACCATCTGCATCTGCCGACGCTGGCGGCGCAGATCAGCCGATGTCAGGGCCAGCCAGTCCTGGCCGGCAAATTGGACTGCACCGCTATCCACGCCGACGAGACGGGTAATGGCCCGCGACAGGGTGGATTTGCCGCTGCCCGAGGGCCCGACAATGGCCAGCGTCTCGCCTTCGGCCAGAGAGAAGGAGACGTCATCGAGCGCCTGCACCACGCGACCATTGCTGCGATAAATCTTGGTGAGACCTTTTACATCGAGAATTGGGGTCATGACGCCCCCGCGATGATACGGGGCGCAGCGTCCAGATCGATATAGGTATCGAGCAGGTGCCTGGTATAGGCGCTGGCGGGGGCGGTGATGAGGCTTTGCGCCGGGCCAATCTCGACCAGCTTGCCCTGGTGCATGACGGCGATGCGGTCGGCCAATTGGCTGGCCAGCGCAATGTCGTGGGTGATGAAGAGCAGCGTCATCTTCTCGCTGGTGACGAGGGACTGGATCAGCCGGACGATCTCGGCCTGAACCAGCGTATCGAGCGCGGAGGTCGCCTCGTCGGCGATGAGCAGGCGCGGATTGGCGGCGATGGCAGCGGCAATGGCAATGCGCTGGCGCTGTCCACCGGAGAACTGGTGGGGGTAAGCGCGCAGGGCGGCTTCGGGCTGCGGGATCTGGACCTTCTTGAGGAGGTCGAGCGCCACTTCCTCGGCCTGCCGCCAACTGAGGCCGAGATGGCGCTGGGCGGCTTCGCCAACCTGTTCGCCAATGCGCAGGACAGGATTGAGATTGGAGCCCGGGTCCTGAAACACCATGCCGTAATCGACGCCGGGCTGGGCCGGGCGGCCAAGTGCTGGCCAGGAGATCTCGCCGGTGATTTGCGTGCCGCTGGGCAGGAGATCGGCAATGGCGCGCGCCAGAGTGCTCTTGCCTGAACCGCTTTCGCCAATGATGGCGAGCTTTTCGCCCGGCACCAGCGAGAGCGATATATCGACAAGGGCCGGCGCGCTCTGGCGAGGATAGGTGAGGGAAAAGTTCGTGAGCCGGAGGAGTTCACTCATGATTGCTGCTCCCGGCGCGAGAGCATGGCCGAAACTCCTTCGCCCAGGAGATAGGTGCCGATGACGGTGGCGATGAGGGCGATGCCGGGCACGATGGAGAGATAGGGCGCCGAACGCAGCACGGCCCGGCCCTCGGCAATCATCGAGCCCCAGGTGACGATATTGGGGTCGCCCAGGCCGAGGAAGGAGAGGGCCGCTTCGGTGAGGACCGCACCGGCAACGATGACGGCGCTGAGCGCAAGGACCGGCGGCAAGGCATTGGGAAGGACTTCGCGCAGGGCGATTTCGAGCGGATGCATGCCGATGATGCGGGCGGAGGCGACATAGTCGCGCTCGCGGATGGAGAGCACTTCGGCGCGGGCAAGACGGGCCGGACCGGTCCAGGCGCCCAGGGCAATGGCCAGGATGACGATGGGCAGGCTTGGCTGCAGCACGCTGACAAAGGCCAGCGCCAGAAGGAAACCCGGGACGATCTGGAAGGCATCGACCACGCGCATCAGCGCTTCATCAATGAGCCCACCGGCAAAGCCGGCCAGCGTGCCGACAATCGAGCCGATCAGAACGGCGACGATGGCGGCGGCAATGCCGACAATGAGCGAGGCGCGGGCGCCGTGGACGAGCCCGGCCAGCACATTGCGGCCCAGCCGGTCGGTGCCCAGCGGCAGGGACGGATCGGTGAAAGGGGCGATCATGGGCGTGCCAGCAATGCGCAGGGGATCGCCGGGAAAGAGCAGCGGCGCCAGCGCCGCAACACTGGCGAGGAGCGTGAGGATGATCAGCCCCGCGAGGCCTTCCGGCGAGCGGGCAAACCGGATGAGGGCGCTCATGTGTTGCGCTCCGAAGCGCCGACGCGCGGATCGAGGAAGGCGTAGATGAGGTCGATGACCATGTTGACGAAGATCACGAGGAGCGCGCTGACCACGATAATGCCCATGAGCAGTGGCGCATCGCGCAGGGCAACGGCCTCCTGGGCCAGGCGGCCGAAGCCGGGAATAGCAAAGACGCTCTCGATGACCACGCTGCCGCCAAGGATGGAGGCGGCCTGCAGCCCCAGCATGGTGACAACGGGCAAAAGCGCATTGCGGGCGACATGGCGCAGCACGAGGCGGGGGCGGGTGATGCCCTTGGCCCGGGCGGCGCGGACAAAATCCTGCCGCCAGATCTCGGCCATGCCGGCGCGCATGACGCGCAGGAACAGCGCAAGATAGATCATCGACAGCGCCGAAACGGGCAGGACGAGGTGGCGGGCAATGTCGAGGACGCGATCAAAACCCGCCTTGCCCGAGGCGATGGTTTCGATGCCCGACGTGGGGAACCAGCGCAATTGCACGGCAAAGACCACCGAGAGCACGAGGCCCAGCCAGAAGCTGGGGATGGCATAGAGCGCCAGCGAGCCAATTGAGAGAAGGCGATCGCGGAACGAGCCAATGCGGGCGCCCGAGACAATGCCGAGCGCGGTGCCGAGGACGAAGGAAAGCGCGGTGGCGCTGCCCATAAGGTAGAAGGTGTTTGGAAGGCGTTCGAGGATCAGCTCGGAGATGGGGCGGTTAAACCCGACCGACCAGCCCAGATCAAAGCGCAAGAGCGCGGTGACATAGAACCAGAGCCGGCTGAGGGGAGATTGATCGAGCCCATATTGGGCGCGCAATTGTTCGGTGAGGGCGGCATCGCCCCCGCCTATGGAGACGAGATAGGCATCCACGGCATCGCCGGGCGCGAGCTCGAGCAGAAAGAACGTGCCAATGACAACGATCAGCAGCACCGGAATGCTGCTGATCGCGCGACGTCCAATCAGCCGTAAGGCGCTATTCACTGGTAGTCGTACTCCCCGCCGCCGAAGCGGCGGCTGTTAGTTCTGGATGGCGACGTCGGCCCAGTTGGACACGGCCCAGCGCGGATTGTTACCCACATTGAGAACTGTGTCGCGGGCCACGGTGATGAAACCCCATTCGGCCACGTTGATGAGCGGCAGGTCTTCGGCAACCTTCACCTGCAGCTCATTGTAGAGCTGGGTCCGTTCTTCGGTGTCCACCGTTTCAGCGGCCTGGTCGATCAGGGCATCGAGTTCGGCGTGTTCATAGCCGCCCTGGTTGGAGAAGCTGGTGCCGGCCGGAGCCCCCGAGCGCACGAGGATGGTGGTCGAGATCGCCGGATCGTTGCGGAACACCGGCGGGGCCACGGCGAGGTCAAAATCGTGGTCGGTATAGACCGCCTTCTGGTGGGCGGCGCTGTCATTGTTGACCAGCTGGGCGTCGATGCCGATTTCGGCCAGGGCTTGGCGGAGATAATCGCCGAACTGGCGGGTCTCGTTGAAATAGGGCGCCGGCAGGAGCTTGAGCGAGAAGCGCACCCCGTTTTCGCCGCGCGGATAGCCAGCCGCGTCGAGCAGCTCATTGGCCTTGGCGACGTCGAAATCATATTGCGGGACTTCGGGATTGTAGAATTCCGGCGCGTTGTGCGGGACGATGCCGGTGGCTGCCGTCGCGTAGCCGAGGAAGATGGCCTCCACGACATATTTCTTGTCGATGGCATGGGCGATGGCGCGGCGGACATCGACATTGGCCAGCTCTTCGCGGCGGTGGTTGATTTCCACCACGAGCTGGTAGGTGAGGCCCTCATACCCTTCGGGGATCACCTTGATGCCCGGGACCTGCGAAATGCGGGCGAGGTCAGCCAGCGGCACGGCCGAGAAGGCGGCGAGCTGGATTTCCTCGGCTTCAATGGCGCTGGCGGCGGCAGCACGGTCGGGCAGGACGCGGTAGATGATTTCATCGAGGTGCGGCTCGCCCTCGCCCCAATAGGCTTCGTTGCGCACGAGGCGATAATATTCGCCCGGCTTATATTCGGCGAACTTGAACGGGCCGGTGCCGACGAGCTCGGCATTGTGCGGATTGGCGTTGATGTCGGTGCCCTCATAGAGGTGCTTGGGCAGGACGCTCGTCACCACCGGCAGGGCATTGCGGATCAGCTGGAAGGGCGTGGGCTTGGAGAAGCGGAAGATCGCGGTGTGCTCATTGGGCGTGTCGACGGCCTCGAGATTGGCGAGGACGATGCGGCCAAGGTTCTGCAGCGGCTTCCAGACTTCGAGCGCCGAGAAGGCGACGTCGGCCGAGGTGAAGGGCGTGCCATCGTGCCAGGTGACGCCTTCGCGCAGGCGGAACGTGGCCGAAAGACCATCGCTCGAGCCTTCCCAGGCGGTGGCGAGGCGCGGCGCGAGCCCATCTTCGGCTGATGCGTCGGCTTCGGCCAGTGGCTCAATGACTTTGCTGGCGACGAAGAACACGCCATTGGAGGCGACGATCGCCGGATTGAGATTGCGCGGCTCGGAATCGGCGGCGACCACGAGGCGCCCGCCGGTCGGCAGATCCTGCGCAAAGGCGAAAGAGGGCAGCGCGGTCGACGCGAGCAGCAGGCCGACGCCCTGGAGCAAGGAACGGCGCGAAATCTGGGTCATATTGTTACCTCCGGTTCGTCAGCAAGGACGTTGCGCTGACTTTGGAGCAAAATTTTGCGCGAAGCCAGACATGGCCGTTTCGTCGGAAGGCATTCCGGAACAAAGTCTACTATTGTCTACCCGTTTGGTAGAGATGAATTTTCTCGTCCCCGCGGACGCCCGGTTCGTCAGGCGACCGGCAGGCGGGGCAGGGCTTCGATGAGGGCGCGGGTATAAGGATGCTGCGGCGTCTCGAGGACGACGTCAGGAACCCCGGTTTCGACGATGGCACCCTCGTTCATGACGAGAACGCGGTCGCTGACATGCTGGATGACGCCAAGGTCGTGCGAGACGAAGAGCATGGTGAGCCCGAGGTCGCGCTTGAGCCCGGCGAGGAGATCGAGCACCTGCGCTTGTGTCGAAACGTCGAGCGCGGAGACCGGCTCGTCGCAGACGAGGATGGCGGGCCTGGTTGCGAGAGCCCGGGCGATGGCGACGCGCTGGCGCTGGCCGCCGGAGAGTTCACGTGGGCGGCGGAGAAGGTGGGTTTCGTCGAGCCCGACCGAATTGAGGAGGCGGAGAACTTCGCCCTGGCGTTGGGTGGTGGGCGTGCCGATGATGTCGAGGGCTTCCCCGATGATGTCGAGCACGCGGTGGCGCGGATCGAACGAGCCGAGCGGGTCCTGGGCTACCAATTGCACTTCGGGGCGCAAAGGGCGGCGCCGGCTTTCGGGAAGGTCGGACCAGGCATGGCCGTTGATGGCGATCGTGCCGGCATCGGGCTTTTCGAGCCCAAGGACGATGCGGGCCAGCGTAGTCTTGCCGCTGCCCGAAGCGCCGACCAAGCCGAGGGTTTCGCCCTTGCAGATTTCAAAGGAGACGTCGTCGACGACGCGGCGCTTGCCGAAATTCTTGAAGATGTTGCTGGCGACGAGAACGGGTTCGCCCAGTCGCGGGGCAGTGGGGGACATGCCTCCATTCGTGCGTGATAGAGCCTGTCCACGCGTGCGGCCGGAGGGAATGGCGGCGAGGAGGGCCTTGGTATAGTCGGCCTTGGGCGTCTTGAAGACGGCGTCGGGCGGGCCTTCTTCGACGACTTCGCCCTGGCGCAGCACGATGATGTGGTCGGCAAGGCGCGAGACGACGGCCAGATCGTGCGAGATGAGGATGAGACCGCGCCCCTCGGCCTTGAGTTCGGCGAGAAGGCGCAGGATCTGCGCCTGAACGATGACATCAAGCGCGGTGGTGGGCTCGTCGGCAATGATGATCTTGGGTTCCCCGGCAATGGCCGAGGCGATGAGCGCGCGCTGGCGCAGGCCACCGGAAAGCTGATGGGCATATTGGTCATGGCGCTGGGCCGGATCGGGAATGCCGACCGAGTCGAGGAGGTCGATCACGCGGGCCTTGATGCCGCTGCGGGGCACGAGGCGGTGTTCGCGGAGCGTTTCGCCGACTTCGGCGCCGATGGTGCGCAAGGGATCGAGCGAGACCAGCGCATCCTGCAGCACAAAGCCGATCTGGCGGCCGCGAATGGCGCGCCAATCGCGCGGGGCAAGACCGCGCAGATCGGTTTGGCCCAGACGCATTTTGTCGGCTTCGACCAGCGCATTGGGGCCGGTGAGGCCAACAAGGGCGCGCGCAGTGGCGGATTTGCCCGAACCGGATTCCCCGACAATGGCCACGCATTGCCCGGCCTCGAGCGAGAAGGAGAGACCGCGCACCGCGTGGACGTCCTCGGCGGCGCTCCGGCCGGCAAAGCGGATGGAGAGGTTTTCGATATCGAGCAGAGCCATCAGACGCGGCCCTCGCTATAGGCTTTGATATAGCGGCCAATGATTGTGGTGGAGACGATGGCGAGCGTGGCAAAGACGCCGGGGAAGACGCCGATCCACCAGGCTGCGCGCAGATACCCCTGACCCTCGGACAGCATCAGACCCCATTCGGGCGTCGGCGGCTTGGGGCCAAGGCCGAGATAGCTGAGGGACGCCGAGTGGAGGATGGCGCTGCCAATGCCGAGCGTCGACAGCACGACGAGCGGACCAATCGTGTTGGGGAGGATATGGCGGACAAGGGTCAGGAGCGGGTTCTGGCCGAGGATGCGGGCGGCTTCGACGAAGCCGGAATTGCGGATGACGAGGACCTGGCTGCGCACGATGCGCGCATAGCCGGGAATGGCGGCAATGGCGATGGCGAGGAGAATATTGGTGATGCCGGTGCCCAGAAAGGCCACGACGGCCATGCTCATCAGAAGGCTCGGGAAAGCCAGGAGAATATCGACGACGCGCATGAAGGCGAGGTCCACCCAGCCGCCCATAACGCCTGAGGTCAGGCCAATGGCGATGCCAACGGAAACGGCAATCAGCGTGGCGCCAATGCCGACATAGAGCGAATAGCTCGCCCCATGAACGACGCGAGAAAAGATATCGCGGCCCAATTGGTCGGTGCCGAAGATATGAGCCCAGCTTGGGGGCTTGAGTGACTGCAGGAGGTCAAGCCCATAGGGGTCATAAGGGGCAATGGCCTGGGGCCAGAGCGCACAGATGACGAGGAAGATCAGCACCAGTGCGGCGAGGACGACGCCGGGGCGAATGCGGCCTTTGCGCAGGCCACGCATACGGTCCGGCTCTGGCGCTGCGGATTGCTGGAGAGAAAGGTCGGTCATGCTGCGGCACCGCGCAGGCGCGGGTCGATCAGCCGGTAGAGCAGATCGACAGCGATATTGGTGATGACAAACACGGTGGCCACAAAGAGCACGACGCCCACGACCACGGGGATATCCTGATTGGTGACGGCCTGGAGCGTGATGCGGCCAAGACCCGGGCGGCCAAAGACGCGCTCGGTGATGATGGCGCCGGCCAAAAGCGCGCCGAACATTTCGGCCGAAATGGTGAGGCCCGGGATGAGCGCGTGGCGCAGGGCATGGCGCCAGCGCACCGACCATTCCGAGAGGCCCCGCGTGCGGGCGGTGAGCGCAAAGGGCTGCTCAAGCGCAATATCCATTTCGGCGCGCATCACCTGGCTCAGCGTGCCGAAAATGGCGAGGCCCAGCGTGGTGACCGGCAGCACCAGCGAGCGCCAGCTGTCATCGCCCATGACCGGGAAAATCGGCCATTGGAAGGAGAGGAATGTGAGGAGCAACAGCCCGATCCAGAAGGCGGGCGTGGATATGGCCAGAAGTTCGAACGCCGACATCAGGCTGCGGGCGCGGCTCTGCTTTCCGGCGGTGGTGACCGAGGCAATGGTCGCCAGCGTCAGCGCAAATATGGTGGCAAGCACGGCCAGCGTGACGGTCGAGCCCAGCTCGCTGCCAATGATTGAGACCACGCTGCGGCGCTGTTGGTAGGAGGTGCCCAGATCCCCCTGGAGAATGCGGCCGACAAATTGGCCATATTGCTCCCAGATGGGGCGATCGAGGCCATATTCGGCACGGATGCGGTCGCGCATCTCCTGGGTAACGGTGGAGTCTGCGCCATAGATGACCTGCACAGGATCGCTGGGCAGCATCTGTAGTACGACAAATGCCAGCGAAGCAGCGGCCCAAAGGACCGCTGCTCCCGCAAGGATACGTACGAAAAGCTCTCGCGCTATCGTCAAACCGGACCTACTGCTCCAGCCAGACGTCGTAGAAGGTGCCGATCTGGCCCGAGCTCGAGAACACGGTGCCCTTGACCTTGGTGCTGGCCGCAAGGATCACCTGCGGATTGGCAATCGGGATCAGATAGGCGCCGTCATTGATGATCTTCTGGGCGATCTTGACCTGTTCGTTCTGAACAGTGGGATCGGCAGAGGCGACGGCAGTGTTGAGGGCGTCGTCGAGCGCTGCGTCGTCCACAAAGCCCCAATTGGTATTGGCCGGCCACAGCGAGGTGGACTGGAACGCCCCAAAGAGCAGGGTCGCGCCATCGCCCGAGGACTGCGAGGTGTCGACCAGGTCGTATTCATTGGCCTTCATGCGCGCATCGACCGTGGCGAAGTCGAGCACTTCGCGGCTGTATTCGATGCCGATGGCCTGCAGGCCCGCCTGGATACCCTGGGCGAAGAGTTCGCGCTGCTGGTTGTTCCAGTTGGTGGCGGTGACAGCCTTGAGGCTGAGGCGCTCGCCATCCTTGACGCGAATGCCGTCGGCGCCGATTTCGGACCAGCCGGCCTTATCGAGCAGGGCCTTGGCGGCTTCGGCGTCGAAGGACCAGCGGCCTTCCTGACCGGCATCATAGGCCGCCGGGATGCCCGGGGTGATGGCCGAATAGGCAGGGCTGGAGGTGCCGAGGAAGACGGCATTGACGAGCGAAGAATAGTCGACGCCGATGCGGATGGCTTCGCGCACGCTCTGGTCGGCGAGGGCTGGCTTGGACTGATTGACCCACATCGACCACGGAATGCCCGGCTGTTCGGTGCGGATCAGCTGGAGATTGCTGTTGCCTTCGATGGCGGCAACGGAAATGGCGGGGATGCCGGCGGCGATATCGGCCTGACCGGATTCAACGGCACCGACGCGCACGGAGTCTTCGGTGAGGAAGCGCATTTCGATGCGCTCAAGATAGGCCGGACCGGTATGCTGGGCGGCAGCGGAAGGCCAGTTATAGTCCTCGAAGCGCTCAAGGATCAGGTCCTGACCCTGGGTGCGGCCGACAACCTTGAACGGGCCCGAGCCGATGGTGATGTCAGGGCCGCCGGCGCAGCGCTCTTCCTTGGAGAAGGCTTCGATCGAGGAGGGCGCGACAATGCCCTGGACCGGCTCGGAGAGGTCGTGCAGCAGCGGGCCATGGGGCTCGGAGAGGGTGATGGTGACGACATTGCCATCTGCGGTGACAGAGGTCACCGGCACGCCATTGGCGCTGCGATCATCGACCCAGCGCTGAAGATTGATGCGGACGGCTTCGGCATCGAGCGTCGTGCCATCGTGGAAGACGACGCCATCGCGGATGGTGAAGGTGTAGGTGAGACCGTCCTCGGAAATGGACCATTCGCTGGCCAGCCAGGGGAAATACTCGCCCTCCTGGGTCTTGTAGACGAGGCGGTCGTAGACGTCCTGCAGGGCTGTCTGGGTATTGCGCGAGGAGCCCTCGTTCTGGTCGAGGCAGAGCGGTTCATAGGTGGCAATGCGCAGCACGCCGCCCGACTGCGCCTCGGACTGGGCAAATGCCGGTCCGCCAAAGGCAAATACCGAAGCTGACAGCGCAAGGCTCAGCGTGCTGAAAATGGTCCGTCTCATAATCTGCTCCCTCAAATTGATTGGCCATGACGCTCTGGCCCCCGTGAGTGACTGTAACTCTATTTCTTCTGTCGAGTTTTGGCAGTCTGCCGACGAGGCAAAAATTCCAATCCGACCAGTAGTAGGGGAATATGTGACCACTCTACAAGCCGGTTTGAGTGGGGGCGATTTGTGGCCCATGCCCGGCCGATGGCGGCCCAAACCGGGTCTGCGCACGGCTCATTTCACGTCATCCCCTTTCGGCGGCGAGACCATTCTCCCAAGCGCAGAACATTCGCGAAATCGATCCCGTAATGTCTATAGATTTGGTGGATATTAGGGCTTAGCGTTTTCTCCATTGTCCCATGGATGAGAACGCAAATGACGCCGAACCGTAGAACCGCAGCCAAGCTGATTGCCGTTTCCCTCGCCGCGCTGATGGGCGCTGGAGCGGTGCTTTCTCAAGAGCCCGCGCCGCTGCCGGCCGAAATACTGCCCGGCACAAGGCTGGTGATCGGTGATCCCCAGACCAGGGTGGCGCTGGAGCTGTCCGGGTTGATCGAGGAGATCCCGTTCGAGGTCGAATTCGTCAATCTCAGCGGTGGACCGCAGACCTCGGAGGCGTTTCGCGCCCGGGCGCTCGATCTCGGCGCGGTGGCCGAAATTCCCTCGATCTTCGCCCATTGGACCGATCTGCCGGTGCGCAATGTCGCCTATCGCGAACGCGAGGACCCGATTGCACATCCGATCTATCGCTTTGGCATCGCGCCGGGGGTGGAGGCCAAGAGCCTGGCTGATTTCCGCGGCAAGCGCATCGCTTTCAGTCCCGGCCAGGCGCAGGGCGCGCTGGTGCTGCGGGCGCTCGAGGCGGCGGGGCTGAGCAAGGCGGACGTGACGCTGGTGGAATTGCCAAGCACGGGTGATGTCTATCCCGTGGCGCTGGCCAGCCACCAGGTCGACGTGGCCCCGATCGGCTCCTCCAATATCCGTCGCTACATCACCCAATATGGGCCGGACGGGGCGAGCCTGGTCGAGCACGGCCTGCGCGATGACCCCAGCCATCTCTATGCGCCCCAATGGGTGCTGGACGATCCGGCCAAGGCCGCCGCCATTGCCGCCTATGTCGGCATCTGGGCCAAGGCCACCCAATGGATCAACGACAATCCCGAGGCCTGGATCGAAGGATACTACGTCAAGGACCAGGGCCTCAGCGCAGAGGACGGACACTATCTCGTCGAGCTCACCGGCAACCAGATCGTGCCGGACAGCTGGGACGAAGTAGTCGGCCGCCACCAGCACACGATCGACATTCTCGCCGCCGAACTGGGCTACGCGCCCTTCAGCGCCGAGGAGATTTTCGATCGCCGTTTCGAAGCCCTGGGTGCGGCCGCGCTGGCCCAATAATTCCATCAGCCGAGGAGAGACGCCATGGCCTATCTGGCGAGCAATGAACGAGGACGCCCGGTCTTTCTCGAGCGCAGCCACTATTCGGGGGAGGGGCGGGCGCTTCCCGCCAATCCGCGCCGCAAGCGGCGGTTGGGACCGGGCAAGGAGATCCCCTTCGGGCTCCAGATCGGTCCGGCGCTGATGCTGCTGGCCTGGGTGGCGGGCTCGGGGCTGGGGCTCGTCGACCCGCGCATCTTGCCCGCGCCGTGGACCATTGTCGCGACATTCGGCGAGTTGATCGCCGATGGCCGGCTGCAATCCAATTTTGCAACGTCTGCGGTGCGGGCGCTGCTGGGGCTGGGCTTTGGCATCGTCATCGGGCTGGTGCTCGCCATTGCCTCAGGTCTGTCGCGAATTGGCGAAGCGCTGATCGACGGGCCGATCCAGATCAAGCGGGCCGTGCCGACCCTCGCCATGATCCCGCTGCTCATCCTCTGGCTGGGGCTGGGCGAGACGATGAAGGTGACCATCATCACGCTCGGGGTGATCGTGCCGATCTACATGCACACCCACAATGCGTTGCGGGCCATTGACGAGCGCTATGTCGAACTGGCCGAAACCCTGCGCATGAGCCAGCGCGACTTCCTCTTCCAGGTGGTGCTGCCCGGGGCCGTGCCGGGGTTCCTCCTGGGCCTGCGCTTCGCAGTGACGCTCTGCTGGGTGTCGCTGGTGGTGGTCGAACAGATCAATGCCACGAGCGGGCTGGGCTACATGATCGATCTCGCCCGCACCTATGGCCAGACGCGCATCATCATCGTCGGCCTCGTCGTCTACGCCCTGCTCGGTCTCACCTCGGACGCCATTGTCCGCCTGCTTGAAAGGAAGCTCCTCTCATGGCGCCGCACACTGTCGCACTGAATGCCGTGGAAGTGGAGGGCCTCACCCGCCGCTTCGGGACCACTACCATTCTCGAGAATGCTGACCTTACCATTGCGCGGGGCGAATTCGTCGCCCTGCTCGGCAAGAGCGGATCGGGCAAGAGCACATTCCTGCGGGCGCTCGCCGGGCTCGACCATGATGTGGAGGGCGAGGGGGAACTCCGCACGCCGGAAAAACTCTCCGTTGTGTTCCAGGACGCGCGGCTCCTGCCCTGGCGCAATGTCATCCAGAACGTGACCCTGGGCCTCAAGGGCGAGAGCATCGAAGCCGGAAAGCAGGCGCTGGCCGAAGTGGGGCTGGCGGGGCGCGAAGAGGCCTGGCCGATCCAGCTTTCGGGCGGTGAGCAGCAGCGCGTGGCGCTGGCCCGGTCCCTGGTGCGCGAACCGGCGCTGCTTCTCGCCGATGAACCCTTCGGCGCGCTCGACGCGCTGACCCGGCTCAAGATGCACGATCTGCTGCGGGCACTCTGCGCCCGGCACCGGCCGGCAGTGCTGCTGGTGACCCACGATGTCGACGAGGCCATTGCCCTGGCCGACCGCATCCTGGTGCTCGACCACGGCCGGTTCGTCGAAGATCTGCGCGTCGACCTCAAGGGGCGTCGCAATCCATCCACGCCGGGCTTCGGCGCTATTCGCACGCAATTGCTCTCCCGCCTCGGCGTCGATGCCGAAGGCCGGGATGCGGCCTGACCCAAGGGACAAATGAGATGAGTGACAAGAGACAGCTCAAGCTGGGCGCCTTCATCATGGCCACCGGGCACCATGTGTCCGCCTGGCGGCACCCCGATTCCCAGGCCGATGCCGGGCTCAATATCGACCATTACAAACAACTCGCCCAGACCGCCGAACGAGGAAAGTTCGACCTGGTCTTCGTGGCCGACAGCCCGGCCGGATGGGAGCGGGCCAAGGACCCGGAGGCCCTGCGCCGGTCCAGCCAGGGCGCCCATTTCGAGCCGGTCACGCTCTGGGCGGCGCTGTCGCAGGTGACCAGCCATATCGGCTTTGTCGCCACGGCCTCGACGACCTATGAAGACCCCTATCTCCTCGCGCGAAAGTTCGCCTCGCTCGACCATATCAGCAAGGGGCGCGCGGCCTGGAACGTGGTGACGACGGGCGCCGACGTGTCGGCCAATTTCTCCATTCCTGGGCATCCGGCCCATGCCGACCGCTATGAGCGGGCCGAGGAATTCGTCGATCTCGTGACCGGCCTCTGGGACAGCTACGAGGACGACGCCTTCATTCGCGACAAGGAGAGCGGGGTCTATCTCGACCCCGATAAGGTCCACCAGCTCAACCACAAGGGAAAATTCTTCTCTGTCAGCGGTCCGCTCAATGTCGGCCGACCGGTGCAGGGCCATCCCGTCGTGGTGCAGGCGGGCGCATCCGAGCCGGGGAGGGCGCTGGCGGCCCGCACCGCGGAAATGATCTTTACCGCCAACCAGACGCTCGAAGACGCGCAGGAATTTTACGCCGATGTGAAGGGGCGTCTCGCCCGCTATGGCCGCACGCCCGACCAGCTTCTCATCAGCCCGGGCATCTTCCCGGTTCTGGGCGGCACGGAGAAGGAGGCAGCCGAGAACTACGACTTCATCCAGTCGCTCATTCATCCCTCGATCGCCTGGACCATATTGCAGCGCCACTACAAGGGATTTGACCTCTCGGGTTATGACCTCGACGACCGCGCGCCGCCGCTGCCGCAGGATACCGAACTCAACAAGAGCCGCCTCAAACTCGTCACCGATCTTGTCGAGCGCAATAACCTGACGCTGCGCCAGCTCTATCTGGCCGTTGCCGGGGCGCGCGGGCATCGCACGGTGGTGGGCACGCCCGAGCAGATCGCCGACGCCATCGAAGTTTGGTTCGTCAACGGAGCGGCCGACGCCTTCAACATCATGCCGCCGATATTGCCCACTGGCCTCACCGACTTCGTCGATCAGGTGGTGCCGCTCCTGCAGCGGCGCGGGCTGTTCCGGACGGAGTATGAAGGCACGACGCTGCGTGACAATCTCGGCCTTGCCCGCCCCGTCAACCGTTTTGCGGCACAGCGCCAGGCCCGGGCGGCCGGATAAGACAACAAGGGACTTTTTTCTATGACTGAATACCGCAATCTCGGCGCCAGCGCTCTCAAAGTGTCGAGGCTATCGCTCGGGACCATGATGTTCGGGGGGCCGACCGACGAGGCCACTTCGCACCGGATCGTCGCCTCGGCACGCGAGCATGGCATCAATTTCATCGACACCGCCGACGTCTACAACAAGGGCGTGTCCGAGGAGATCGTGGGACGCGCCGTGGCGGACGACCGCGACGCCTGGGTGATCGCCACCAAATTCGTCAATGCGGCGGGCGATGGCCCCAATCGCGGCGGCTACTCGCGAAAATGGGTCTTCGAGGCGGTGGAGGCGAGCCTCCGCCGGCTTGGCACCGATTATATCGACATCCTCTATTTTCATCGCGCCATCTTCGACGCTCGGCCTGAAGAGCCGCTGCGCGCCATCGGCGATCTGATCAGGGCCGGAAAGCTGCGCTATTACGGCGTGTCCAATTTCCGGGGTTGGCGCATTGCCCAGATCGCCCATCTGGCCGACCAACTGGGCATCGACCGACCGATCGTCAGCCAGCCGCTCTACAATATCGTCAACCGCACGGCCGAGGTCGAGCAATTGCCGGCGGCGGCGGCCTATGGACTTGGCGTCGTCCCCTATAGCCCGCTCGCCCGGGGCGTGCTGACGGCCAAATATGTGCCGGGGGCGACGCCGGATGCCGACACACGGGCCGGACGCGGCGACAAGCGCATCGCCGAAACCGAGTGGCGCCCGGAATCGATCGAGGCGGCGCAAAAGCTTGCCGATTATCTCAAGCCGCGCGGCATTGCGCCGGCCGAGTTCGCGACCGCCTGGGTGCTCAACAATCCCTATGTGACCGCGGCCATTGCCGGTCCGAGAACCGAAGAGCAGTGGCAGAGCTATCTGCGGGCGCTCGAGGTCAGGCTGACGGCCGAGGACGAGGCCCTTATCGATGGCCTCGTGCCGCCCGGCCATGCCTCGACCCATGGCTTTACCGATCCCGGCCATCCGCTCGAAGGCCGCCCGAACCCCACCGATTTCCACCTCAACCGACGGATCACCTGATCCGACACAGGAGCAAGTCATGAGCCAGAACCCGGAATTTCTCTGGTACATCCCCAACCAGGCCGATGCGGGCCATCGCGGCGAGCCGGTGGATGCCGATCACAACAGCCTCGAAACGCTCACCGAACAGGCTCGCGCCCTTGAAGACCACGGCTGGGACGGGGCGCTGATCGGAACCGGCTGGGGGCGGCCGGACACGTTTACGCTCGCCACGGCGCTGACGGCGCAGACCAGGACCTTCGAGCCGCTCATCGCCATCCGCCCGGGTTATTGGCGTCCGGCCAATTTCGCCGCGGCGGCGGCAACGCTCGATCATCTTTCCAAGGGAAGAGTGCGCATCAACATCGTCTCGGGGCAGGACAATCTGGCCGCCTATGGGGACAGCGAAGGCGACCAGGCCCAGCGCTATGGGCGCACGAAGGAATTCATGCGGCTGGTGCGCCGGCTCTGGACCGAAGATAAGGTGAACTTTGCGGGCGAACATTTTTCGGTTGCGGACAGTACCGTCTCGCCGCGGCCGGTGGTGCGGGGCGAACGGCTGCATCCGCGGCTCTATTTCGGCGGGGCCTCGGAAGCGGCTGAAAAAGTGGCGGCGACCGAGGCCGATGTGCAGCTCTTCTGGGGTGAGCCGCTGGATGGCGTGGCCGAGCGCATCTATCGGCTGAAACGCCTCGGCCATGTGCTTGACCGCGACCTGCCCCCGCTGCAGTTCGGGCTGCGCATCACCACTTTTGTAAGAGACACCACCGAACAGGCATGGGCGGACGCCGAGGCAAAGCTGGCGCAAATGGCCAGGGGGCAGGCCGGCAATTGGCACGATCATCGTCGCGGACACGCGGTGGGCCAGCAGCGCCTGTTTGACCTGCAGGCGCGGGGCGATGTGCTCGATGACAATCTTTATACCGCGCCGGGCCGCTTTGGTGGGGGCGGGGCGGGCACCACCTGGCTCGTGGGCTCGGCCGAGGACGTGGCCAAAAGCCTGCGCAAATATCAGGCGCTGGGGATCGACCACTTCGTGCTCTCGGACACGCCCTATCTCGCCGAAATCAGACGGCAGGGCGACACGCTCCTGCCGCTGCTGCGGCCGGACAGCCTGCGGATCGATCCGTCTGCGATCAGCCCCGCGCTGACCGCTGCGCAATAGAGGCGAAACCGAAAAGCCCCGCACTTACGGGGCTTTTTTCAATCGTGCCGGCGTGTCCTAGGTGTCGGACGCCGAATTTGCCTTGGGTGGGCGGCCGGCCTTGAGCGGGGGCAGTTTGGCTGCATCTTCATCCGGCGGCACGAAAAGATCGGCAATGGGCACGTCCAGAGCCAGGGAAATCTTGTCGAGAATGCCGATCGACGGATTTTCGATTTTACGCTCGAGCCGACTGACATAGGTGCGGTCGATGCCGGCGATCTCGGCCAGACGGCCCTGCGAAATACCGCGGGCGATGCGCAATCGGCGCATGTTCCAACCAACGAGTTCCCGACTATCCATAATGCGATAAGGTCCGAATATTCTCCGGCACGCTATCGCATACCTCTGCGATCGGCAATTAATCGGCGGCCATATCCACCAATCTGTTTCCGTCGGCATGACTGGGCGCTGTGAGGAGGTGGTGCGCCGGGACGGCCAGTACACTGGCAAGCCGCGTCAGATCATCGAGGTCGATATCGGACGAACCCGACATGGCGGCCTCAAGCTTGGGGGAAGGCCATTCGAGGTCCCGTGCCAGCGCCGCGGTATCGATGCCGCGCTCGGCGCACAGCTTGCGCATGTTGCGCGACAGGATCTCTCGCGCCAGTTCTCTTGCCATTTTTTGGTCCCCCCGAGCCATTTACCGATTGATAATTAAGTCAATATCGGGCGCAATTTCAGAAATTAAGAGAAAATTAACTACCTCATATGGGGTAGGGGATGACGATGCCGCGCCGGTTCTGTTCGGCAAAAAGCCGCCCGCCGAGCAACAGGCCGGCGTGGCTGACGATTTCAAGCCCCAGCCCCGCCGCGCCGTGCAAGGCCGTGTCGTCGCCCGGAAACGCGTCCGACACGGATAGCGCGATGCCATCGCTGACGGCCTGCGCGGAAATTGTCACCGACGCCCCTGAGGGCGAAAGACGCAGGGCATTGTCGAGGTGGTTGGCCAAAACCTGGAAGAGCAGATCCTCGTCGGACCTGAAGTGGGTTTTGCCGCCCGCCCATGAAAGCGTGATGCCTTTGCGGCGCGCCACCGGGCCGTAGAGTGCTTCCAGCCGGCGGAACATCGCCTCTGCGGTGACGTCATTGATCTGCAGCACATGCTTGCCCGCATCCAGCCTTGCATAGGTCAGCGTCTTGGTGAGCAGTTCGGAGGCCAGCGCGCTCAAGACCCGCGCCTGCTCCAGCGGCGCTTCGGACGTGCTGCCGCTCAATTTCTGCTTGAGGCCGCCCAGCATGTGGTTGAGGGCTTCGATCGGCTGGCGCAGATCGTGGCCGATGGTGCGCACCAGATGGCGCTGCGTCTCATAGGCCTGCGCCAGATCCCGCGTGCGCTGCGTGACGATGTCTTCGAGCCCCTCGAGAGCCCTGGTCCGGTCCGAATTGGCCGCGCCGATCAGCAGGCCCGCGATGGAGGCGGTGAGCAGGAGGGGCGCCATGGTCATCATCTGCTCGGCATCGGCCAAGAGGAGGACGGCAAGGGGAGCCAGTAAATTGGTCAGGAAGACCGCCGTCACCGCATGCGAATAACCCCGGTTGAGGGCAAAGATCAGAATGGGAATGATGACCAGATCCCAGAAATTCGCCTGCACCCCGCTGGCCAGGGTGCAAGCCGAGAGCACGAGGGTGAGCGTTAGCGCCTGCACGGCCACGGCGCCTGCCTGCGGCCATTGCCAAGCGCCGGGTGACTGGCCAAGTCCTTTCATGAGCAGGGGTAACAGCAGCGGCGGCACGACGATGGCGCCGATGGCGTCGCCCAGCCACCAGGAGGGGGCGATTTTCAGCCCCTCGGCCAGTGACATGTTTCCGGCCAGCATGTGCAGGCCGATGCCGCTGACCGTAGCGATTGCAGCGGCCACGAGCGCGACGACAATAAACACCTGATTGTCGCGCAGCGAGAAGAAGGGGCGATCCACCCCAAAGCAGCGGGTGAGGACCATGGCGGCCCCGCCATAGACGATATAGAGCCTGATGCCGTGGACGACGGGCTCGTAATCGTTTGCGACATCCACGCCCAGGACCCAGCGCACGGCCGGAAAGGCAAGCAATAGATTGGCGACGAGCGGGGCGATCTTCATCCGGCGCGGCGCCACCATGACGATGGCGAGCGTCACGCCACTGGGAAGGAACCAGATGCTCGAATAGGTCCGGAAAAAAGTAAGCAGGTCCGACAGTCGAAAAGACGCGAGCCATATCGCTGCAAGGAGGATGGACCAAAGCGCCGGTTTGTATCTATTGATGGGAAAACTCAGTTTGGTCTATTCCTATGTCCGCACAGAGAATTCTGTTCATCGACGATCATCTGCTGTTCAGCGATGCGCTGCTCTTCCTGCTGCAATCGCTCGACAATACAATCGAATATCGCGCCGTTGGGACGGTCCAGGAAGGGCTGGATACCCTTGATGCAGAACGTTTTTCCCTGGTGATGGTAGATTATGCCATGCCTGGGATGAACGGTCTTGAGGCTCTCGCACTTTTTTCCGCACGATCCCCTGAAATTCCGGTCGCCATGCTTTCGGGAATTGCGGATGCGCACGCGGTCGCGCAGGCACTGGACCAAGGCGCTGCGGGTTGGCTGAGCAAGACCATGGGCGGCGAGGTGCTGCTGCATGCGCTCAAGCTGTTGATGGCGGGCCAGAGATTTGTTTCGCCTGAATTCTTGCGCACGCCCCTGCCGACGCCGCTGACCCGGCGGGAAAGTGACGTGGCTGACCTGATCGCGACCGGCTTGACCGACAAGGAGATCGCCGAGCGTCTCTCGCTGCAACTCGGCACGGTCAAGGTGCATGTCAAAAGCCTTCTGCGCAAATTCGGTGTCGGCAACCGCACGAAATTCGCTCTGATCTATCGCCGTAGCTGACGGCGGGACCGGCCTAGGCCGTACGCAGCCTGGTCACATTGCGGGTGAGGGCGGAGTTATTGAGGCATTTGGCCAGCTTGATGGCCTTGTAGAACTGCCCCTCGATCAGGAGCTGATTGAGGTCGGCCACGATTGCGTTGTTGTCCGGGTTTTCCGCGATGAGCGCCTGGACCAGCGAAAAATATTCGACGTGATGGGCCCGCATGTCGCCGGTCAGATACATCTGCTGGAGCACGTAGTGCAGGCGCCTGGCATTGGTATCGGCCTCATCCTCACGGATGTAGTCCTCGTCGCGCAAGACGGCGGCGTCGCCGCGCACGAACAGATGGGTAATGGATGTTCCCTGGGCGAAGACCTCGGCGCGACCAACAAAAAAGCTTTCGCCGGGCTTGAGGGTAATCTTGAGCGTCATCGGTTCACCTTGGGGTCAAAGACCGGGGGCGGTTGAACCGCCCCCGGGAGATGATTGTGCTTAACGCAGGAGCTGCAGCACGGCCTGGTCCTGCTGGCTGGCCATCGACAGTGCCGAAGACGACAGCTGCTGACGGGTCTGGAGGGCCAGGAGGTTTGCGGCTTCTTCGTTGGTGTCGGCCAAGGTCAGGTTCGCCGCGCCGGTTTCCAGCGTGTTGATCATGTTCTTGGTGAACGACTGGCGGTTCTCGACCGAAGACAGGTTCGAACCGAAAGACGAAGCCTGCGAGCGCAGTTCGGTCAGTGCCGAAGAGAGCTTGGCGAGGAAAGCGTCGATCGCCTCATCGGTATCCAGGTCTTCTGCAACCAGGCTATCGATGTTGAGGTTCGAAGCGTTGATGCCGCGAACATTGCCGTCCTTGTCCTTCGCCTGAATGTCGATGGACGAGGTGCCGCTCTCGTTGAAGGTGATCTTCAGCTTGTCGCCGCGCAGCAAATTGATGCCGTTGAACGACGCGTCATCGGAGAGCTTGTCGAGCTGGTCGCGCAGTTCGTTGAACTGCTTGGACAGGTTCGCACGGACCGTATTGCCTTCAACCTTGAGCGAGCTGACCGCACCGGCAGTATCAATGCCGATATCGAGAGCCTGAGTGGACAGGTTTTCGATACGCAGCTTGCCGTTGTCGTTCGATGCGCGGACCTTGCCGCTCATCTCGCGGTTAATCAGTTCGACGAACTTGTCGACCGTCTTGGTGGCATTCAGGCCGCTCTTTTCAGCAACGCCGGTGTCCACACCGTTGGTGCCGAACAAGGCAACGGCGTCGTCACCCGAGACGGCCAGGGTCTTGGCTTCTGCTTCCTTGGCGATGAAGGTCAGCTTGCCGGCATCATCGAACTGGGCCTCGACACCGAGAACACCCTGGTTCTTGAGCTGCTTGTTGACCTCGGCAACCGTGGCATCCTGCCAGTTCTTGATGTCGAGAGCGTTGACGCTGGAGCCAACACCACCCTTGACGCCAGCGACGGAAACATTGGCCGTCTTGCCGTCATAGGAAACGGTAAAAGTGTTCTTTTCCGCTTCCACGGACGCAACCGAAGCACCCTGAGCAGCGGGGGTCTCCTGAACGCCTTTCACTTCAGCCTGAACTGCAGTGCCGTTGGTCGCATCGACGCCGTCAGCATTGCCACCGACAATGCCATGCGGCTGGGCTTCAACACCGTCGATGCTGACCATGGTTGCCGCAGGCATGCCGAGCACGCTGTTGGGACCACCGCTCAGCTCGACGGTGAAGTTCTTGCCATCGGCGCGGCTGAACGTCAGAGCGCCGGTATCGGCATCGACTGCCATCTCGAAGCCATCAGCCTCGAGGGCTGTCGCCATCGCCGTAAGCTGGTCAGTTGTGTTGTCGAACTCGTAGTCCACCTCTTCGCCATCATCGGTGCGCAGCGTGATGGTCTGGTTGTCGAGAGTGGACATGTCCAGGGCGGCGTCATTGAAATCGACGCCGTCGAGTACGACGGTTGCAGGGACGACTTCGACACCCTGCTGGCTCGACGCGACGGAAGCTGCGGTTGCGGCCCCTTCGGTCTTGGCAGTCATTGTGATGGTGAAGTCGTCGGCAACGACGATGTCGTATTTGCCCGAGAGGACGGCGTTGTCCGCGAAGGCCTGGCGGACATCGGCGACCTGCATGGCCGAGGTGATGGTGATTTCTTCATCATCGATCGTCAGCGTCTGGTCGGAATCGACCGTGGCGTTGGCGATTGCGGTGGTGCCGGCTTCTGCTTCAACCGCGGCGTTGCCGCCGACAATGCCAGCGGCTTGGGTCGTCACGCCGTTGGTCGAGGCCTTGGTGGTGCCGCCCATACCAAAAGCAGCGCCTGAACCGCCGGTGATGGTCACGGTGAAGTTGGCTTCCCCGGCGCTGACGATGGACAGGCCGCCGGCCCCGCTAGTCACCGTGTACTTGCCACCAGTTTCAAGCGCGGTCTTCAGGTCGGCAAAGGTATTGCCGTTGCTGATCGTGTGCGACACGGCGCCCGTGCCATCATCGATGGAGATGGCGACGCCGCTATAGGCGTTCAGGTCGGCCAGAGCGCCCAAGTCTACGCCGCCTGCCCCGGTGATCGATGCGTCGTTACCGGTCACTTCAGCCTGATCGGACGTTACGGTCAGCGCCGCGCCGCCAACTTCCTTACCGGTCAGCGTGACATTGAGATCGGCATCGACCTCAACGTCGTAGTCGTCACCAATGATATCTTCAAAGGCCAGCTTGATCGCGGCGGCATCCATGCCGGCGGTCAGAACCACCGGGTCGTCATAGTCGCCGACTTCCAGTTCCTGGTCGTTCAGCAGATCGCCCGAACCATCAACCTGCAGCTGGAAGGTGGTTTCGGCAGAGGTGCCGACGCCAGCGGAGGCGATCTGGAAGGTCGTGACGGCCTTGGTGGCGGGCACCTCGGCAGAATAGGTCGCGACACCGGTCACTTCGGGCGGAGCGCCGCCCCACTGGGTGCTCGTGAGCGTGATCTGCTTGCTGGTGGTGTCGAAATCGACCTTGTAGCCACCGTCCTTTTCGCCGGCCTTCAGATTGGCGACGAAGGTGTCGAAGCTGACGCCGGTCTCGACCGTGTTGTCGCCCACTGTGATGCTGGTGGTGACGGCCGAGTAGTTGAAGGTCGTCTTGCCCATCGTGGCTGCGCCCACGCCGGTCGACGGATCGCTGTCGGGGTCGAAGTCGACGGAAGCGGCGGCGGCCGAGGTGTTGACGGATTCAATGATGATCTTGCCATCATTGTCGCCGGTGCCGAGGCTGACCACGAACTGGCCAGCTACGGCGCTGTCGTCAAGGGCAGTGCGGATATTGGCGGCAACGTCTTCTGCGGTGATTGCCGCGTCGGCATTGGTATTGGCAACAGTGACGTCGATGCCTGCAACCTTGAACACGTCGCCGGCCGAGAAGGCACCCGGGGTGAGGCTGATGACGGAACGAGCGCCGGCGCCGGTTGTCCCGGCAGTCGAGGACTGCGGGCCGAGGAAGGCCGAGGTGCCGGTGGTCGTGATCTTGGCCTGCTTGCCGGGCTGTGCTGCCGTGGCAAGGCTGAGTTCACTGACGCTGTCGCTGAACTGGCCGCCACCAAGCTTGAGAACCGTGTTGTCGTTCACTTCGAACGACTGGGTCTGGAACGACTTGTCCTGGCGAGCCTGACGCAGGGTCGACTGCATGGATTCGAGGTTCTTGGTCAGCGCGGTGATGCCGTTGTTGGCAGCCTCGATGACCTTGATGCCCGACGCCATGGAATCGAGCAGATTGCTCATGTCGGCGGCGCGGCTGTTGAGGGCCGAAGCGGTGAAGAAGTTGGACGGGTTGTCCAGCGCAGAGTTCACCTTGTTGCCGGTGGCAAGACGGTTCTGCGTCTTGTTCATCATTTCGGCGGTGTTCTGGAGGCTCAGAAGGTTCGCGCGAACGGCCTTCGAGAGAGAAATATCGGAACCCATGTGTGGTGCTTTCCTTCCTGGAAAAATCAAGCAACGGAGCTTCGCCGTGCTTAATGAGGATGGTGCACCTACAATTAATTTTGTTTTAATTGATGCCCACTGTCCCACAATTTATCCGCGGAGCGGTGTTTTGGGCCGTGCCGTAACCGCGGAATGCGGCCTGTTCCGTCGCCGTTGATCTTGCGCCGCGGGTGTCAGATGAAACGTCGGATTTTCAAGGATTATCCCGGCAATTTCCGGCGCAAAGCGCACGCTTCAAAGTCGGGTTTTGGATGGTTCCAATCCACAGTTTGTTATTTTTGTGGTTGAAATGTCATCCTTGCTGCCATACCCTGCTCTCAACACGCCACATAGTCAGCCAATTGTGTCCAAGGGAGTTTTTCCTTTGGGCCTGGGTTGTTTTGTATTTTAAAGAAACGCAAGAATATTGATCGATTTGTTTTTTCTGTTCTTGCGTCATCAAGACACGAGGTCTTATGACAGCCAAATTAAGGGTCCAGAAGGTCTTCAAGATCTTTGGTGACCAACCCAATCTCGCCCTCTCCCTCCTGCGGGAAGGCCAGACCAAGGAGTCCATCTTTCAGTCGTCAGGGCAGACGATAGGGGTACAGGAGGCCAGCTTCGAAGTTGAAGAGGGCCAGATATTCGTGGTGATGGGCCTTTCGGGCTCGGGTAAATCTACCATGGTCCGCATGCTGAACGGACTTATTCGCCCCACCAGCGGCGCGATATTGATCGATGCCGACGATGTCGCCTCCTGCTCGCCCGCCAAGCTGCGGGACATCAGGCGCAACAAGGTGGCGATGGTCTTCCAGCACTTTGCGCTCTTTCCTCACCGCACCATCCTGGAAAACGCCGCTTATGGTCTCAAGATCAAGGGCGTGCCGGCGGCGGAGCGGAATGCCAGGGCCCTCGTGGCACTCGAGCAGGTGGGCCTCGGCTCCTGGGCCAACAGCAAGCCGTCCGATCTGTCTGGTGGCATGCAGCAGCGCGTGGGCCTGGCCCGCGGATTGGCGACCGATCCGGAAATCCTGCTGATGGACGAGCCTTTCGGCGCGCTCGACCCCCTGATCCGGCGCGAAATGCAGGACGAATTGCTGGCGCTGCAGGCAACGCTGAAAAAGACCATCATCTTCATCACCCACGATCTCAACGAGGCGCTTCTACTCGGCGACAGGATCGCCATCATGAAGGACGGTCGCATCGTCCAGATCGGCACCGCCCAGGACATCGTCTCCAATCCTGCCGATGACTATGTCGCCGCCTTTGTCGCCGATATCGACCGCGGCCGCGTGTTCACGGCCGAGACGGTGGCGTGCGAAGCGGCCGTCATGCAGCTCGAGACCGACACCGCCGGCGATGCGGTGCGGCACATGGAAGATCAGAACCGCAATTCGGTCTACGTCATGGATGGCGACCAGATCGCCGGCGTCGTGACCTACCAGCAGGCCGCATCGGCAGACCGCGACAGTGGCGAGGCGGACGTTCAGCTTGCCGATGTGATGGTCACCGATTTTCCGACGACCGATCGAGACACGCAATTGTCCGATCTCTATGGCGCTGCCAGCGCCGGCCTGCCTATCGCCGTGACCGACGAAGACAATCGCCTTGTCGGTGTGGTCGAGCCCGAGGCCGTGTTCGCGCAATTGTCCGGGGATCAGGCGGAGCCGGACAAATCAGGCGCTGCCCCAGAGATCCAGCCCGAGGCTGCCCACTAGGGCGCCCGAGTGCACACCAACAGAGGAGACGTGCGATGAGCCCGTCCGATTATCTCGTCATCCCATTCGACGAATGGGTGAATGTTTTTGTCCGCGGCTGGCTGGTGCCCAATTTCCGGCCCTTCTTTCGCGCCGTCCAGCTGCCCATTTCACAGGTCCTGAATGGGCTCGACGCCTTTTTCGCCTTCGTGCCCATGCTGGCGACGACAGCAATCTTTGCGCTGTTGGCGTTCAGGTTTGCCGGCCGCGGCATGGCCATCTTCACAATCGTCGGCTTCCTGTTCATCGACATGATCGGGCTCTGGGCCCAGACCATGACGACGCTGGCCATGATCATCACCTCGGTGCTGTTCTGTGCCGTGATCGGCATACCGCTCGGCATCCTGGCGGCGCGCAATGACCTGACCTGGAAAGTCCTGCGCCCGACGCTCGACGTGATGCAGACCATCCCGAGCTTTGTCTACCTCGTGCCCATCGTCATGCTCTTCGGCGTGGGCATGGCCCCTGGCATCATCGCCACCGTCATCTTCGCCCTGCCGCCCATCGTGCGCCTGACCAATCTGGGCATCCGCAATGTGCGGGGCGACCTGATCGAAGCCGCAAACGCCTTTGGCTCGACGCCCTTGCAGACCCTGGTCGACGTGCAATTGCCGCTGGCCATGCGCACCATCATGGCTGGCCTCAACCAGACCCTGATGCTGGCGCTCTCCATGGTGGTCATCGCGGCGCTGATCGGCGCGGGTGGGCTTGGGCTCGTGGTCAATACCGGCCTCGGTCGGCTCGACGTGGGTCAGGCGACCGCCGGCGGCGTCGGCATCGTGATCCTCGCCATCGTTCTCGATCGGATCACCCAGGGCTTCGGCGCCGAGGGCAATGTGCCGGCGGTTTCGCTGCGCCAGACACTGATTTCCATGTTCCGGCCGGGCGCTGCAGCGCCGGCCCTGAACGGAAAAGCGGCCTGATCCCCGGGCCGTATCTTTGGGGACGATCCCCCTTTCGCCTCCGCCCATTATGCGGATCCACGAAAAGCAAAACAAAGGAGACAAAAACAGCAATGTTCCGTCTCAAGACAATTCCGAACCGCGCCGTCCTGATGCTGGCCTCCACGGTCCTGAGCGCTCCTGCCCATGCGCAGGAACAGCCCGGCAATGGCACAGAGATCATCATGGCGCAGCCGACCTGGGATACCGGCTGGTTCTATACCGAAATCTATCGCCAGCTCCTTGGGGAGCTCGGCTATTCCATCGGCGACGTGCTGACGCTCGACAATCCTGCCTTTTACCAATCGGTCGGCTATGGCGACGTGACGCTCTGGGTCGATGGCTGGTTCCCCATCCACAACCCCTATAAGAGCGCATTTGAAGGCGCCGCCGAGATCATCCCGTCCGTCGTCAGCGGTGGTGCCATTGAAGGCTATCTGGTCGACAAGGCCACTGCCGAGGCCATGGACATCACCTCGCTTGACGATTTCAAGCGCGATGACGTCAAGGCTGCATTCGACCGCGACGGCGATGGCAAGGCCGACATGGTTGCCTGCCCGCCCGGTTGGGGATGTGAACTGAACATCGAGCATCACATGAATGCTTATGATCTGAACGAGCACATCAATCTGATCAAGGCTGGCTATCCCGCGGCCATGGCCGATGCTGTTGCCTCTTATGAAACCGGCAGTCCCATCCTGTTCTATACCTGGACGCCCAACTGGACCGTGAACGAGCTGGTGCCGGGCGAGGATGTCGTCTGGATCAATGTGCCGGAAGTGAACTTGCCCGCAGACATGGCCGATCTGGCCCATGCCGCGATAGGCGAGGGGATCGTGGGTTGCGTCAGCGATCCCTGCATCCTGGGTTTCCCGGCCAACACCATCGATGCCGTGGTCAATTCGGCCTTCCTCGAGGACAATCCGGCCGTACGCGCCCTGCTTGAAAACGCCGAAATCCCGATTGCGGACGTCTACGCGCAAAACGCGGCGATGAATGCGGGCGATGGCGATATCGAAGCCCAGGCAAGCGCCTGGATCGCCGACAACCGCGAAACGGTCGATGGCTGGCTGGACGCCGCCCGCGCCGCCGCCCGATAAGCATGGCACCGGGGCCGGGACTGATCCCGGCCCTGGGCTGGTTTTAACGTGGCGCGCCGCTGCCTAGAGATGAAAATCTCCAGCGCATTCGGGCTGATAGATGACCCTCTCGATGCGGATGCGACGGGTGCGGTCCGAAATTGTCCGGTCGACGGCGCCGCCCTCCCGATAACCCAGTATCGCCGCGCCGACTTCGGACAGCACCGAGAGTTTGCCAGCGGTGTCGTTGGCGTCCTGCGGGTAGACGAGGGCCACTTCGGTCTTGTCGTCGTCCAGATGCAGGACCACCCGGGAATTCATGGTCACGACATCCCGCGCCACGGCCTCGGGCTCGACCACGATGGCCCGCTCAATCTCGTGTTCGAGCTCGACACGCGCCGGCCCCTGCTCAATCCAGATCAGGCTTTCGAGGCGGGCCTTGTCCGTCTCCGTTATGTAGATATCGCCTGACGCCGCCATTGCGCCGGTGCGGAGGAGGCGGAGATAGCGCCCGACGCTCATCGACAGCGACACGAGGGCGGGCGTCTCGCTGCCGAGCACAAACCCGCAGCGTTCGAAGGCCTTTCGTGAGCGCGTGTTGTCCTTGTGGATCTTGGCGATGACAGTGCGGGCGCGCATTTCCAGAAAGGCGATCTTCAGCCCTTCGCGAAGCGCACTGGCGCCGAGCCTGCGCCCCCAGGAGGCATGGTCACCGATGACCAGGACGATTTCACAATCGGCATCGGTCTTGACGAGGCGCACGAAGCCGACCGGAACGTCATTGGCATCGTAGACCATGAAGAAGCGGCCGCCCTGATTGAACAGCTGGGTCAGGATCGGCATCTGTGCCCGGTCCATGGCCTGTTCGATGATCCGCGACACGCTCGGGGAATCGCTGAGGTGGCGGGTGACGCGTTCATCCTCCAGCCAATCCATCAACATCATTGCGTGGGTCCGCATGATTTCCGGACGCAACGAAACGAAAGGCATTTTCATTTTTGCTCCCTCGGTCGCAAGAATGAAAGCCTGTCACGACCATGGCCGTGCTGGTTCTTTCGGTGAGTGGCGATGTATCGGAGACAGTTTAGCAAAACTCTATCGGTGAAGGCCAGCCAGGAGGGCCGAAAACGGACCGGCAGAGCAGGCTGGAGGCGTCGTGACCCGCCCGTGACTACGCCTTCGGCTCCATCGAACGCCTTAGAGACACGCTCATATTGAGGGCCCACAGGACAGCGCTCTTGCCACATTCTGGCTCCCGACCTCCGGGACGGTTCGAGTTTCAGCGCATGTTGTTTCTATCCATGGTTTGAGAATTCCGATGAGAAGGAAAGCTCATGGCTGTCAAGATTGCTGCGGAGCATGCTGAAAATCGCCATCTGGCGGGCGAACTCTATGACACAGACAGTGCGATGGCCCTGTCCGGCGCCGACGCCGAAGAGTTCGCTTCCCTTATCGAAACGGTCTACGACGCCGCAATCAAACGGGCGAGATGGATAGATGCGCTCCAGCAGGTCTGCGCGTTCATGCATTGCTCGGCTGGGTCGCTGCTGAGCTCGGACCGCATTGGCAGGTTCAACCTCAATGTGAACTGGGGGCATGAGCCCGGTTACTGGGAGAGCTATCAGAACCACTACTTCCATCTCGATCCGCTCAATGCCTGGGTGTTTCGATCCACGGCCGGTGATGTGCTGGTTGCCTCGCGCTCCCCTTTGTGGCCCGAAGTTCTTGCCTCGGCCTATTACCGGGAATGGGTGGAGCCACAGGGTTTCGTGGACTGCATCGGCGCCACGCTCGAAAAATCGCCCTCCGGCGCCGCTGCGCTCGCCTGTGTTCGCCGGGAGGATGAGGGATTGGTGGACGACGCCTGTTCCTTCAGGATCGGCCTGATCCTCCCGCATTTTCGCCGCGCCTTGATGATCAGCAGATTGCTTGATCAGCACGATCTGCGCGTCGGCGACTTTGTCGAAGCCATGGATGCGCTCTCCACCTGTGTCTTCTTTCTCAATGCCGCCGGCGAGTTGGTACACTCAAACCAGAGCGGGCGAGAGATCCTCGCGGCCGGAGAACCGCTCTGCCTCGTCGGAAAGAGCCTGACAGCGACGGATCAGTCGTCACAGATCGACCTTCGGCAGGCTGTGCATTCCATGCTGGATTTCCGGCCAGAAAGTCGGCTTGAGCGCGTTGCTCTGACCATTTCGGGCGCCAACGGGGTGTCCTACGCAACCCATCTGTTGCCCTTAACCTCCGGCGCCCGCCGCCATATTGGCCTGGGCGCCGCAGCGGTCATCGCCGTCTTTGTTCGCGCAACCATCATCGACGTCACTTCCGCGGTCTCGGCGGCCGCAAAATTCTACAATTTCACCCCTGCCGAGGCGCGCGTCCTCGCCGAGATCGTCGATCATGGTGGGCTGGAAAATGTCGCCGGCAGGCTGGGCGTCAGCCGCCGCACCGTACAGACCCATCTCGAGCGTCTGTTCGAGAAGACCGGGAGCAAGCGGCAGGCAGATCTGGTCAAGCTCGTCGCGGGATATGAGAGCCCACTGCGCCCGCGCGCCTAAGATAGCGCGCTTTATCGGTCGTTCGACCGACGCCGGATCATCGGCAATGTGAATAATCGGCCCTGTCGTTGACGCGTTCCGACACGCACCGGCTTCACTTCACTTCCCCTGAAACCCTTTAGGTAAGGACGTTGCCGTGAAACTCTCGGATAAACATCCAGTCGCTGTCCTTGCTGCAACAGGCTTTATAGCAGTCGCCTATTCCTGCTCAGCATATGGCGCCCCCCTCCCGCTGGCTATCCAGGCAGATACCGTCCTGAGTGGCCCCTGTGTCCTGACGAGCCGGTTCAAGCCGGAGGACAAGGTCATCTTCCGCATCCGCGTCACCGACACCCAGAGCGGAGAGCCGCTGGAGGAGGGAGGCCTCAAAAAGCTCGTTGTCGTCATGCCGGACGGGACGGAGTTCACGCCAAAATTCGGTCCCCATCCGCCACAGCAGGCCGCCGGCCATTATTGGACCTATGCATGGACCATCCCGGCCGACTACCCCACGGGCAGTCATCCCTACAAGGTTGTGGCAACCACCCTTGACGACCAGGAGGTCACCCTTATCCCCTTCGAGGCGCCGCCTTCCCAGCTCACCATCGTTGCAGAACAATGATGGTCCGCGCCCGCATCGCGGCGCTCTGCTTATCGGCAATGCTGATGAGCAGCGCTTATGCGGCATCCGCACCGGCGGCGGTTGACCTCGGGCCGGAGCGACCGATCGCAGAGCCCTCGGGCGGATTTGTTGGAAAAATGTCGTCGGTTCCCACCCATGGGCCGGCGGGCACTCCCGTGACGGTACACGGCGAAGGCATGCCTCCGGGCGAGGCGTTCGACCTTGTCTGGAACACGGTCGAGGGGTCGTGGGCGGTGGAGGAGGGGCTTTACAAAGGGCGTGAATTCACACCCAGGGCCTATCTCATCGCCGTCGTCACCACCGATGCCGACGGCAGCTTCTCCGAGGATTTCATCACCCCGGATGATTTCGGGTTTCTACACGATTTGACCCTGCAGCAGGACCGGCGGCTGCTCAACCAGACCGGCTATAGCGTCGATCTCACCATGACATTGTCTCCGGAAGAGGGGCCGCTGGGAACGCCGATCACGGTCGAAGTTCATGGCCTGGGCTGGCGTTACCTGGAGAATAGCTGGACGCTGGTCTATGGAAACAGTTTTACCGGCTGGCTGTCCTCGGTAACCACCAATGGAACTGCCAAGTTCACCGTCCCCGCTACCGGCGCGGTCGGCACGCAGGTCCTGCGATTGGTCCATGCCGGCTTCACCTATCCCTATCTCAATCCCGAGCAGAACCCTTACCCGGATCGTGTGCGCCCGCGCGCCGAGTTCGAGCTGACGGAGGGGGAGCCGGTCCTGGCGCCGCCGCTCGATGAGCAGACCCTCTCATCGGTACGGCGCTTGCCAGAGCCGGGCGATCTCATCGTGGAACCCGCATTTACCGGCGTGGGGCAGCCGGTCAGCGTTCAGGCCAAAGCGCTTGAGCCTGGCAAGAGCTATCAGCTCGAATGGGGGACACTGGTCGGCAATCGGGTGGTGCAAAATGGCTGGACCCGCGAGTTCACGCCCATCGGCACGGCCATAGCGGACGCGCAGGGCCAGGCGTCATTTTCGTTCGATACGCCCGACGATCTCGGTGGCGCCCATGATTTGGTCCTGTCCGCCGACGCGCATCGGCAGACCGGTCAGCACTGGATTACGCCCACCGCGCTCCCGCTCGATATCGACAGCGGGCCCGCCGGGACGACTTTCAAGGTGCACATCAAGGGCGGCGGCTGGAGCGAGACAGCCAACATCTACCACGTGAATTATGACAACGCCTATCTCGGCTATGTGTGTGCTTTCAACAGCAGCGGGGATTTGACCATCTACCTGGCTGCCTCCGGAGAACCCGGCCCCCACTACATCGATGTCTATCCAGGCATTTACAAAGGCACGGAAACCCAGCCGAGCAATTATCGTGTTCCCCAGCTCACTTTCGCTGCCGATCACCCCGGCGAAGATCTGCCTGCCTTTCATTTCGCGTTCACGGTCACCGAGAAACCCAACCGCGCTCGCTGATCCCTGCCGCACGATTTCAAGTCGCAGGCGGCAGTGGAAATTATGGAGAATGCAATGAGCAGATTAGCAATTGGCCGGGCGTTCGCCGCGGCGGAAATCGCGTTTGGTTTGTCGCTGGGCGCAGCGATGGCCTGCGACGATCAGATCGGCGCGACGGCGAAGACAGCACTGTCGGATCAGACAAAACCGGATGATCCGGGGCCGCGCAATCTGGTATTGCGGATGACGCCATACATGCAGGACGGGTTGGGCAGCTCGGACGGTCAGGTGATCCTGACCGCGCACGAGCAACTCAACCGGTACGGCGGGTCTTGATGGCGCCTGAGCGGCACCCGCAGCAGGGCCGCAGCTTTCTCCCCTGACGAGACTGGCGCATGGCTTGCCACAGGTGGGAAGAGGCGGGAGCGCCGGGCCGACAGCCCCGTGATGCGCCTTCCCGCCGCTCTGGTTCAGGCTGTCCGGGACGCCTCCGCGAACATTGGCCCGCCGCGCCAGCGAGGAAAGCCAAAGCCGTGGATCTCCACGAGGTCGATGTCCGAGGAGCGGCGCACGATCCCTTCGGCAAGGATCTGGGCTCCTTCGGACGCCATCTCGCTCACGAGCTGATCGGCAATCTGCTCGTGGCCGAGCGTTTCGCCCGCAATGACTGAACCCGCAAGCAATTCCACCACGGCCCGGGAGATGATGGGGGTCCGGCTGTCCGACGCATAGTCGTACCAGCCGGCGCCGACCTTCTGACCCTTTCGCCCGGCCCGCACCAGGATGTCGCCCAGCGTTTCGGCAACGGGCTTGCCGGCCGCGCGCGCGCCTTCGCGCTGGGCGAATGCGATGTCCAGCCCGCCGAGGTCCTGGGCTTCGAACGGCCCCATGGCAAATCCGTATTCGCGCATTGCGGTATCGACTTCGGCGATCGGGATCCCGCGTCGCACCAGATTTTCCGCAGCGGCGCGATAGCGCTTGAGGATGCGGTTGCCGACAAATCCTTCACAAATGCCCACGCAGACCGGCATCTTGCCGAGCCGCCGGGCCAGCGCGGTCACGGTTGCGATTATGACGGCGTCCGTTTGCGCGAGCGGAACGATCTCGAGCAGTTTCATGACATTGGCGGGGCCGAAGAAATGCAGCCCGATGAAGCGCTCGAGACGGGCGAGGGGCGCGGAGATCTCTCGCGGATCAAGGTAGGACGTGTTGGTCGCAAGGATCGCGTCAGGCCGGCAGGTGCTGTTGAGCTGCTCGAAGAGCGCTTGCTTGACGGCCATGTCCTCAAAGACAGCTTCAATCACCAGATCGGCGTGGGCGAGGCCGTTCATGTCCGAAATGGTAACGCATCGTGCGAGCCTCTCCGCGGCTTGTTCCGCACTCAGCCGGCCGCGCTTTACGGTTGAGCCATAGAGCGCCCGCAGATTTGCCCCGGCGAGCCCGGCCGCCTCGTCGTTCCGTTCAACCAGTGTCACGCTTAAGCCGGCATCAAGGAAAGCCGCGGCTATGCCGATGCCCATGGTGCCGCCGCCGACGACACCGACATGCTCGATCGCGATTGTGTCGACGCCCTGCAATTCGGCAGGCCGGAGCAGGGTGCGTTCCGCGAGGAAAACGTGCCGAAGCGCGGCGGCCTGCCTGGAGCTTCGCAGATCAAGGAAGAGCGCCCTCTCAAACGCCATGGCCTCGGCGAAGCCATGCGTTGCAGCAAATTCAATGCTCTCGAGAGCCTTTAGCGGTGCTGCCTCTCCCCTGCCGCGCTTCTTGACGGCCAGGCGCTGTGCGTCCCAGTCCAAATCTTCTGCGCGCGGCATGGCGCGTTCCGAGATTGGGGGAGGGAGCGGGGTTTTAAGGGCGCTCCGGAGATGGTCAACGGCGCCGGCGACCAGATCGTCCTCCACCAGCGCATCGACGAGGCCCATGGTCAGGGCCTTTTCGGCTGGCACGGGCTTTCCCGAGGTAATCATCTCTATCGCCGCGGCGAGACCGACCAGTCGCGGCGTGCGAACTGTGCCCGATGCGCCGGGAATGACCCCGAGCGACACCTCCGGAAAACCGAGAGATGCGTTGCGGGCGGCAATTCGAAACCTGCATCCGAGGGCGATTTCCAATCCACCGCCCAGGCAAGCGCCGTGGATCGCCGCGAGCCAGGGCTGTGGTGCATTTTCGATGCTGGCGACGACATCGGGCAGATGCGGGGCGACGGGGGGCTTGTCGAACTCGTTGACGTCCGCGCCCGCGATGAAGGTCTTGCCCGCGCACTGCAAAACGACACCGCGCACGGCCTTGTCGGCTCCGAGCAATTCCACCGTTTGGAGGAGTTCTTCGCGCAGCATCTGGCTCAGCGCATTTACCGGCGGATTGTTGATGGTGACGATCGCGATTTCAGCATCGCGGGAGATGGTAACAAGCGTCATCGAGGCAGCCCTGCGCTGGAATGTACTTCTCGTAAACTATTGATTTTACGAAGAAAAATTTGATTTTGCTGTTGGCCCGACGGGCTGGATATGCCAAAGTGGCGAGAACATCGGCGCCAAGCCTTAATTGGAGGAGAAGAGAGTTGCAGGCATCGGAAAGCGTGCTTTGGGCATTGGAGAATGGCGTCCTCGAGGTGATCTTGAACCGACCGGACAAGCTCAATGCGTTCAATGTCGAAATGCATGTGGCGCTTAGGTCCGTTCTCGAGCGTGCCGGCGACGATGCGTCGGTGCGCTCTGTTCTGATCACAGGAGCGGGACGGGCGTTCTCTGCGGGACAGGACCTTAGTGATCGCGACCCGCGCAAGCGCACCGGTCCGCTCGATCTCGGGCATTCCCTGGACACTTATTATAACCCGGCCGTTCGGCTCATTCGGGACCTGCGCAAGCCGGTGATCGTCGCTGTGAACGGTGTGGCGGCGGGAGCGGGAGCCAATATCGCGCTGGCCTGCGACATCGTGATCGCGGCTCAGTCGGCAAAGTTCGTTCAGGCCTTTTCCAAGGTGGGGTTGGTACCGGATTCGGGGGGAAGCTGGACGCTGCCCCGCACGCTGGGCGAGGCCCGCGCCAAGGCGCTGATGCTTCTGGCCGAGCCGCTGCCGGCGACGACCGCCGCTGACTGGGGCCTCATCTGGAAGGCCGTGCCGGACGCCGAACTTCTCGATCATGCCCGCCAGATCGCTCGACAGCTTGCTGCAGGTCCCACCCTTGGACTTGGACTTACCAAACATCTGATCCAGGCCGCCGCCTCCAATACGCTTGACGCTCAACTTGATCTCGAGCGCGACAGCCAGCGCATTGCAGGCAAAAGCGCCGACTATTCGGAGGGGGTCGCTGCCTTTCTCGACAAGCGACCACCCGTTTTCCGGGGGGAATAACCCACCCAGAGGGACAGCTGAGCTGTCCCTCAATGCACCGCCGACAGGCGGCGGCAAATCGCTTGCAGATGTTCGGTCATCGTTCCCAGGCTCCGGCCGGCAAGACGCTCGGCCGCCGGTGAGAGATGGCCATACTCCCCCGCGCCCGAGGCAAGCCGAATGCCGATCTGGGCCTCGACGGCAAAGTCAGGCAATCCGCGCTGAGAAAGGAGGCGCCCATACTCGGCGCTGTCGAGCTCGTGGGCCACAACAGGCTTGCCCCATGTCTCGCCTGCCAGTCCCGCAATCTCATAGAGATCGAGCGCTTCGGGCCCGGTAAGCTCGTAGGCCTTGTTCTCGTGGCCCTCCTGGGTGAGGACTGCAGCGGTGGCTGCGGCCACGTCGCGGCGGAAGATATAACCGACCTTGCCCGATGCTCCGGGCAGAGCCAGGGAGCCAGTCTGGAACGCGATATTCAGGGCGCTATCCAGATTTTCCACGAAGTGATTGTTGCGCAGGATGGTGTAGGCCAGACCGGACTCAAGCAGATAGCGCTCGCTATCCGCGTGAACAGTCGCGTAGGGAAACAGGCTCTCGATCCGGGGATTTATGAAGCTGGTATAAACCAGCCTCTCCACCCCCGCTGCCCGCGCAGCATCGATAGCGGCGCGATGTTGCCGGATGCGGATGTCGATCGGGGCCGTGCCGCAGATGATCATGGCGACCCGCGAACCCTCGAACATGGCACGCAGGGTTTCCGGCTGATCGAAATCGGCCTTCACGACGCGCACGCCATCATCGGAAAGATCGCTGATGGAGGAGGGCTTGCGCGTGCCTGCCACGAGTGCAGTTTCAGGCGCGCGCTGCTTGAGGGCGGCCACGATTTGACGGCCGAGTTGGCCCGATGCGCCGGTTATGCTGATCATGGTGTCTCGAAATTTTGAGATGCAGGGTCGGGAAAGCGAGGTCGGGGGCCGCTAGATGCGCTTGTCCCGACCGGCCCAATACTCTTCCCGGATCACGTTCTTCTGGATCTTCCCGATCGGGGTCTTCGGGAACTCGGTTACCAGCTTGATGAGACGCGGACGCTTGAAGCGCGCCAGCCGTTCCATGCAATGATTGACCAGATCATCGTCGCAGATCTGCGCGCCCGACTTGAGCTGGACATGGGCTGCCGGCACCTCGCCCCATTTGTCGTCGGGAATGCCGAAGACGGCGCATTCGGCAACGGCGTGATGCTCGTAGAGGACGTTCTCGATCTCTTTGGGATAGATGTTCTCGCCGCCGGAAATGATCATGTCCTTGGACCGATCCACAAGGGTGAGGAACCCGTCCGCATCGACCGTCGCCAGATCGCCGCTCCAGGCCCAGCCGTGGCGCCAGAACGCGCTGGTCTGCCCGGGGTCGCCGTAATATTCAAGCATGACGTTGTCGCCGCGAGCCACGATTTCGCCGACCTCGCCGGGCTGTACCGGCTTGCCGTCGGGATCGAGCACTGCGAGGTCGGCATTGTAGACCTGGCGGCCCACGCTGCCGAGCTTTCCGGGCAAATCGCCGGATTTGAGCGCGGCGACAATGCCCATTTCAGACTGACCATAGAACTGCGTCAGACGAACCCTGGGCAATTTTTCCAGCATGGCTCGCTGCACCCAGTCGGGCATGGGCGCCCCGGAGAAATTGAGCTTGCGCCAGGCGCTGAAATTATCGGCCTCAAAGCCGTCGTCGCTCACAATCATGCTGACCTGGGTCGGCACCATGAAGCTGGCGCTGATATTGTAGGTCTTCGATAGGCGTGCGTATTCGCTCACGTCCCATTTGGGCAGCAGGATCGTGGTGGCGCCCACCAGAACCGCAGGCTGGAGCATGATGTTGAGGGCAGCCACGTGAAAGAGCGGAGTGACTATGGAGACCACATCGTCATCCGTGATCCCACTCTCCACCACCACGGTGTGGGCGGTGACCACACGGTTGCGATGACTTGCAAGCACACCTTTCGGCCGGCCCGTCGTGCCACCCGTATAGGTCATGCAGAACGGATCGTCCTCGCTGAGGTGCACCCCCGGATCGGTGTCGGGATAGCCTGACAGCAGATCCTCGAAACCCAGTTCGTCGGCAGCCGCAGCGCCGAACACGATGGATGCCTTCAACTTGGGCAGGCGTTCAGTGGCCTGCTTGACCTTTTCAGCGAAGCTGTCCTCGTAGAACAGGACCTCGACGTCTGCCTTGTCGAGCACATAGACCAGCTCTTCGAGGGCGTAGAGGACCGAGACATTGACGAAGACGAGGCCCGTGCGCGACGCGCCAAAGAAGGCGGTCACATATTCGATCCGGTTTCTGGACAGAATGGCGACCTTGGCGCCTTTGGCAAGGCCCATGTCGAGCAGTGCGTGGGCGCAGCGGTTCGCATCCCGCTCGAGATCGCGATAGCTCTTTTCCACCCCGTTGCAGACCACTGCGGCCTTGCTGGGAAAGCGCTCGGCAGAGCGCCTCAGCATGTCTCCAGTCAACATCCCTGAACCCTCCCTGTCTGCCTTACGCTTCGCGGATCAGCGCGTGGCCGATGCGCATCTTCATGAGCTCATTGGGCCCGTCGACCAGCTGGGTCACCTTGGCATCCCGCATCAGGCGCTCGACGTGGTTTTCCCGGTAATTGCCGTAGGCGCCGAAGATCTGGACGGCGTCGATGGTCACCTTCATGGCCATGTCGGAAGCCTGCATCTTCACCATGGCGCAGCGGGTTGCCGTTTCGCGGCTGGTGATGTCGTTGGTCGCATCCATCCAGCGGGCCACCTGATAGATGAGCGCGCGGCTGGCTTCGATCTGCGTCGCCATTTCAGCAAGCGAGAACTGGATGGCCTGATGCTGGATCAGCGGCTTGCCGAAGGTGTGGCGCTTCTTGGCGTAGGCCAGCGCGTGTTCGTAAGCGCCCTGCGCAATGCCGAGAGCCTGGGTTCCGCCACCGAGACGGCCCAGATTGAGCGCTTGTGCGAAAAGCTTGAACGCGCCGCCCTCTTCGCCGAGCAGCTGTGAGCGCGAGACGCGCACATTATCAAAGAACACATCGGCCGGTGGCAGCTGGCGGAAGCCCATGAGGTCGTCCACTTCGCCCACGGACAGACCGGGGGTTCCGGCATCCACCACGAAAGCGGAAATGCCGCGCGTGCCCTGGCTGGGATCGGTCATGGCAAAGACGAGATACATGCCTGCCGCGCCGGCGAGCGAGGCCACGCGCTTGTGGCCGGAAATGATCCAACCGTCTCCATCGGGGACGGCCTTGGTCTGCATCTGGGCCAGATCGGTACCGGTCTCCGGCTCCGTGATCGCGATGCAGGTCAGCGAGCCTTCGGCCATGCTCTTGATGGCGCGCTCGCGCAGGGCCTCATCCTGGCAATTGGTAAAAATCGCATAGGCGCAGGCTTCGTGCGAGACGATGTTGGAATATCCGCCATCGACCTTTGCGACCTCTTCCTGGGCCAGCACGAGCGAGAGGATGTCGGCGCTTTCGCCGCCCTTCTCCGTGGGGATATAGAGGCGCAGAAGCCCCGCATTCTCCAGGATATGGAGCCCGTCCCACCATTCCTTCGAGTGACCGGTCTGGCGGTCGATATCGATGATGATCTTGGAAAGTTCGCGGGTTGCTGCGGCCGCCTTGTCGCGAACAGCTGTTTGCGCGGGTGTGAACACGTGCATTGGGAATTCCTCTTCTGAATTTGGTAGGCGACGCCTGGGTGCGGTTGGTCTAGTGACCCAGGTTCTGTGTCGCCTCGCTGTCGTCCGCGACGAGTATGTGGATGCAGAGTGCGGCCGGCTCGCCGAGGACTGTTCCTCCTGCGTTATGGGCCATGCCCACCCGCGCTCCGTTGACTTGGCGCGGGCCGGCCTGGCCGCGCAATTGCTGGGTGAGTTCGCAGATCTGGGCGACGCCGGTGGCGCCGACGGGATGACCGCGCGAAATGAGGCCCCCACTGGTATTGACCGGTATGCGACCGCCGATCCGCATGTCGCCCGCTTCCACCATTCCGGGTCCGCCATCGGCGGGACACAGGCCCAGCTTTTCGTAAAGCACGAGTTCGCTGGCTGCAGTGGTGTCGTGCAGTTCCACCAGTGACAGCTCATCCGGTCCCAAGCCGGCCATTTCATAGGCAGCGCGTGCGCCGCCTTCGGAAATGCCGACGCCGTCGGGGCTGCCGGTGGAGCGAAGTATGGAGGCGCCGATGCGAATGCCAACCCGTCCGATCCGGCGGGCATAGGCTTCCGAGCAGACCACGAGCGCAGCCGCACCGTCGCCGATGGGCGAGCACATGAGGCGCGTCAGCGGGGGCGCCGACACCGGGGCGGCCATGATCTCGTCGAGACTATAGGCGTGCTGATATTGGGCGAACGGATTGAGCGCGCTGTTGGCATGGCTCTTTTCGGCAATCATGCCGACATGCCGCAACGTTGCCCCGGTGCGCTCCATATAGGCCGCGAGCCGGTGGCTGGATTCCTCGAGGAAGACGCTGCCGCCACCATCCCCCGAAAGCTTTTCGACATCGGTCGCGGAGGCCAGCGCGCGCATCGTCACGGCCCTGTCTGGATGGAAGAGCTTTTCAAGGCCGAGAACGAGCACGACGTCATAAAGGCCCGCTCCCACGGCGACCCAAGCCTGGTGTAGCGCCGAGGAGCCGGAAGCACAGGCATTCTCGACGTTGAGAATAGGCAGGCCGCAGATCCCCATTGCGCTGAGGACCACCTGACCGCGAACGGCTTCCTGCCCGGTGACGATCCCGGCAAAGGAATTGCCGACATAGGCCGCCTGCAGCGCCCCGGCCTCAACGCCTGCATCGGCGAGGGCTGCCGTCACGGCCTCCCGGCCGAGATCCTTGAGCGAACGATCCTGATATTTGCCGAAGCGCGTCATGCCGACGCCGCAGATGTGAACCGGATGCATTAGTGAGACTCCGTGGATTGGCGCCACCGCATGACCCAGCGCTCGAGCAGCTTCATGCCTTCGCTTGCGAGAACAGCCAGGACAGCCAGAACGATGATGATGCCGAAGACCTGGGCGGTATCGAACATGTTGCCGGCGCGCGAGATCATCTGGCCGAGGCCATATTGGCCCGCGATCATCTCACCGACGATGGTGCCGATCAGCGCCAGACCGATGCTGATGCGCAGGCCTGCGAAAATAAAGGTGAGCGAGGCGGGAAAGAGGACGCGACGCGCAATGAAGGTCCGGCTTGCCCCCATGGTCCGCACCGCGTTGATCAAATTGCGGTCGATTTCGAGGATGCCGGTATAGGTATTGAGAAGCAGCACGAAGTAGACGAGGGATGCCGCCAGGGCGACCTTGGAGCCCTCGCCGATGCCGAACCAGACCAGAAAGAGCGGCGCAAGCGCGACGCGCGGCAGGCTGTAGAGCGCCATGATGAACGGCTCGAGCAGTCGGAACACGCCGCGCCATTGCGCCAGGACAAAGCCCGATGCCACGCCGAGCACGGCACCGATGAACAGGCCGAGCAGCGTCTCGCGGACCGTTACGATCACATTGGTCCAGAAGAACCCGTCTACGAGGGCGCCACCGAGCCAGGCGAAAATACGGGACGGACGGCTCATGGTGAATTCGGTCACCAGGCCCAGGCTGGCTGCGCCCTCCCATATGGCGAGGACGGCAGCCAGGACAACCAATCGATAAAAGACAAGCATGATGTTCACGACAGCTGAATTTCTTCTTTGAGGCTGCGCCAAAGCTGAACAAACAACTCGTTGTACTGGCGATCCTGCACGATCGTTTCGATGTTCCGCGGTCTTTCGAGCGGAACGCTGTATTCCGTCTTCACCCGTCCGGGACGGGCGCTGAAGAGCAGGACACGGTCCGACAGGCAGATGGCTTCGGACAGGTCGTGCGTGACAAACAGAACCGTCAGCCTGGTCGATTCCCAAAGCCGCAGGAGTTCCTCCTGGATGAGCAGCTTGGTTTGCGCGTCCAGCGCACCAAACGGCTCGTCCATGAGCAGAACTTCCGGTTCCTGGGCGAGCAGTCGCGCCAGCTGGACCCGTTTTTTCATGCCGCCTGAGAGCTGCCAGGGGTAGACGTCGGCGAAACCGCCGACACCCACGCGCTTCAGCAGGTCAAGACAGCGCCCATCGTCCTTGCGACCGACCGCCTCGAGCGGCAGGCGCACATTCTCGAGGGCGGTATTCCAGGGCAGCAGCGTGTCGCTCTGGAACATGTAGCCAATCTTCGGATCGCCGGGCGCGATCACCTGCCCATCCAGATAGCTGGCGCCTTCAGTAGGGGGCGTGAGACCGGCGATGACGTTCAGAAGGGTACTCTTGCCGCAACCGGAAGGCCCCACAATGGTGCAGAACTCTCCCTGCCTGAGTTCAAGATTTACATTTTCGAGCACACGCAGGCTGCGTTCGGCATTACCGAAATCCAGGGAAACTCCCTCGACCCGAAGCTTGGCTTCTGTCGTCATCACACTATCTTCCAGCTCGTCGCGAAACAGACCCGACTATTCCCATTCCGCGGAAAGGCGCGGGTCGACCAGGTCTTCGAAGGCCACCGGCTGGGCGATCAGGCCCGCCTCGACATAGACATCGTTCATGTGCGCAATGGCTTCTTGTGTGATGACCGGGTTGTATGCGGCGGCCTCGATTTCAGCGATCTCGGTGAGAAGCTCTGCGGTGACGTTCGGGAAAATCTTCTCGAGCGTACCGACCATCAAGGCCGGATCAGCCTTGATGTCGCGACCGGCCTCTGCAATCGCACGCGCTGCGGCCTTGGCCTTGGCGAGGTTTTCATCACTTGCGTTGAGCCAGTCATCGGTCACCTGCAGCGAGCTACCCAGGAGGTTCTGCAGGTTTTCCGGCACGTCGTCGGTGCGCAGATCCATGAAAATCTTGCCGGCATTCTCATGGGTAATGGTCACCGTGGATGGCTCCCAGGTCATCTGGGCATCGACGCGACCGGCCTGCAGGGCTGGCAGATGCGCCGCAAGTCCACCCGTGGCGACGATCGTGACATCGGTATCGGGATCAAGACCGGCGTCGCGCAGTGCAATGCGCAGGAACAGGTCGGTGAGGCTGCCCGGCGAACTGATGCCGATATTCTTGCCCTTAAGGGCCTGGAAATCGCCCGGCTGCACATCGAAGGCGCTCGAGGTCACCAGCGTAAAGATCGGCTTGTCCTGGAACAGCACGACATTGGTCGCTTCAATTCCCCGATTTGCCATGATCAGCGTGCTGCCGACGCCGCCACCGCCCATATCAACCGCGCCGGCGACCATGGCGCGCTCTGCTTCGGCGCCACTGGTGAATTCAACGATCTCGACCTCAAGGCCGTGCTTGTCAAAATAGCCGTTGTCGCGTGCCACATAGAGCACCGCCGAACTGGTGGAGGGCACGACGGACATCGTCACCTTGCCCAATTCACTCGCGGCTACACTGTTCGTCACGCCGAGCGTGGCCATCGCCGCCAAAGCAAGCGCGCCTCTCTTCCAATGCAGTCCCATATTCTCTCCTCCCCTGCGTTTTTTTCTTGAAATCAAACTAGCAGAATGACATGTTCGTGTATAACGAACGTTGTTCGCAATTTAACTTAGAGCTGTTGCGTCGCACTGTAAAGACCTAACGTCGCACCGGGGGGTGTCGCATGAATGAGAGTAAATCAGGTGCTTCTGAGAGCCGCACCGTGGGCTCGGTGGACAGGGCTCTGCAGATCATCGAGATGCTGATCGACCACCCTGGCGAGGAGCTGGGAGTGACCGAGATCGCCCGACACGTAGGGATAGCCAAGAGTACGGCGCACCAGCTTCTGGCGACCATGCTCGCGCGGGGGTTCCTCGATCAGGACGAGAATTCGCTTCGATACCGGCTTGGTCTTCGCACGATGGAAGCGGGCGTCGTGGCCTCGGCGAACATCGGCATAGGACCGGCGCTGATCCCGCTGCTTCAGGAACTGGTTGATGAAGTGCGAGAGACGTCGTCCATCGGTGTGCTGAGTGGCAATGGTGTCGTTCTGTTGCAGCGCGTCGAGGCCGACTCGATCCTGCGTGTCGAACTCAAATTGGGGAGCCGGCTCCCGCTTCATTCCTCCGCCGTCGGGAGAATGCTTCTTGCCACCATGCCGGCGCCAGAGCGAAGCCTGAGAATAAAGGAACTGAACCTGAGCCCCGAGGATCTGGCTTCGACCGAGGCAGCTGTTGCGGAAGCCGAGAAAATGGGCTGCGCCATCGTTCGGGATATTCCTGTCGATGGGATCAGCGCCATAGCCGTTCCGATCCAGAATCAGCACCGTCGCGCCATCGCCGGCCTTGTCATTGCCGGTCCCACCTTTCGGTTCGAGCCACTCGACTATCGCGATACCGCCTGGGAAATGGCGAGACAGATATCCAACAGGATGAAGTCGCTGGTCTGAAGCGACTGATCGCGAGCAGGCCAGGTCCGGCGGTGCGTGCGATTGACTAAATGCCAGGAAATAGTCCCGCCGATGGCGGTGCCGCGGTGCCGACGCGGCACTGTCGCCTGCGCCGCTGAGACGGCCGGAACCAGACCAGAATCCCTGATTTTCGGCATTTCCTTGGGTGCCCACGCCGCATTTTGCCCGCGCACGCCACGACGTCCCTTGCGCCGAAGGGCTTAGTTGACTCCGGAAGCGGCAAATGTTTAGTTCGTCTGGTTTACGAACTAACTCCGGTGTCCAGTGAATCAGCCCCGTATTGCACGCCAGTTCTCGCTTCGCGCCGTTATGGAAGCCGTGCTTCAGAACGGGCCGATCTCCCGCGCCTCCATCGCCAAGCAGACCGGTCTGTCCAAGCAGACGATTTCCGAAGTGATGCGCGAGCTCGAAGAGGGCGGCTGGGTTGTCGAAACGGGACGGACGACGGGCCATGTCGGGCGCACGGCCGTCACCTATGAACTGGTGCCCGAAGCCGCCTTCATCGTGGCGGTGGACCTCGGTGGCACCAAGGTGCGCGTCGCCATTTGCGATTTGGCGACACGAATTCTCGCAGAAGAAACCGAACCAACCCGCGCTGAAGACGCGCGGGAGGTGGTCGAGCAGATCGCGGCATTGACCCGGAAGTTGGCCCTCAAGGGCGGCGTGCCGATGGAAAAAATCCGCCTCGCGGTTGTTGGTGTTCCTGGTGCCCCCCAGGACGATACCGGCCGCGTTCTGCTCGCTCCAAATATCGCCGGCCTGGACCAGATCGACGTTCCGGCGGCGCTCAAATCCGCGCTCGGCTTTGATGTCATGCTCGAAAATGACGTCAATCTCGCCGTTCTGGGCGAAAGCTGGCTCGGCAGCGGGCAGGGCATCGAAAACCTCGCCTATATCGCTGTCGGCACCGGCGTCGGCTCCGGGCTCATCCTCAATGGCCAGCTCGTGCGCGGCGCGGCCAATGCCGCGGGTGAAATCGGCTTCATGCCCTTTGGCGCCGATCCGTACGAGCCGGAATCGCTGCGCATGGGCGCCTTCGAGCGCGTCGTTGCCTCCCACGGCATCGTGGCGCGCTACAAGACCCTGACCGGCCGGGAAGAAACCGTGCGCACGATCTTTGGTCGCCTTGCGGACGCAGACGCAGACGCAGAGGCGCTCCAGGTGCTCGACGAGACGGCGCGCCTGCTTGCTCAGGGCGTTGCCGCCATCGCCTCGCTCACCAATCCGGGCAAGGTCATTCTCGGCGGCTCCATTGGCGAGCGCCCCGAACTCGTCAGTCGCGTGCGCGATGTGCTGCCGCTCTGCTTTCCCTATCCGGTCCCGGTCGAGGCCGGTGCATTGGGTGCCCATGCGGCGCTGGTCGGCGCGGCGGCGCTCGGCCTCAGCCATCTCCACAATACGCTCTTTGGGGCCGATGCCCCAGAATCCAGGATTTCACTGCCGCCGGCCAATGCGGCGCATATGCGGGAGGCCCTTCGGTGACTTCAGCCAGCCAGGATCTGCGAAACCACCTCGATCGTGACGATGCCGTGGAACTGCTGCGCAGCGCCATCGGCCATCAGAGCATCACTGGAAATGAAGCGGGCTTCGTTGCCTATCTGGCCGAGCAGATGACCAGGCGCGGGCTCAGCGATGTTTCCGTCACCGAATTCGAGCCCGGCCGCACCAATGTCTGCGGCACCCTGCGGGGCAAGGGCAATGGCCCACGCCTGCTGTTTGTCGGTCACACCGATACGGTCCATGTCGAGGGCTGGTCCGAACACTGGGCCGGCGATATCCGGGAAAACCCCTTTGGCGCGCCGATCATCGATGGCGAAATCTGGGGTCGCGGGGCAGGGGACCTCAAGGCCGGCATCTGCGCCAGCCTTTCGGCCATGTCCCTATTGCAGGAGGCCGGCATTTCGCTCGGTGGGGATGTCGATTTCGCCTTTGTCGGCGACGAGGAATCCGGTCAGCCCGGCAGCGGTATTTCCGCCGGGGTGAAGGCCCATGTCGCCCGCATCGCCAAAGGCGAGCTGCCGCGGCCCGATTTCGTCATCTATACCGAGCCGACGCGCCTTTCCGTCTACACGGCCCAGATGGGCTTTTTCATTGCCGACATCACGATCACCGGCAAGTCCGCCTATTTCGGCGTGCCCGAGCTGGGCCATGATGCGCTCAAGGCCAGCCACAAGATCATGTCGGCGCTGTGGGCACATTCGGACGAAATCGCCGGCCGCGCCGAGCACGATCTGCTCGGCAAGGGATTTTTGCTGATCACCACGCTCAATGGCGGCGGCTTCATCGCCGTGCCGGAAAAGTGCACGCTCTCGCTGATCCGCAAGCTGTTGCCCGGCGAAAATCTGGATACGGCCGCCGCCGAGCTTGAGGCGACTATTCGCGGCGCGGTGGACGACCCCGCTATTTCCATCGACATCGCCTATTCGGCGGCGCGCGATCACCGGGTCGGTGGCACTGCCGCCGAGGTCGATCGGACGTTGCCGGCCGTCGAGGCCCTCTGCGCTGCCGTGGCCGAGGCCATGCCCGGGCGCGGCGTCGTCGAGGGGGCGCCCTTCTGGTCCGAAGGGCCGTTCTTCAACGGCCAATTGAACATTCCGGCGGTCTATTGCGCGCCGGGCGACATCCGCAACTGCCACACGTTTGAAGAGCGCGTCAGCGTCGAAGAATACCTCAATGGTGTCGTGGCCTTTGCAGATTTCATGACCCGCTTCTGCGGCGTCGCGAAAGAATAGGCGTTAACAAGGGAAAGAGAAAATGCGTATTCAGGCTATCGGAACTGCACTTCTGGCAGCGGGCATGCTGACCAGCGTCGCATTCGCACAGACTGTTGGCCCCAACGGCGAAGCGGCTTCGCTTAGCGCCGACGTCGTCCTCAGCGACGACGACATCGCTGCCGTCCAGGGCAAGGGCTACAAGGCTGCTCTCCTCTGGCACACCTCGTCCGATTTCATCAATGCCGTCACCGCTGGCGCCGAGGATGAATTCTCCCGCGCAGGCGTCGAAGTGGTCGTGACCACCGATGCCGGCTTTGACGCCGCCAAGCAGCGCTCCGACATCGAAACCGCACTGGCCGCCGGCCCGAACGTAATCCTGTCGCTGCCGGTCGACCCGGTCACCTCGGCTGAAGCCTTCCGCCAGGCCGTCACCGATGGCGTCGAGCTGGTCTTCCTCTCCAACGTCCCCGCCGGCTACACCCACGGCGCCGACTACACCGCCATCGTCACCGACGACCTGTTCCAGATGGGCAAGCAGGCCGCGGACACCCTGGCCAATGCCATTGGCGGCGAAGGCAAGGTCGGCTGGATTTTCCACGACGCCGATTATTACGTCACCAACCAGCGCGACAACGCTTTCAAGACCGTGATCGGTTCGGACTATCCGAACATCGAGATCGTGGCCGAACAGGGCATTGCCGATCCGGCCCGCGCCGAAGAAATCGCCAGCGCCATGCTGCTGCAGAACCCCGACCTCGACGGCATCTACGTCACCTGGGCCGAACCGGCTGACGGCGTGCTCGCGGCCCTGCGTTCCGCTGGCAATACCGACACCAAGATCGTCACCCTCGATCTTTCCGAACCCGTTGCCCTCGACATGGTCCGCGGTGGCAATGTTGTCGGCCTCGTCGCTGACGAAGCCTACGAACTCGGTCGCGCCATGGCAGCTGCCGGTATCAAGGGCCTGCTTGGTGAAGAAGTCCCCGCCTTTGTCGTCGCACCGGCCCTGACCGTCACCGCCGACAACGTTGCGGAAGGCTGGCAGCAGTCCCTGCACCGGGATGCTCCCGCGTCCGTTTTGAACGCGAAGTAACTTTTCTATCTATCCATTTTGGAGGAGAGCCATAATGAAACTTGCTATGCTCTTGGGGTCTGCGATTGCCGTTTTGTCGGCGTCCATTGCCCATGCCCAGGCGCCGGTTACGGTCGGCCCTAACGGCGAACCTGCAACCCCCGTGGCTGAGCTTCAGCTTTCGGATGCGCAGATCGCCCAGCTCAAGGACGGCAATTACACCGCTGCCTTTGCCTGGCACGAGCTTTACGACTGGTCGAGCGCCGTCGCCCAGGGTGCAAAGGACGAATTCGAACGTCTTGGCATCGCGGTCGTGGCCGAAACCACTGCAGGCTTCGACTCGGCTGTTCAGCAGTCCAATGTCGAAACCGTCATGGCTCTCAATCCATCCATCCTGATCTCGCTGCCGGTCGATCCGGCAGCGGGCGCCAGCACCTATGCCGCAGCGGTCGAAGGCGGAGCCAAGCTCGTCTTCGTCGACAACGCCGCCGAAGGCTTTGTCCATGGCACCGACTATGTGACCACGGTTTCGGCTGACCTCGTCGGCATCGGCAACAAGACCGCCGAGGCCATGAACGCGGCCATCGGCGGCCAGGGCAAGATCGGCTACATCTTCCACGACGCCGATTTCCACGTGACCAATCTGCGCGACGCCACTTTCAAGTGGAACATCGAGAACCAGTACACCGGCATCGAGATCGTCGCGGAAGCCGGCATGGCCGACCCGGCCCGTATCGATGACATCGCCAGCGCCATGCTGCTGCAGAACCCTGACCTCGACGCGCTCTACGTGCCGTGGGCGGAGCCTGCCGATGCCGTGCTGTCGGTGCTGCGCCAGCAGGGTCTCGATGACGTCAAGATCATCACCATCGACCTCAACGAGCCTGTGGCCCTCGACATGATCAATGGTGGCAATACCGCCGTCCTGATCGCCGACGAAGCCTATAATATCGGCGTTTATGCCGCCCGTGCCGGTGCCGCTGCCCTGCTCGGCGAAGCCGTCGATCCCTTCCTCGTCGTCGATGCACTGATCGTCACTGCCGACAATATCGAGGCAGGCTGGCAGCAGTCGCTGCATCAGGATCCGCCGGCATCGCTCCTGCGGGCCAAGTAAGCAAATCCTGGCCGGGCGCTCGCTGGCGCCCGGTCACCATTGCCATTCGGGGAAATCGTCATGTCCAGTTCAACAGCCGCTGACGGCGCCAAGCGAAGCCTGCTGTCGCGGATCAATCTGCAGCAATATGTGGTGTATGTCGGCTTCCTCGCCATCTTCCTGTTCTTTGCCGTGGTCCTGCGGGATTCCGGCTTCCTGACCCAGCGCAATCTGGTCAATATCGTCCTGCAGACCGCGCCCTCCATCATCATGGCAATCGGCCTCGTGTTTGTGCTCTCGGCCGGGGAAATCGACCTATCCTTCGGCTCGATCGTCGCCGTCTCTGCACTCTGCGCCGCCATGGCCATGGCGGCCCTGCCCGAAGCCGCCTTGCCCGTCGGCATCGCCGCCGGCATTGGCGCCGGGCTTTTGATCGGTTTTATCAATGGCGTCCTGGTCGCATGGGTTCGACTGCCGTCCTTCCTCGTGACGCTGGCCACGATGGGTCTGCTCTCGGGCGTCGCGCGGTCGCTGACCAATCTGCGCTCCATTCCGGTGACCGATCCGCTCTTTACCGGCATCTTTGGCTCGGGCTCGCTGTTCGGCATCCCCTCGCTGGTCATCTGGGTCATCGTCGCCGTCGCCCTCGGCCACATGATCTATCGCGAAACCCGCTTTGGCGCCCATGTGCTCGCCACCGGTGACAATGCTGGCGCATCGCTCGTCAGCGGCATCAAGGTGCCCAATATCAAGGTCATGATCTTCATGATCAGCGGCGCGCTCGCGGGGCTTGCGGGCCTGCTCTATTCCGGCCGTCTCCAGGCCGCCAAATATACACTTGGCGAAACCGACCTCATGACCGTCATCGCGGCGGTGATCGTGGGTGGCACGCTGCTCAATGGCGGCAAGGGCTCTGTCATCGGCGCGCTCGTCGGCGCCCTCATGATGGGCATGCTCAACAATGGCCTCATCCTCATGGGCCTCTCCGTTTCCGATCAGATGATCGTGCGGGGCCTCATCATTCTCGCGGCCGTGGCCGTGTCGCTGCGCGAAAAAGCGCGCTGAGGAGTTTCAACCATGTTTCTTGACGTTCTTCGCCGCCGCAATCCGCGCTTTATCGAAGCGGCCATGGCCTTGCACCAGTCCGGCCAGATCCCGGCCAATTCCTACGTGCTCGATCTCGACACGGTCGAGGCCAATGCCCGCATTCTCAAGGCCGAGGCCGATCGCAACGATCTGAAAATCTTCGCCATGACCAAGCAGGTCGGCCGTAATTCGAGCTTCTGTGCTGCCGTGCAGCGCGGCGGGATCGAAAAATCTGTCGCCGTCGACATGGCCTGTGCCCGCGCCACCCATGCCGCCGGCATGCCGATTGGTCACCTCGGCCACCTCCAGCAAATCGCCCGCTTCGAGGCGGATGCCGCAGCGCGCACCTTCCGCCCCGATTACTGGACCGTCTTCAACGCCGAAAAGGCCGGCGAAGCCGCCTCTGCCGCCCACAAGGCCGGTTATGTCCAGAGCCTACTCGCCCGCATCAAGGCCGAAGGCGACATCTTCTATCGCGGCCACGAAGGCGGCTTTGACGCCGACGACATCGTTGCCGTGGCCGAGATGTTCGATGCTCTCGAAGGCGGCCGCTTTGCCGGCATCACCACTTTCCCGGCGCTGCTCTTTGATCATGAAAGCCGGAAGGTAAAGCCCACGCCGAACCTCGCCACCCTGACCCGTACTGCCGAAGCGCTCCGCAAGGCCGGTCGCACCGATATCGAAATCAATGCCCCGGGCACGACCTCCTCTGTGTTGCTCGCCGCCCTGCGCGAGGCCGGCGCCACCCAGTGCGAGCCGGGCAATGGCCTCCATGGCACGACGGCGCTCCACGTCATGGAAGACCTGCCCGAATTGCCGGCCGTGCTCTACCTCACCGAGGTTTCCCACCTCTCGGGCGGCAAGGCCTATTGCTTCGGTGGCGGTTTTTATATCGACCCGATCTTCCCCGACTATGCGGTCAAGGCGCTGGTTTCGCCCGAGCCGACCACATCCGCCGATGCGCTGCTCGAGGTGGAAATTCCCCCGCCATCGGCCATTGATTATTATGCCATGATCGACGCCGAGAGCGCCCGCCGTCCGGCTCCGGGCGACACGGCGGTCTTCGGCTTCCGTGGCCAGGCCTTTGTCACCCGCGCCTATACAGTGGGCGTTTCCGGCATCAGCACCGGCAAGCCGGTCGTTGAAAGTATCGAACATTCCCATGGCGCGCCCGCGCAATGGCCGGTCTAGGAGGCGTCTATGGTTGAGAACGCTGTCGCTCCCGTTCTGGAGCTGAGCAATATCCACAAGGCCTTCGGCGGTGTCGTCGCCATCGAGAACTTCTCGCTCGATGTGCGCCCCGGCGAAATCGTCGCCCTGGTGGGCGATAACGGCGCCGGCAAATCGACGCTGATCAAGATCATCTCGGGCGTCTACGCGCCGACCTCGGGCACGATCAGGCTCGATGGCGAACCGGTCTCCATGTCCAATGCCACCAAGGCGCGCGAGCTGGGCATCGAAGTGGTCTATCAGGATCTGGCGCTGGCCAATCAGCAGCCCGTCTACATGAATTTGTTCCTGGGGCGCGAGCTGACCAAGGGGCCGCTGAAGCTTCTCGATCGCAAGGCGATGATCGACGAGACCGAGCGGCTCGTCAAAGAACTGGACGTGCGCATTCCCTCCGCCCACGCAACCATCCGCGATCTTTCTGGTGGCCAGCGTCAGGGCATCGCCATTGCCCGCGCCAGCAATTGGGCGCGCAAGCTGATCCTGCTGGATGAACCCACGGCTGCGCTCGGCGTCGCCGAAACCGCACGCGTGGAAGCCACCGTCGCCGCCCTCAAGCAGCGCAATATCGGCGTCCTGATCATCAGCCACAGCCTCGATCAGGTGTTCCGTCTCTCCGACCGGGTCTGCGTCCTCCGCCGCGGCAAGCAGATCGGCGTGCGCACCACCGCCGAGACCGACAAGAACGAAATCGTCTCGATGATCACCGGCGTCTAGCCCGCCCCTGGTCCATTTTGGAAAGGCCCGCACCTCTGGTTGCGGGCCTTGCTCATCCTTTCAGCCACACCGCCAACTGGAACACCGTGAGGCCCGCCGGAGCCGGGCGCAATCATCGGCGATCGCATCGCCTGGAGCTATCGACAACGCCCATCGCCAAGCGGGTGATCGATCAATGCGTTTTTATATGATAACGACGATCATATATGTGCATTTTCCCGCGATCGAAAGGGATCCGGCCGGTGTTTTTTCCGCAAATGATCTGGCGAACCGAGGGCATCCAGGTGACCGCGCCGGTCAAATGGCGTCAATATGACGGCATTATGGGCGCCTTCTGGGAAGCGGAAAGCGAGCGAGGGGCGTCGGGCTATTATCTCGCCGAGGATCCGCGCCTGATCGTCTTTTTCGAGGACGTATCGGCCCGGATCACCCACAAATATGACTTCGAGAAGCGGCCGGACACGCCAATGGCGCGGGCGACCTATGTTCCCGCGGGCATGCCGATGTGGACCAGCAGCCACCAATCCCACAAATTCAGGCATCTGAACCTGCATTTGCATATGGACAGGCTGTTGAAGTTTATCACGCCCGCGCTTGGCCGCTCGGCGGCGCAGGCGGTCCTGAAAAAGCCTGTCGAGGCCCAGGAGCTGGGTGCGATCGATACGCTGGTTCGGATGTTGGTCGACGAGATCGATCACCCCGCAAAGCATCCGCTCTTCGCCGAAAACCTGGTGGGAAGCATCCTGACTGGGTTTTTGGATCTCGATGTCGAGGCGCCGGCGCGTGATCGGGGGCGCCTGACGCAGGGCCAGATGAAAAAACTGGTCGCAGTGGTGGGACAGCGCGGCAATGCGCGGATTTCGGTCGCCGAGATGGCCGAAGTGCTGGGATTGTCGGAGAGCTGGTTCGGGTCCGCCTTCAAGCAGACCACCGGCAAGACGCCGGCCCACTGGTTGATCGAGCACCGCATCAACCAGGCCAAGGAGCTTTTGCTGGAAGGGCGGCTGAGCATCGCCGATATCGCGGCACGGCTGAGTTTCACCGATCAGGCGCACCTCACGCGCGCTTTTCGCAAGATCGATGGCAATACGCCGGCGCAGTGGCGAAAGGCTCACACCGGAGAGTGAGAAAGACTCCCGCAAACCAGGGTTTGCGGGAGTCTTTGGATTACCAGCTCTTGCGCAGGGTGGCCGTGATGGAGCGGCCCGGATTGTAGAAGTCCGCGCCAAACCCACCATAGGCGACGTGCTTTTCGTCGAAGATATTCTTCACATTCAGCTCGAGCGTGGTGTTCTCCTGGAGCTCGTAAGTGAGCGCGGCGTCGAACTCGATGCTCGCGGGCGCGCTCTGGGTGTTGGCGTCGTTGAGGTAATGCCCACCTGCGTAACGGGCGCCAACCCCGACGGTCAGATCGCCCATGCTCCCCACGCTCGGCACGGCATAATCAAGCCACAGCGAAGCGGAGTGGTTCGGCACGAAGGAGAGCTGGTTGCCCTTGTTGGCCAGCACACCGTTCTCGACGATCTCAGACATCATATAGGCGTAGGAAGCCGTGATGCTGAGGTTTTCGAGCACCTCGGCGCGGGCTTCGAGCTCGATACCGCGCACCTTCACTTCGCCAATCGTTTCCTGCAGCAGGGTCGCAGGATTGCGCTTGGTCATGTTGTCCTTGGTCAGCTCGAAAATGGAGGCCGTGAACAAGGCCGGGAAGGCCTCGGGCTGATACTTCACGCCCACTTCCCACTGGTTGCCGCGTTCCGGCTCGACACCGGTTCCCGCCGGCACCGCCGATTCTGCGTAGCTGAGATAGGCCGAAATCTCCTCGGTCGCCTTGAAGGTCAGCGCGGCGCGCTTTGTGATCTCGGTCGGCGTGGCCGAGGTGACGGCGCCTGTGACGTTGTTGCGCTGGTTAAGATCCATCCAGTCGCTGCGAATACCGCCCGACAGGATGACCCGATCGAAGAAGGTCAGGTCCTGCTCGACATAGAGCGCGGTCACCTTGTTGGTGTTGGTCGCGTCGGGCACGCCACGCGTGGACAGGGCCAGAGGGGTCGTCGGTGCGCCGGAATAGATCGGATTTGACCAATCGATGTTCGGTGCCTTGCCCGATACCGTCCGCGATGAGGACGTGTCGGTATTGTACTGCGCGCCGACGAGCGTGCGGCTGTCGACCATCTCCCAGCTCGTCTCATACTGCAGACGGCCATCCACGACGAAATTCTCTTTGGAAGCCTCATTCGCGAAGAAGTCGCGCTCGGCGATCGTGCCGCCGCCCGGGGCCGTTCGCGCGATATAGGCATAGCCGAAATCGCTGGTCGAGTTTGTGTACCGCGCGTTGGCGCCAAAGCTCAGGCCGGTCCCGAAATCATGGTCGAAGAGGACGCTCAGCGTGTGGCGGCTGACGTTGCGGTAGTTGAAGTCGGGTTCGCCGAGGAAGAGATTGCGCGGCAGATCGGTGCCCACCGGATGTCCGCCGCTGCCCGGTACGCCGTCGCGGTTGAGATAGTCATAGATGACGGTCAGCTCTGTCGCATCCGTCGGCCGCCAGGTGACGCCACCGAGGATGAACCGCTCATGGTCGCGGGCGTAGTCATATTCCTTGTTCGCCTGCTGGAACTTGCCGACAAGGCGATAGGACAGGGTGTCGTCTTCGGTCAGATTGTCCCCGAAGTCGAAGCCGACCTGGGCATGGTTGAATGTGCCGCCGGTAACGTAGACTTCGCCGAACTTTTCGGATTTGGGACGCTTGGTCACATAGTTGATGGAGCCACCGGGGTCGGATGAGCCAAATGCGGAAGAGTTTGCGCCCTTGAGCACTTCGGCGCGCTCGAAGGCATACATTTCCTCGCGGACACCTGTGCCGCCGGCAGCGCCATCGCGGATGACGCCGACGTCGAAGCCGCGCACCTTCACGAAATCATTGCGGTCGTCGGTGCCGTAGAAGTCCGTGGTGGTGCCAGCGGTGTACTGCAGCATCTCTTCGGTGGTGGTCGCACCGCGCCGCTGCATTTCCTTGGACGTAATGACCGCGATCGATGCGGGTGTATCGAGTACGGACGTCGCAAGCTTGCCGGCTCCATTGGTGCTCCGGGCCACGATGGACTTGCTGTCATCGTCGACCGAGCGTCCACCCCCGACCACCAGCGTGTCGAGAAGGGTGATATTGGACTGGGCCATGGCGGGAGACGCCAGGGCGATGAGCGCACTGCCCCCAAGAAGCGCCGCCACAAGGCGACCCAGACGATCTGACCGATTGTTCATAACTTGATTTTACCCGGTACGCGCCGCGGCAGGTCCGCAGCCTCTGGCTTGCGCATTAACTTGAGCGATGCACTCCGGTATTGTACTTTTCCCGGGTTTTGTAGGATTCCATGGGTTTTTTCAGTGCTGTTCGCTTGGCCGGCCGCACAATCGTTGACGGCACTGTTTAAACCTGAGAGGCAAGCTCCGATTTTATCGCATGGAGATAGAGCCGTGTATTCAACCCTACGTTCCGCCGTTGTCGCGGTAGCCTTGCTTGCATCGGCTGGCTATTCCATCGCCTCTGCCGATGAGACGCTTTTCCCGGTCACTATCGAACACGCCTTCGGGACCACTGTCATCGCCGAGAAACCGGAGCGCGTCGCGACGGTCGCCTGGGCCAACCATGAAGTGCCGCTGGCACTCGGCATCGTGCCTGTCGGGTTTGCCAGCGCGAACTTTGGCGATGACGATGGTGACGGCCTCTTGCCTTGGGTTTCGGCCAAACTGGCTGAACTGGGGGCAGAAGTGCCGGTCCTCTTCGACGAGGGCGACGGCATCGACTTTGAAGCTGTGGCCGCCACCAAGCCCGATGTGATCCTTGCGGCCTATTCAGGCCTCAGCCAGGCCGACTACGACACGCTGAGCCAGATTGCCCCCGTCATCGCCTATAGCGAAGCCCCCTGGTCCACGGATTGGCGCGACATGATCCGCCTCAATAGCGCCGGCCTTGGCATGTCCGCCGAAGGCGATGCTCTGATTGCAGAAATCGAGGGTGAGATCGCTGCGGTCGTCGCCGCCTACCCTGAGCTACAGGGCAAATCGGCCATGTTCGCCACCCATCTCAATGCAATGGATCTGGCGACTATAAACTTCTATACGCCGAACGACACGCGCGTGAAGTTCTTCGAAGATTTGGGCCTGTCCACCCCTGCCAGCGTCGCCGAAGCCACCTTGCCTGGGAAGTTCTCCGGCTCGGTGAGCGTCGAACAGATCGATCGCTTCGAGGATGTCGACATCATCGTCACCTATGGCGACGAGCAATTGCTTGCGGCAGTTTCGCAGAACCCGTTGCTGGCCAAGATGCCCGCCGTAGCCAACAAGTCCATCGTGCTCCTCGCACGCGATCCGCTCGGCACTGCCGCCAATCCGACCCCGCTGGCGATCTCCTATGTCCTCAAGGATTATGTCGCCAAGCTCGCCGAGGCTGCAAAGAAATCCCAATGAGCCTCAGCGGAGCGACCGCATCCGGATCGGTTTCTGGACGCGGCGGCAGAGCGACGAAATCGATCATGCTGGGAGGGCTCATTGCCCTCCTTGTCGTGTTCTGCATGCTCTCGGTCAGCATCGGTTCGCGCGATGTTTCGCTCGATGAGATCATCCATGGCGTGCTCGGTCGCACCGATAGTTTTGGCGAGGCCGCCGTCGCCATGCGCGTGCCGCGCACCCTTCTGGCGCTGATCGCCGGGGCGGCCCTCGGGCTTGCCGGCGCGGTCATGCAGGGGGTGACCCGCAATCCGCTCGCCGATCCGGGCATACTCGGGGTCAATACCGGAGCCTCGCTTGCCGTGGTGGTCGGCGTTTTCTGGTTCAATATCTATTCGGTCGAGGCCTATGTCTGGGCGGCCATTGCCGGCGCGGGGTGTACAGCGGCAATGGTCTATACGATCGGCTCGATGGGGCGGGGCGGCGCGACCCCGCTCAAGCTTGCACTGGCGGGCGCAGCGACGTCCATTGCCCTTTCATCCCTCGTGATTGCGATTGTCCTGCCGCGCAACGACATTGCCGGCGGCATCCGGTCCTGGCAGATCGGTGGCGTGGGTGGCGCCTCGTTCGACCGCATCCTGCCGATCCTGCCCTTCATCCTGTTTGGGCTGCTCATCAGTTTCGCCTCTGCCAAGAAGCTCAATTCCCTGGCGCTCGGGGATGAACTGGCGGCCGGCCTCGGCGAGCGGGTCATGCTTGCGCGCCTCACCGCCGCAATCGGGGCAATCCTGCTGTGCGGCGCGGCCACGGCTGCCTGCGGACCCATCGGCTTTGTCGGCCTGATCGTCCCACACTTGTGCCGCCTGCTGGTCGGCGTTGATCATCGCTGGCTGCTGCCCCTCTCCAGCCTTGCCGGGGCCGCGCTCTTGCTGATCGCCGACATCGCTGGGCGCATCATTGCCAAGCCGGCCGAACTGCAGGTCGGCGTCGTTACCGCATTCATCGGCGCGCCATTCTTCATCTGGATCGTCCGCCATCAACGGATTCGCGAGCTATGAGCGTCTCCGGCATGTCGTCATTCTCCCTTCGCGCAGACCGCCGCAGCCTTTCCCTGCAGCGCGGCTGGTTCATCGGGGGCCTCTCGGCGCTCCTCCTCGCGATCTTCGCGCTGACCCTGATGCTGGGGCAGTCCTTCACCCCGCCGGGCGACGTGCTCAAGGTCCTCCTGGGGCAGGACGTCGAGGGCGCAAGTTTTGCCGTCGGTCAATTGCGACTGCCACGCGCCGTTCTCTCCATCCTTGCCGGGCTGAGTTTCGGCATGGCGGGCGTCGCCTTCCAGACCATGCTGCGCAATCCGCTCGCGAGCCCCGACATTGTCGGCGTCAGCTCCGGCGCGAGTGCAGGCGCCGTCTTTGCCATTGTCGTCCTGTCCCTCAAGGGCACGGCCGTCTCCTTTTTCGCGGTCGCCTCGGGGCTTGGCGTCGCGCTGGCCGTCTACGGGCTTTCGTTTCGCAATGGGGTTGCGGGTACCCGGCTCATTCTCGTCGGCATCGGCGTCTCGGCCATGCTCGAAAGCGCCATCGCCTATATCCTGACCCAGGCACCGGAATGGAACCTGCAGGAGGCCATGCGCTGGCTCACCGGCAGCGTCAACGGCGCGCAGTTGAGCCAGGCGTGGCCCCTGCTCGCGGTGCTGGTGGTCTGCGGCGGGGTCCTCCTGACGACGAGCCGAAACCTGACCGCTTTGCGTCTCGGCGACGATACGGCCGGAGCGCTGGGGGTCAGGGTTTCCGTGACCCGGCTTCTCGTCATCGTCGCTGCCGTCGGGCTCATCGCCACGGCCACGGCCGCAACCGGCCCCATTGCCTTTGTGGCGTTTCTCTCAGGCCCGATCGCTGCGCGCCTCGTCGGGCCGCGGGGCTCGCTGCTGGTTCCTGCCGCCCTCATCGGCGCACTGCTCGTGCTGGCCGGCGACTATGTCGGCCAGTTCCTCATGCCCATGCGCTATCCCGTGGGGGTGGTGACGGGGGCGCTGGGCGCGCCCTATCTCATCTACCTCTTGGTGCGAGCCAACAAGTCCGGGAGCACCCTATGACCATTTCCGGCCTCGTCGTCGAAGATCTCACCGCCTGCTACGAGGAGCGGGAGGTTCTGCGCAATCTCAGCCTCGCCATCCCGCCTGGCAAAATCTCGGTCATCGTGGGAGCCAATGCGTCCGGCAAGTCGACCCTTCTGCGCGCCATGTCCCGTCTGCTGGCGCCGCGGGCAGGGCAGGTGCTGCTCGACGGTAAGTCGATCCACCACACCCCGCCGCGCCAGCTGGCGCAGCTTCTTGGTCTCCTGCCGCAATCGCCCATCGCGCCCGAGGGCATTACCGTCGCCGATCTCGTCAGCCGCGGACGGCATCCGCACCAGGGGCTTTTTGCCCGCTGGACGCGAGAGGATGACGAAGCGGTCGAAAGCGCCCTCGCAGCGACTGCCATCGCCGATCTCGCCGAGCGCAATGTCGATGAGCTCTCCGGCGGGCAACGACAGCGGGTCTGGATCGCCATGGCGTTGGCCCAAAAGACCGATGTGCTGTTGCTCGACGAGCCCACCACCTTCCTCGACGTGCGGCACCAGGTCGAGGTGCTCGACCTGCTCGTCGATCTGAACCGCGCTCGTGGCACCACCATCGTGCTCGTGCTGCACGATCTCAACCTTGCGGCCCGCTATGCGGATTTCCTCGCCGCCGTGGCGGGTGGCACCATCCACGCCTCCGGCACGCCCGACGCGGTCCTGACGGAGACGACAATCCATGAAGTGTTTGGCGTCAGCAGCCGCGTGATCACCGACCCCACTTCGGGTCGCCCCATGATGTTGCCCATCGGGCGGCATCGCACCCTGGAAAACGCTTCGGCCCTCGGCCCGGCAGGAGAACTTTGATCGTGACAGACGCTGCAATTGTGACGCTGACCGGCGTTGCCTTCCCCAACAATGCCATCATGCTGCTCGACGAGTTCTGCGAGCACTTCGTCGAGCACGCAGAGGTCGAGCGCACCGGCAATTCGGCCCTGTTGCGCAGCGAAGAGGGCACGGCCAGCATTCGCGTCGAGGACGGCAAGATGCTGTTCAAGATCGTGGGACCAACCGCCGCGGCGGTTCAGCTCAGCTGCAATTCCATCGCCGAGCATCTCTTCTATTTCGCCGGCGACGAGCAGTTCGACCTCAACTGGGATGAAGCAGCGCTTCCCACAGCGTTGCCGAACCTTCATTTCGCCGAGGTGGTGCGGGCCGAAGATGTGACGCCGCATATGCGGCGGGTGTTTTTCTCCTGCGCAGACCTCTCGCCCTTCCTTGATGGCGATATGCATGTTCGCGTGCTTGTCCCGCCGCAGGGCAGGGACCCGGTTTGGCCGAGCTACCGCCCCAATGGCCGCATCGGCTGGCCTGAGGGCGAGGACGCCCTCGTCGTGCGGCCCTACACCATCCGCTCGATCGATAAAGATCGTGGCGAGCTGGCCATCGACTTCTTCCAGCACCCCGAGCCGGGCGTCGTCACGCCCGGCGCCGACTTCGCGCGGGACGCCGTTCCCGGCATGCGCATTGGCCTCCTCGGCCCGGGCAGCGGCGGCTTTCCGGAAGGAGACGATCTCTTTCTCGCCGGCGACGAAAGCGGGCTCCCGGCGATTGCGCGCATCATCGAAGAGGCCCCCGCCGGAACGAGGATCAAGGCGCTGATCGAAGTCATCGACGGCGCTGAAGAGCAGCCCCTTCCCAGTGCTGCAACGCTTGACGTCGTCTGGAGGCATCGCAGCGATCCGAAAAACGCCGGGCCCTTCTCCGAAGCCATCGCGGCCGCGCTTGCCGATGTCGGGCCGGAAGCCTTCGTCTGGGTCGCCTGCGAAAAGATCGACATCCGCGCTGTGCGCGCCATCCTCAAGCGGCGCGACCACGACCGGCGGAAGAAATATGTCGCCTGGTATTGGGAGCGCAATCCCGACGGCCTGCCAGACTGATCTTCCTTCAGGACCTCACTTCCCCGGGCAACAAAATGTTCTCAATCCGACCGACAGTTTTGGCGACGGCGATCGCGCTTGTAACCGCTCTCCCCGCCCTGTCTCAACAACAGGCAGCGCCATCACCTGCCGCTCTGCCAGGTGGAGCCTCGGAACTCACCGAACGTCACGGCGACTGGTCCGTGACATGCGGCATGCTCGATGGCGCCAAGCAGTGTTTCCTGTCCCAGGTTCTCGGGGATCCGCAGACCGGTCAGCGGTCGCTGTCGATAGAACTGCAGATGGTCGCTGCCGATCGGGCCGAAGGCATGCTCATGGCGCCCTTCGGCCTGCAGTTCAGTGCCGGGGTCGAACTTGCCCTGGATGAAAGGGCATTGGCCGGTCCCGTGCCATTCCTGACCTGCATCCGGGAAGGATGTCTCGTCGAGATCGCCTTTGAAGGCGAGGTTCTCGAAGCGCTGAAGGCGGGCACGACCCTGAGCGTTTCCGCGCGTCCCATGGGGGCCGCAGACGCGCTGGTCCTCCCGATCTCGTTGAACGGTTTCACCGCGGCCTCACGGCGCGTGGTCGAACTCGGGCTCTAGCCGGGATTGCCCTGGGTCGGCCGAGGCCGGCCCGGTCAGCGCGTATAGTCGACCGGCATCGATATCGTCAGTCGCGACTTCGGCATTCCGGCGGGGGGCGCGGGCAGGGGCGAGGCACCCTGGACAAGCGCACGCGCGGCTTGATCGAGTGACTCAAAGCCGCTGGACCGCGCCACGCTGACCGATTGTACGCGTCCCGCCCCATCGATCGTGAACTGCACGAAGACCTCGCCCTTTTCGCCTCTGGCGCGTGCTTCCGGCGGAAATTTACGGCGCTGCCCGAGATGGCGGAACACACTACTCTCCCAGCGGCTCACCTGCGACGCGCTCGGCTCGGCGCTGGGCGCCTGTTGGGGGGCGGCGGCCTGCGCCGCCTGCTGGGCTGCGGGCTTGGGAGCCGATGTCTGCGTCGACGCCTGTTGCGGCGGGGGCGCAGCCTTGCGGACCGGCGGCTTGAATTCGGTAGGGGGCGTGTCGGCGCGCACCTCTGCTACGCGCCGCGACATGGTCACGGGCATGGGCAGCGCCGGATCGGGCTCGACCACTGGCTCCGGCTCGGACTCAGGCTCTTCCTCGGCGGGCAGCTCTGGGGCGGTCGTCCGGCTCGGCACCACGACAGCCGGCTCGGGTACATCGACTTCCGGCACGTCAATGATCGGTTCCACCGGCTCGGGCAGTACCGCGGGTTCGGGCTCTGGTTCTGGCAAGGGCTCTGGTGGCGGCTCGGGGGTGTCGTCTACCTCTTCGGCAGGCTCGGCTTCGACGACGGGTTCCGGCTCCTCGATAGGCTCGGCGTCCGGGTCGGCCTCAAGTTCGGTCGGGGGGGCGGCGAGCGATGCCATCGACAGCGCGCCCTCGGCCACGTCCAGCTCCTCCACTGCGGGCGAAACAGCAAACTCGGCGAATTCGACAACCATGGCCGCAGCGGGCTCTCCCGCAGCTTCGGCAGCCGGTTCGATTGTCGAATAGGCCCAAACGCCTGCCGTCAAGCCGCAAATGACCATCAGGCTCGACGCGGCCCAGATCGCGACGTCAGCGGCCTTGGTCCGCAGGAAATCTTCCGCGACGAAGCTCTCGCCGGGCGTGTTCATGGTGCGCTCTGAACGCCTGGCGCTTCCGGCACGGCCACGCCATTGGCCGATTCGAGGCCCACCAGCGCGATGCGGACATAGCCGGAGGAGCGCAGGAGGTTCATCACCTCCATCACCTCTCCATATGGCACTGCCTGATCGGCACGCACGAAGACGCGTGTTTCCCGATCGCCCTCTGTCACGCGGTCGAGCTCGGACGCAATGGCCTCGCGCGACACGGCGTCATTGCCCATTGCAAGGCTGAGATCGGCCTTGAGCGTCACGAAGAGAGGCTCATCGGGCCGCGATGCCGGGGTCGCATTAGAGACGGGCAGGTCGACATTGATATCCACCGTCGCAAGTGGGGCGGCGACCATGAAGATGATCAGAAGCACCAGCATGACGTCGATGAAGGGGGTAACGTTGATCTCGTGATTGACGTCGAGATCGTCGCCCGAATTTTCGCGGATACCGCCGGCCATGGTCTACTCCGCCGCCAGCTTCGGGGCCGCCTGGCCGCTCGAAACCGTCATGCGATCGAGATCACGGCTCACGAGCCGCTCGATCCCCGCCGAAACGTCAGCAAGCAGCTGGCGATAACCGGTAACGGAGCGCGCAAAGGCGTTGTAGATGACCACTGCGGGGATGGCCGCGACAAGCCCGCAAGCTGTCGCCAGCAGCGCCTCGGCAATGCCGGGCGCCACCACGGCCAGATTGGTGGTCTGGCTTTCCGCGATGCCCACAAAGGCATTCATGATGCCCCAGACGGTACCGAAGAGACCGACAAAGGGTCCGACCGAGCCGACCGAAGCGAGAACGCCAAGGCTCTTGGATATCCTGCGACCCGCCGCGACCTCGATCCGGTTGAGGCGCGACGCAACGCGCTCCTTGATGCCGCCCGGATCCACCCTGCCCACGAGATCCCGCGACAGCGTCATTTCCTCTGCCGCGGCGCGAACCAGCAAGACACCCGTGCCCCGCCGGTCCGAGACCAGGCTCGCCACGGCTCCGAGGCTCTCCGCCGCGACCACTTCCCGCAAGGTCCGATTGGCCACCGAGCGCGCAGCAGCCAATTGCATGCTCTTGGCAACAAAGATGATGAGCGTCACCACACAGGCGGCGACAAGGCCGATCATGACGGTCTTGACCACATAGTCGGCCGCCATGAACATGCCCATCGGCGACAGATCATGCCCCTGCAGTCCCGTGGTGATTTCCTGTCCGGCGATGGCGGGAGCGTCGCCATTGGGCGTCTCTCCAGCCGCATTGGCCTGGAGGATGGACCCAAGGAACCCTATCGCGGCCGCGGGGGCCGAGAGGAGGGCCGTGCGCAAGGTGTAGCGGCGAGCAACAATCATGGAAAAATTCACAAAATAGGCACTGCGCTATCAGCGGCCGCAGCGTCCCGAGGGTGAGGAAACGTCGCGTTCGACTATAAAAGATGACCTGTCGTGTCAACAAATTTTAGGCGGCCTGAAGCGGCGGCGCATCGCGACGAACCGCGGGAGCAGTTGAGAATTCTCCCGCGGCAAGAGGTGACCTTTTCCGTTGAAAGAAACCAGAAGGGCGCGCCATGGCGCCCCTGGCTTATCGGCCGGCCATCGCCTTGTTCTCGGGTGGGTAACGGTCCCCTGCCATCTCCACGCCGGTTAGGGCCGCTTCGATTGAGGCGAGGTCGTCCGTGTCGAGCACGATCTCGGCTGAAGCGATGTTCTCCTCGACGCGGTGCAGTTTCGTGGTGCCGGGGATGGGGACGATCCACGGTTTGCGCGCCAGCAGCCAGGCCAGTGCAATTTGAGCGGCCGTGGCGCGCTTCCGGGCCGCCACCGTATTGATGACGTCGACGAAAACCTGATTGGCCTTGCGGTTTTCGGCTGAAAAGCGGGGCTGCTTGCCGCGGAAATCGTCGGCCCCAAAGGACTGATCGGCGCTCACTGTGCCGGTCAGAAAGCCCTTTCCGAGCGGGGCAAAGGGCACAAAGCCGATTCCCAGTTCTTCCAGCACCGGGATGATCTCCCTTTCCGGCTCGCGGAACCAAAGCGAATACTCGCTTTGCAGGGCCGTGACCGGGTGGACGGCATGAGCGCGGCGGATGGACTGAATGCCGGCCTCGGACATGCCGAAATGCCGGATTTTCCCTTGCTCGACCAAGTCCTTGATTGTGCCCGCCACGTCTTCCATGGGCGTATTGGGATCGACGCGATGCTGATAGTAAAGGTCGATATAGTCGGTTTGCAGGCGTTTGAGAGAGCCCTCCACCACCTTGCGGATATGATCCGGCTTGCTCAGGGGCTGACGCGCAAAGCCGCCCTGGCTGCCTTCGATGTCGAAGCCAAACTTGGTGGCGATGACAACTTGCTCCCGGACTGGTTTGAGGGCCTCGCCCACCACTTCCTCGTTGACATAGGGGCCATAAACCTCCGCCGAGTCAAAAAAGGTCACCCCGCGATCAACGGCGGCGCGAATGAGATTGATTGCCTCCTGCCGGTCCATGGCCGGCCCGAAGGCCGCACTCATGCCCATGCAGCCCAACCCGATGGCAGAGACTTCTAGCCCCTGTCCCAATGTGCGTTTCTTCATGTCGTCCTCCTCAGGCTTCCGGTATGTCGCGGCTGAAATTTTCAAGTGTAATGAGGTCCGGATCGGGCCCGCCCCGCTGATCGGCGTCGAGGGCGTCGATTGCGGCCAGCTGGTCGGCGGAGAGCTCGAAATCGAAGACGTTGAAATTTTCGGCGATCCGCTCCGGCCTCACCGATTTTGGGATGACCGACCGCCCCTCCTGCACGCCCCAGCGGATCATCACCTGGGCCGCAGACTTGCCGTGGATCCGGGCAATATCGAGGATCACAGGGTCTTCGAGCGTGCTCCGTGAAAATCCCGGCCGATAGAACGTGATCCCGCCGATGGGCGCCCAGGCCTGCGTCAGGATGCCGTGCTTCTCGTTGAGCGTCTGCAATTCCCGCTGCTGGAAATAGGGGTGGACCTCTATCTGGTTGACGGCCGGGACGATGTCGATTTCAGGCAGGAATTTCTCGAGGTGATGCGGCATGAAATTGCTGACCCCGATCGCGCGCACCCTGCCGTCGGCCAGCAGCGTCTCCAGTGCGCGATAGGCCGCAAGCGTCCGCTCGAAAGCAGATGGCAGCGCTTGGTGAAGAATGAGCAGGTCGATCTGCTCCACGCCCAGCTTTCCCGCGCTCTTGTCAAAACTGTGCAGCGTTTCATCATAGCCGTAGTCATTGATCCAGATCTTGGTCTCGATGAACACGTCTGAACGCGCAAGGCCCGACGCAGCCAGTGCTTCCCCGACGCCGCGCTCATTGCCATAGGCCGCGGCCGTATCGATATGGCGATAGCCCACGCGCAAGGCCTCGGCGACGGCAGTGCGAGTTTCGGCGGGCGGCGTCTGGAAGACCCCAAAGCCAAGTGCCGGCATGGCGACGCCATTGTTCAAAATGATGGCTGGGACCGTCATTCTCGTTCTCCTTCGTGACGCTGGTGACTGGGCTTGCAAGATAGTCCTGCCCATCCTTGCTGATTAGGCGCTATAATCTTCATCTGCTTATTAGGAGGGCTTCAAAATCGCGCGCGCTGATTTCAACGATCTGGCGGCATTCGCCGTGATTGCCCGCCTGAGGAGCTTCACGCGGGCCGCGGCGGAAATCGGGGTTTCGCCATCGGCGCTCAGCCAGACGATGCGGTCGCTTGAGGAGCGGCTGGGCTATCGATTGCTGACGCGGACCACGCGCAGCGTCTCCACCACTGAGGCCGGCGAGCGGCTGCTGGCGGCAGTGGCCCCGCGCTTTGAGGAGATCGAGGCCGAACTCGCCGCCCTTGGCGAACTCCGCAACCGGCCGGCGGGCCTCGTGCGGATAACCTGCAGCGAGCGTGCGGCAGAAACGGTGTTATGGCCCAGGCTGGCCTCTGGCCTCGCCGACTTTCCAGAAGTCGGGGTCGAACTCTTCATCGACCACGGCTTTACCGACATTGCCGCCGAACGGTTCGACGCCGGCGTGCGGCTGGGGGAAAGCGTCGAAAAGGACATGATCGCCGTACGGATCGGGCCGGATATGCGCATGGTGGCCGTCGCATCGCCCGCCTATCTGGCAGATCGCGCGCCGCCCCAAACGCCACAGGATCTCGTCGCCCACAACTGCATCAACCTGCGGCTCTCGACCAGCGGTGGCCTCTATGCCTGGGAATTCGAGAAGGATGGTCACGCGCTGCGGGTGAAGGTCTACGGACAGTTCACGTTCAACACCATCCGCCCGATGGTCAGCGCAGCCCTTGAGGGCTTTGGAATTGCCTATGTCCCCGAAGACAGCGCTCGTCCCCATCTCGATGCCGGCACGCTCGTTCGGGTGCTTGACGACTGGTGCCAGCCCTTCTCCGGCTTTCACCTCTACTATCCGAGCCGTCGCCAGATGAACCCGGCACTCGCCCTCGTCATCGACCTGCTCCGATACAAGGCGGGCTGATACCGACGAGCACCCGGCACCTTTTAGAGGCGTCCGCCGGCTATCGTCGGTGATCATCCGCCTCGCTGCCATCCAACCACTGTCGGTCGATCCGGAAGAATCGGCGCTTCAGCCTCGGCCGCCCGATAGACCATCGGCCACCTCGACTTTCGATATCTCCGCTACTCTGTGGAGGTCCGCTTTTGTGATGGGGGAGAAAACGCCAGCTGCCGGAATGAGGCGCAGAGCTGGCGGCCGCCGCCGGGCCATGCCTTGGCGGACCACATCAAACTGCGTCGGCTATCGCGCTGCCACAGGTCACTGTGTCGGCACTGCCTCCAAGATCTCGCGTCCTGAGTGAGGGGTCCTGCAATATTTTCTCGATCGCCTGCACTATTCCCCGGCTCGCTTCCACATGGCCCAGGTGTTCAAGCATCATGGCGCCGGCCCAGATCTGTCCGACCGGATTGGCGATGCCCTGGCCTGCTATGTCGGGAGCGGAGCCATGAACGGGTTCGAACAGCGAGGGAAAATTGCCTTCCGGATTGATATTGCCCGATGGAGCGATGCCGATCGTGCCGGTGCAGGCCGGCCCGAGATCAGAGAGGATATCGCCGAAGAGGTTAGAGGCGACGACGACATCGAAGCGGTCGGGATTGAGAACGAAGTGCGCACACAGGATATCGATATGGTACTTGTCCCACGCGACATTCGCATAGTCCGGGGCTATGGTTTCCACCCTCTTGTCCCAAAAGGGCATGGTGATCGAAATGCCGTTTGACTTGGTGGCGGAGGTAAGGCGCTTGCGCTCGCGCGTTTGGGCCAGCTCGAACGCGTAACGGACCACACGATCGACGCCGGTACGGGTCATGACGGTTTCCTGCACGGCGAACTCGCGCTCGCTATCGGCAAACATGATGCCGCCGATAGATGAATACTCACCTTCCGTGTTCTCTCGAACCACGACAAAATCGATGTCGCCAGGCTTGCGACCGGCCAGAGGCGACGGCACGCCGGGCATGAGCCGACACGGACGCAGGTTGATGTATTGATCGAATTCCCGGCGGAAGCGGATCAATGAGCCCCAAAGCGCCGCGCCCAAGCTCTTGCATCGCGCCAAAAGAAACGGCCGGCAGTTGCCTGCCGACCGCAAATCTCATTTTGCCCTTCTGGGCATCAGAGGTTTTATCCTCTTAAAACCGGAACTCGTGACGACAACCTGCAATGATGCCCTTGTTGCCGTCAGACAAAGATCGGCCGCCTTCTAGAACTTGTAGTTCACACCGGCGCGGATGACGCTGAAGCGCTGGGTCACCTCGACATTGCCCACGGGCAGGCCGTTATACGACTGCTTGCCGAGGTCGACATAAAGATATTCGGCCTTGAAGGAGAGGTTGGGTGTCGCCTGGGCTTCGAGGCCGACGCCGGCGGTCCAGCCGATATGGTTGGCCGATTGCGAGGTGACGACGTTCTGGTTGTTGGTGAGCGTCGCAGTGCCGCGGCCAAAGGCGGCGCCAAGGGTGGCGTAGGGCATGACCTGGCCGAAAGCGGCACCGGCGCGGATACGGGCCGTGCCGAACACATCGGTGCTGGCCTTGAAGTCGCCGAACACACCGGCAGGTGCGCCATAGGCGATATTGGCCCATTGCAGATCGGCTTCACCACCGATCACGAAGCCGCCCATGTCGTAATTATAGCCGAGCTGACCGCCCAGGGTCCAACCGCTCGAATTATTGTCGACAGCACCCATGATGGCAGGATTGGTGCTGGTCGTGCCCCAGGTGTAGCCGCCATTGATGCCGGCGTAGAAACCACCCCAGCCCGAAGCGGGCGTGGCCGAGTAGATGGGGGAAGAGGCGGGTGCGCTCGACCAGCCCAGATCCGCCGCATGGGCAGCGGCGGACAGCGCCAGAATTGCAGACAGCGCGATGGCGGAACGTTTCATGGTGACCTCGTCGACGAACCGAAGTTAAGATTGCGTGTAAAAATCGACGCAATCTCTTAACGTGTCGGTAAGCAACAAGGTTAACGGCGCCGGTTTATGGTCCGACGCCATTTTTTCCCCGATCCCTGTGGCAAAGCTGCACCGGGTCGGTCGTTCGAGGCCTCAGGCGGCGTCGTTGATCAGCCCTTCGGCCAGGCCATATTCATGCAGTTTGCGGTAGAGCGTCGAGCGGCCGATGCCGAGGGCCCGCGCGACGCGCGACATGCGTCCGCCGTGATACTCGATGGCAAAGGCGATGGCCTCGCGCTCTATGGCGGCGAGCGATTGCAGGTCGCCGGTTTCGTCGAGAAACCGGTCGCGCACGGCCTCCGGCGCCGCTGCCAGGCGCTCGCGCGGCGGCGCGCTGTCGATATGAATGGGAGCATTGGGGACGGGGTTCGCCTCCACACTGCGCAGCACGTCCTCGCGACCGTTTTTCTGGGCCAGGATCTGCGGGAAATCCGGGACCTCGAGGAAGGCGCCGTCGGTCAGCACCACGGCGCGGTAGACCGCATTTTCGAGCTGGCGAACATTGCCCGGCCAGTCATAGCCAGCCAACAGGTCAAGGGCGGGTGGGGTGATGCCGAGCACGCGCTTGCCGGCTTCGGCGGCAAAGCGGGCGATGAAATGATTGACCAGCGCAGAGAGGTCTTCCATCCGCTCGCGCAGGGGCGGCATGTAGATGGGAAAGACGTTGAGGCGGTAGAAGAGGTCCTCCCGGAATTCGCCGGATTTGGCGAGGTTGAGGAGGCGCCGGTTGGTGGCCGAGATGACGCGCACATTGACCCGTTCGGGCCGGGTGGCGCCGACGGGCTCGATCTCGCCCTCCTGCAGGGCGCGCAGGAACTTGACCTGGATGTCGAGCGGCAATTCGCCGACCTCATCGAGAAAAAGCGTGCCGCCATTTGCCTCGGCGAACTTGCCGGGCTGGTCGGCATAGGCGCCGGTAAAGGCCCCTTTCTTGTGGCCGAACAGAACGGATTCGACGAGATTGGGCGGGATAGCGCCGCAATTGACGGTGACGAAGGGCTTTCCGGCGCGTTCGCCCGTGCCCTGGATGATGCGGGCCACAAGCTCCTTGCCGACGCCGGTTTCACCCTCGATGAGAACGGGGATGGGGCTCTTGGCAGCCTTGGCGCAGAGCGTCAGGACGCGCGCCATGGAGGGGGCCGAGGCGATCATGTTGGCGCGCGAGAAGGTGCCGCTGCGGCGCGCCTGCTCGGCGCGGATGGCCGCCTCGAGCGTTTCGAGCTTCAGCGTGTTGCGCAGCGAGATCACCAGCCGCTCGGGCGAGACCGGCTTGACGAAATAGTCCGCTGCGCCCTGGCGCATGGCCGAGATGACGGTGTCGAGCGAGGCATTGGCGGTCTGGATGATGACGGGGGTGGTCAGCCCCTCCTGGCGCATGGCGGCCATCACCCCCATGCCGTCGAGATCGGGCATGACGAGGTCAAGGATCATCGCTCCGATATTGCGGTCTTCGCGCAGGATGGAGAGGGCCTGCTCGCCCCCGGTCGCGGTGATCGGCTTGAACCCGGCACGATTGGCCACTTCTGCCGTGAGGCGCAGCTGAACGGGATCGTCATCGACTACGAGAACGCGCGTCATCCAAACTCCAGGTCTCGGGGGCACGAATCGGCTTGTGCCGTTTTGGGAAGAGAGTGGCGTGCTGTTCTTAAGAGGATGTTAATCCTAACGAAATTTTAACGGGGCAGAGTATTGGGCAAACAAAAAGGGCCCCGGAAAACCGCGACCCCAAGATCCTAATCGATTAAAATAAGACCGTTTGGATTAATTCGCCTCAGCGCTCTGCATGCGGCTGAGTTGATCCTTAACTTCCAGTTTCTTTCGTTTAAGGGTGCTGACCATCAAGTCGTCATATTGGCGATTCTGCATTTCTGCCTGAATTTGCCGGTCCAGTTCCTGATGGCGCCGTTCCAGCGCCGCGATGTGGCCTTCAGTCGTCATAAACAACTCCTTTCAGCGTCTTGGACAGGGGGATCGTCACAAATAATTCACGCTTTGTCGATGGCTCTCCGACCCTGCCTCGAAATCAGATGCAAAACTTGCCGTGATCGGTTAACCAAGGGTATGTCTGGCGCTTGAAATACCGGATTTAGATGCTGTCGCTCACCAAGGAACAGGAAGCCCAATACGGGCTTGAATTGGCTACGAAGCGGCAGGAGCATGCCGATCTGGACGCGGCTATCGCTACGCTGACGCAATCGGCTTTTGCCGACCAGATGCTGGTGCAGCGGCTCAAGAAGCGCAAGCTCGCCCTCAAGGACCGGATCGTTCAGCTGGAAAATATCCTCCTGCCGGACATCATCGCCTGACGGGAGCCGCGCTGGGTTGAGTTGGCGCTGATTCTGCGCTAGATGCGCGCTTTGCGGAGCGGCAGGGGGAGAAACCGCCATGCTCAAGCCACAAGTCGCCATCGTCATGGGCAGTCAATCGGACTGGCCCACCATGCAACTGGCCGCTGAAACCCTCGAAACCCTTGAAGTCGAATATGAGGCCCGCATAGTCTCGGCCCATCGCACGCCCGAGCGCATGTTCGAGTTCGCGACCAATGCGCGTCAGGAAGGGTTCAAGATCATCATCGCCGGGGCAGGCGGGGCCGCCCATCTGCCGGGTATGATCGCCGCGCTGACGCCCTTGCCGGTGTTCGGCGTGCCGGTGCGCTCCAAGGCGCTCAATGGGGTGGACAGCCTCCACTCCATCGTGCAGATGCCGGGTGGCATTCCGGTGGGCACTCTGGCCATCGGCGAGCCCGGCGCCATCAACGCCGCGCTGCTGGCCGCGGCCGTCCTTGCCCTCAATGATGAAGATCTTGCCGATCGGCTCGATGCCTTCCGCGCCCGCCAGACGCAAGCCGTTCCGCAGTTTCCAACCGATCTCGAGTAATCCCTTGTCCCAGCCTCTTTCCCCGCTCCCTCCCGGTTCCACCATTGGCATTCTGGGCGGAGGACAGCTTGGGCGCATGTTGGCGCTGGCCGGGGCAAAACTGGGCCTCAAGAGCCACATCTATTGTCCGGACCCCGATAGCCCGGCCTTCGACGTGACCCCGCTCAAGACCGTCGCCGCCTACGACGACGAGACCGCGCTCCGGACCTTTGCCGAGAGCGTCGATGTCATCACCTATGAATTTGAAAACGTCCCCGCCGCGACGGCCGAAATTCTTGCCGGTCTCAGACCGCTGCGCCCCGGCGCCAATGCGCTGGCCATCTCGCAGGACCGGCTGGCCGAAAAGGCATTCCTTTCCTCCAAGAACGTGCCGGTGGCGCCCTATCGCGCCGTTCATTCGCTCGATGAGCTGAAGGCTGCGATCGGCGAACTGGGCCTGCCGGCGGTGCTGAAAACCACGCGTCTCGGCTATGATGGCAAGGGCCAGCGCGTGCTGCGCGCGCCCGAAGACGCAGAGGCGGCGTTCAACGAACTGGCGCCACATCCGCTGGTTCTTGAAGGGTTCGTGCCGTTCGAAAAGGAAATCTCGGTGGTGGTGGCGCGCGGCGCCGATGGCACGGTTCGCGCCTTCGACCCCGCCGAGAATGTGCATCGCCATCACATTCTCTACACCAGCACCGTTCCGGCGCAGGTCAGCCCCGGCGTCGCCAAGCATGCCGCCATGCTGGCCAAGGTCATCGTCGTGGCGCTCGACTATGTCGGCGTGCTGGGGGTGGAGTTCTTCGTCATCGGTGGTGAGAAGCCCACCCTGATGGTCAATGAAATCGCGCCGCGCGTGCACAATTCGGGCCACTGGACCGAGGCGGTGTGCCTCACCGACCAGTTCGAGCAGCATATGCGCGCCGTCGCCGGCTGGCCGCTGGGCGATCCCGCCCGCTATGCTGACGTGGTGATGCAGAACCTCATCGGCGACGAAGTCGACATGATCCCCAATGGCCTCGATGGCCAGACCCAGCCCCATCTCTACGGCAAGGCCGAAGCGCGCCCTGGCCGCAAGATGGGCCATATCAACCGCATCATCCGCCCGGAATAAGCTCTATCAGGCGAGAAGCGTCCGCAAGGCCGCGGTGACCGGATCTGGATTTTCCATCGGCGGCAGATGGCCGCTGTCTGAAAAATGGGTAAGCGTCGCGTTCGGAATGGCGTCGGCCATCTCTTGCGCCAGTTCGGGCGGAGTGAGCTTGTCGAGCGCGCCGACGCCGACAAGGGCCGGAATGGCGATGCCGCCGAGATCGGGGCGAGAGTCGATCCGGTTCATGATGGCGGTCTGCTGGCGGATATAGGCGCCCTTGCCGAGGCGCTCGGCCATGGCCTGCACTTCTTCGGCGAGCGGCGTTTCAAGATTGTGCGGGGCAAGCAGACTTGGCAGCAGGCCGCGCGACACGCCGATGAATTTTCCCTTCTCGACATCGGCAATCCCACCCCGCCTCGCCGCCTGGCGTTCAGGCGTATCAGGGCGGGCCGACGTATCGAAAAGCGCCAGATGGGTAACGCGCTCGGGGGCCTGGCGCAGGATTTCGAAGGCGACGTAGCCGCCCATGGACAGCCCGACGAGCGCAAAGCGCGACGGTGCGACGGCGAGCGTGCGTGCGGCCATGTCCGAGATCGCGTCGTCGAGCGTAAGGTCGGCGACCATGGGGGCGGCAACATCGCGCAAGGACCAGGCAACATCGCGCCACAAACGGGAGTCGCAGAGCAGGCCAGGCAGCAGGACAAGGGGCTTCATCATGATGGCGGTCTCACTTCTGTTGCACGGCTGATTAAATAGACTGTCGGACATCCCCGAAAACCGGAATGCGGCTGATTTCGTCGCGACTTCTAGTGGACAAAGGGTGCCAACTTCGCTATAGAGCCCGCCACGATGACCGGCCTGGCTGGTCGGCGCAGGGCTGCCTGTGAGTTCTGCGTTTCCATACAATCGATTTGCATGAGCTTTTAAGGGGCAGTGGACCTTTGCAAGTAGTCGTTCGCGATAACAATGTTGATCAGGCGCTGCGCGCGCTCAAGAAGAAGCTGCAGCGCGAAGGCGTCTTCCGCGAGATGAAGCTGCGCAATTACTACGAGAAGCCCTCTGAAAAGAAGGCTCGCCAGAAGGCCGAGGCCGTTCGTCGCGCCCGCAAGCTGGCCCGCAAGCGCGCTCAGCGCGAAGGCCTGATCGCCGCTCCGGCGCCGCGCAACTAGTTTGCTGCTGAACCAATGATCGAACGCCGTCCCTTGGGGCGGCGTTTTTGTTTGTGCCGATCGCCCCCGTTTCAGGTGGCACTCTTCCTTACCCGGCTGCGGTCGATCCATGTCAGCCCGATGGCGACGAGCGCCGAAAGCGGCATCATGATGGTGAGCGCCGTCTGCGCGTCGTGAAACAGCGTTCCTGCGGCCAGCGAGCCGGCAAAGCCGCCGCCCACCTGGAAGAACCCGGTCAGGGCGCCGGCGGCGCCGGCCATGCTGCCAAAGCCGGCCATCGCCGTGGCCGTGGCGCTGGGGCCGATGAAGGCAAGGCCCACCATCCACACCCCCACCGGCACCATCAGCGCCATGACCGAGTGCGGGAACAGCATGGGCAGGACCACAAAGCCAAGGCCGCCCAGCGCCAGGAGGGCGAGGGCCAGCGTGATGATCCTCTGCCCGCCCATGCGCGCGGCAAGGGCGCTGGCGATCAGATTGCCCGAGATGAACGACGCGGTCTGCACCAGCATGGCCATGGCGAACTGGAACGGGGTCAGCCCCATATCGTCGATCAGGATGAAGGGCAGCAGTGCGGTAAAACTGTGGAAGCCACTAAACGCCAGCGCCAGGAGCAGCGCGGGAAAAACGAAGTCTGGGGCAGAGAGCAGGGCGCGGTAATTGCTGAAGATGACGCGGGGGCTGAAGGGAATGCGCGCCGCGACCGGCAGGGTTTCCCGCGCATTGGTGCCGAGCATGGCCACGATGGCGAGCCCGAACCCGGCCATGACCACGAACATCTGGTGCCAGGACCCAAAGAGCAGGATCACGCTCCCCAGCGTCGGCGCGACGGCAGGGGTGACCGTGAGGATGAGATTGACCATGGTGAGGATGCGGATGGCCTCCGCGCCCACGAATTGGTCGCGCACCATCGCCCGGGACAGCGCCACCCCGGCCGAAACGCCAAAACCCTGGATGAAGCGGCCGAGAAACAGCACTTCGAGGCTCGGCGCGAAGGCCGCGACGAGGCTGCCCAGCACATAGATGGCAAAAAAGGCAATGCCGACGCTGCGCCGGCCGTACCGGTCCGAAAGCGGCCCGCAGATCAACTGGCCAAGGGCGAAGGCGGCGAAATAGACGGTGAGCGTCAACTTGCCGGCCGCATCGGTAGTGTTGAGATCGTCAACGATGGTGGGCAGGGCAGGCGCGTAGAGGGTGAGGCTGAGTGGCCCGGTTGCCACCATGAGGCCGCCGATAATGGCGGTGCGGCGGGCTGACATGCCCGCCGAAATAGTCTTGGTCACGGAGCGAGGGCTTTCTCGAAGAAGGGTTGTGCCTGGCCCCAGATGCCCGCATCCCAAAGATCGGAGTGGTCGGCGTCGGGGACGATCCAGAGTTCGTAGGGTTTGGGAGCGAGGGCGTAAAGGCGTTCGCCATTGGACACGCCAATGGTGCGGTCGGCCGTGCCATGGGCGATGAGCACGGGCTCGGTGACGTCCTTGATCCACGCATTGGAAGGGAATTGGTCGAGCATGACCAGGTTGACCGGCAGGATCGGATAGCGCTCGGCCGCCACGCTGACCGCGGACAGATACGGCGTTTCGAGCAGCAACGCCTTGGCGTCGCGCCGTCCGGCGACGTAGGTCGCTGGACCGGTGCCGATCGAACGGCCCCAGATCATGATCGGGTCGCCCTTGGCGGCGACCCAGTCGAACACGGCCAGGGAATCCTCGAGCATGTTGTCCTGGGTGATTTCGCCCGGCGACGTCGGAAAGCCGCGATAGTCGAAGGCGGCAAAGCCGAAGCCATCAGCCACGAATTGCTCGTAGCGCTCATGCTCTTCGGTGAAACTGCCGGTATTCCCCTTGTAATAGATGATGACCGGCATGCCCGGTTGCGGCGCCTGGTACCAGGCGGTGACGCTGGAATTGCCGGAGGGAATGGTCACCTGCTCGGCCGCGCCCAGTGTCGTTGCCGAAAGGGCGATGATGTCTCCCGCGGGGGAATATTGCAGCGCCCGCTGGTTGAAATACATGTAGCCAACGGCCCCCGCATAGGCGAGAGCCACAAGGATAACGAGGGCAAAAAGCCCGCGGCGCAGCAGTTTCACGACGCATTCCCCGGGGAGACGATTGCCGCACTCTATAACAGAGTCACGACGAAGTCAGAGTTCGGAAAGCGTTTTTTGCAGCGCCTGATCAAAGACTTCGTCCGGCTGCGCGCCCGAGAGCGCGTATTTCTCGCCGAAAACGAAGAAGGGAACGCCGCGAATGCCCTGCTGGGCCGCATCCTTGGCGAGTTGCTCGGTCGCCTGAAGCAGGTCCGCATCATTCATAGCGTCGAGTGCGTCTCCGCGATCCCAGCCGAACGCGGCGGCGATATCGGCCAGCACATTGTCGTCGTTGATCTGCCGATGCTCGAGGAAATAGGCGTCGGCAATGGCATTGGCCAACTCATGCTGATTGCCATTGGGCTTGGACAGCCGGGTAATGGTATGGGCCTTGGCGGTATTGAACATGCGCGGCTGCTGGGACAGGTCGAGCGCTATGCCTGCTTTTCTGGCCTCGCCCTCGACGCGCTCCCACATTTCCTTGGGGTCGCGGCCATATTTGGTGCGCAGCATTTCGCCGACATCGACGCCCTCGGGCGGCACTGTCGGATCGAGATAGAACGGGTGGTTCTCGATGACCACCTCCACATCGTCTCCCAGCCGGGCGACGGCCTGGTCGAGGCGCGCCGAACCCACAAGGCACCAAGGGCACACCACGTCGGTGAAGACATCGATCTTGAGCAGTTTGGCCATGACAACTCCTTGTGCTTGCCGCTCCCAATTGGAGGCGATTGGCGCCAAGGACAAGAGGGCACTTCGCGGTAACTATACACTCGGCGGGATAGGCTGCTGGTTGCCCTGCATCAGCGCAAAGGGCGGCGTCCAGGCGGCGGCCATGGTCAGGCCGAGCGCCGCGCCGATGCCCAGCCACATCAGGGTGGGCAGCATGAGCAGACCCGCCAGCGGGGCATGCAGCGAAACGCGATAGGCCGTTGCCCCGCAGAGGAGCAGCAGGCCAACCACATAGAGCGCAAGCTGCAGGCTATCGAGCCACGGCGCGAGGAACGGAAAGGCGATCATGCCCACGACAAGCGCGGCAACCCACCCGATGATTGTGCGCCCACCGCGCTGCCAGGCCAAGCCGGCAGACAGGCCGATGAGGACGAGAAGCGAAAGGTGAATGCCTGCGCCAAGCCAGCCGGGAATGGCATAAGGCGAAAAGAACAGCGGCAGAATGCCGAAGCCTTCACCCGCGAGATTGACCAACCCGAATAGGCCGAGCGGCAGGCCACCAGCAATGGCGAGGCCGAGCAAATTGCGCGCGCCTGCAAAGGCGCTGTGGCCGTTGGAGGCACTGACGGGGGTGACTGCTATGGTGACCATGATGCGGCTTCCCTTGCAAAAAATTGCACAGGGTCAATGGCGAGACACGCGATTGGGTTCCGTATACGTCAACCTGCTTATGGTAACGACAGCTTGTGCAGGCGCGCGCAGCCGCCTATGTCGTCCGGTGTCGCGAGAGGACGAAAACCATGGCCAATTCGGAAACAGCCGAGCGGATCGACGCGCTCGAAACTCGCATTGCCTATCAAGATCACACTATCGAAGAGCTCAACGCGGCCATAACCGAGCAATGGAAGACCATCGACATCTTGACCAGAAAGCTGGCCATGCTCGAGGAACAGGTGCGCGCGGGCGCCTATATCGCCGATCCGGCGACGGAAAAGCCGCCACCGCACTATTGATCGGCCCGGATTAGCCGGCTTGGCGCGGCTGGCCCCGTGCGCGGCCCAGGCAATCATCGAGATTCAGATGGCGCATGGGGCGGCCGGGCGTTGGGGCAAGACCGCCCCCGCATCCTCACTGGCGAAGACGATCTAGGCGCCTAAGCGCTCGAGCCCCACCGCTTCGCGAAACGCCACGATATGCGAGGCCGGCGGATCGCCTTCTGCGGCGGTGTCCACCCAATAGAGATTATGGGTAAACAGCCGCCAGCCGAGCCGCCCCCAGATGATGGGCACGTCAACATCGCGTATGCCCGGACCAAACCGTTCGGCGCCGGACACGGGCCCCGAAATGGCGTCGCCGAGGAAGAACAGCGGGGAATCAAACCGATCGAAGAGATTGGTCCAGCGGACGGTGGAAAAGACGGCTGCGTGATGAGCGACCTCGCCGCTCGGACCACTGGGATGGAGCGCTCCATTGTCCTCGTCATAGGGCTGGGGCGGCGCGGTCGGCAGCACCCGTTCCTGCTTCATCCGTGAAAAATCGGCCCGCCCGTCGGTGATGAGGAATTCGGCGCTGGAGAGCGGGGTGCCCAGGGTGATGAGATCGGAAACCTTCCAGCCCGATTTGGCGCCCAACATTCCCTTCTGTTGACGCAGGGCCTCGAAGGCCGCCCATTGGAGCCGCTGATATTGCGCCACGTCCTCCGGGGCCCAAAGGTCTGTCGGGGCGCGGGCAGAAAAGGCGTCCACTGCCGCAAGCGCCGCCTGCGCCTCGTGGTCTGGCGGATTGTCCTTGGTCGGGCCCACTTCGCGCCAGAGGATGTGGAGAAGGTCATAGGCGAGGACTGAGCCCAGAGAATGGGCGATGACGATCACCCGGTCATATTCGGGATCCTCGTGCAGGGCCTTGAGAAGGGCGAGGCCGCGATTGCGGACGCCCTGGCGGCTCTGCACCGTCTCGGTCTGGGCCGAGAGATAGCTCGCCGCATCGCCGAAATAGGGCAGGAGCAGCGTATCGGCGAGATGGGCGAGCCAGCCCAGCACCATCAGATTGACCACGTGCCCGTTCCAGCCAAAACTGTCGAGCACGCCAACGGCAATGCCAAAGACGAGGATCTGGCTGGGGATGCGCTTGAGGAAAGCCAACCAGCGGATGAATTTTGGTGCGAGGATCAAACCCAGCGCTACAAGGGAAATGATGTGCCCGCGTTGCGCGTCGACCGAGGTGAAATGATCGTACCAGTCCATGGCCAGCAATTTGGGCAGGGCGAGGATCGCGGCCAGCGCGCAGATGATGCTGACGACGGTCAACATCCAGAACACTGCCCAGGGCCAGCGCATGTGCTTGGGCACATAGGCCGGATCGATCCAGAGCAGCCGCCGCATCCAACGCCAGAGATTGCGCAGCGGCGTCGCGTTGAGGAGGTCGGCGTAATAGAGTTCGAAAAAATCGCTCCGCCGCCCATTGTGCTCGGGCGTGGTGATGCGTTGCAGTTCGTAAAGCCCGCTCTTGTCGTCGGGCACGATCCAGATGGGGCGGGGGCGGGGATAGGCTTCACCCGGCGTGTCGAGCTCGGGGTTTTCCTGCCAGAGCACTTCGACGAAGTCGCGGATCGTGCCCATGGGGCGCTGCTCGCCCTGTCCGTGGACGATGACCACGGCCTGCCGCTTGATCGGTTGGGAACTGCCGGACTTGTCTTGCGGTGCGAGCGCCATGGGACCTCCCTGTCGGCACACTAGGACAGAGGCGCAGGGCTGGAAACTGGAAAAGAAAAGCCCCGCCGGAGCGGGGCCTTGGCGATTTCCCGGTGACGGCCGGTCAGTGGCCCAGCGACTTGACGATGTCCTCGGTGACCTTCTTGGCGTCGCCGAACAGCATCATGGTGTTGTCGCGGAAGAACAATTCGTTCTGCACGCCCGCATAGCCCGCAGCCATCCCGCGCTTGATGAACAGCACCGTGCCCGCATCCTCGACGTTGAGCACCGGCATGCCATAGATCGGCGAGGTCTTGTCGGTCTTGGCGGACGGATTGGTGACGTCATTGGCGCCGATGACGAAGGCGACGTCGGCCTGGGCAAATTCGGAATTGATGTCTTCCAGTTCAAAGACCTCGTCATAGGGGACGTTGGCCTCGGCCAGCAGCACGTTCATGTGTCCGGGCATGCGGCCGGCCACTGGATGGATGGCGTACTTTACTTCCACACCAGCAGCTTTCAGCTGATCGGCCATTTCGCGCAGGGCGTGCTGGGCCTGCGCCACCGCCATGCCGTACCCGGGGACGATGATGACCTTGCCGGCGTTTTTCATCAGGAACGCCGCGTCTTCGGCCGCGCCCTGTTTTACGGGGCGATCTTCCTCCGCACCCGATCCGGCGGAAGCGGACTCGCCGCCAAACCCACCCAGGATGACCGAGATGAAACTCCGGTTCATCGCCTTGCACATGATGTAGGAGAGGATGGCGCCCGAGGAGCCGACCAGCGCGCCGGTGATGATCAGGGCGGTATTGCCGAGGGTGAAGCCGATGCCCGCCGCTGCCCAGCCCGAATAGGAATTGAGCATGGAAACGACGACCGGCATGTCGGCCCCGCCAATGGGGATGATCATCAGCCCGCCCAGCACCAGGGCCAGGATGGTGATCAGCCAGAACAGCCAGGGATCGCCGGTGACCGCAAAGGCCCAGACCAGCGCCAGCAGCACGATGCCGATGACGATGTGAATGAGGTGCCGCGCCGGCAGGATGATCGGCTTGCCAGACATATTGCCGTTGAGCTTGGCGAAGGCGATGACCGAGCCGGTGAAGGTAAAGGCGCCGATGGCCGTTCCGATCGACATTTCGATCAGCGCCTGGGCGTGGATCGAGAGCACCTGTCCGGTGACCCCATCGATTTCGGCAATGCCGAATGCAACCGGGGCATAGAGCGCCGCGGCGGCGACGAAGACGGCGGCAAGGCCGACCAGGGAGTGGAAGGCGGCGACCAGCTGGGGCATGTCGGTCATCTTCACCGAGCGGGCGATATAGGCGCCAAGGCCGCCGCCGATGCCCAGACCGCCGATGATCAGCAGCCAGCTGGCCCAGTCACTGGGCGCGGCCACGAGCAGTGTCGTGACCATGGCGATGGCCATGCCCACCATGCCGTAGAGATTGCCCTGGCGGGCCGAGGACGGGCTCGAAAGCCCGCGCAGCGCGAGGATGAAGAGGATGCCGGAAGCAAGATAGAGAAGGGCGGCGATATTGGCGTCGATCACGGCTCAACCCTTCTTCTTGTACATTGCCAGCATGCGCTGGGTGACGAGAAATCCGCCAAATATGTTCACGCTGGCAAACACCAGGGCGATGAAGCCGAACAGCTTTGAGACCCAGCTGGCATCGGTCGCCAGATGCACGCCCACGGCGAGCAGGGCACCGACCACGATGACCGAGGAAATGGCGTTGGTGACGCTCATCAGCGGGGTGTGGAGGGCCGGTGTGACGCTCCAGACCACGAAATAGCCGACGAAAATGGCGAGCACGAAGATGGCCAGCCGGAAGGTGAACGGGTCGATGGCGCCGCCAAGCGCGCCATGTGCTATTGCCGCGGCAAGGTCGGCGGTCGGTTCAATTGCAGTGCTGTCCATCTCATGAATCCCCCTCTGGCGCAGCATTCTTTCTGGCTGCAGGCGTCTTGCGAGCCGGCGCGGCCAATGGATCGTCGAGCTTGGCGGCCGATTTTGCGGCTGCCTTGCGGGCTACGGCCTTCTTCGCGGCGGGCTGGGATGCCGCGCTGGCAATCGCCGAGGGGTCGAGGCTCTTTGCGGCGCGCCGTCGCGGCACGTCCACTGCCGGAGGCGCGACATCGGCGGCGCTCGGCGGCATTTCGGCTGGCATTTCAGCGATTTTTCGCGCCGGCGGCCTGCGCGGCACAGGCTTGGGCGGCACCTGAGCTTCGTCGGCAACCGGCGCCGGCGCTGCGACAGGCGCGGGGGCCAGGGTCGCAAAGCTGGGGTGAACCACGGCGCCGTCCCGGGTGAGGACGGTGGCTTTCACCAGCTCGTCATCCCAGCTGATGGCCAGGTTCTTTTGCGCCTTGTCGACCAGCGTTTCGATGAAGGCGAGCAAATTGCGTGCATAAAGCTGGCTGGCCGTGGTGGGAATGCGGCTGGCCAGATTGGTGTATCCGACAATCCGAACCCCCTTATGCTCGACGATCTCGTCGGCGCGGGTCAGCTCCACATTGCCGCCGCGCTCGGCGGCAAGGTCGACCACCACCGAACCCGGCGCCATGGCGTCGAGCATGGCGGCGGTGACCAGTTTTGGTGCGGGCCGGCCCGGGATGAGCGCGGTGGTGATGACGATATCCTGCTTGGCGATGTGACCGGCGACCAGTTCGGCCTGCGCCGCCTGTTCGGTCAGCGTCAGCTCGCGGGCATAGCCGCCCGTACCGGACGCATCCTTGAGCGCGTCGGTCATGATGAATTTTGCGCCCAGCGATTCCACCTGCTCGCCGGCTGCGGCGCGCACATCGGTGGCGGAAACGACCGCGCCCAGGCGCCGTGCAGTGGCGATGGCCTGCAGGCCTGCAACCCCGGCACCCATGACGAAGACCTTGGCCGGGCGCACCGTGCCGGCCGCGGTCATCATCATCGGCATGGCGCGTTCGAACAGCGCCGCCGCCTCGATGACGGCCTGGTAGCCGGCGAGATTGGCCTGGGAGGAGAGGATGTCCATCACCTGCGCGCGGGTAATGCGCGGCACGAATTCCATCGATATGGCGGTGATGCCGGCGGCGGCGAAGGCGACAATGTCGGTTTCGTGCCCGAAGGGGTCGAGTGCGCCGATGAGGAGGGCACCAGGCTTTGCCCCGGCAAGGCTCGCCACGGGCGGGCGCCGCACGCAGAGGATGATATCTGCGTTTTCGACCGCCTGGCTGCGTGCGCCGATTGTGGCTCCGGCAGCGGCATAGTCGGTGTCGCTGATGCGGGACCCCAGCCCCGCACCGGCTTCGATGGTAATCCCGGCACCGAGCCCGATGAGCTTGGCGACGGTTTCCGGTGTGGCAGCGACGCGGCTCTCGCCGGTCAATGCTTCTCGGAGCACGGCAATCTTCATAAAAACTCTCCTACCCGCCTGCCGCGGGCAGGCATGTTTTCATGGCCTGCGTGACTATGGGTGGTTTAGGGCTGCACCACGAAATAGAGGATGATCATGATCACTGCGGTGCTGTAGATCGACCACTTCACCCCCGTTACGAAGCCATTATAGGTCTTTTCGTGCTCCTTATAGTCCATGGCGGACTCGAGCACTGTGGGGGGATGGGGTTCGTGATTGGCCATGTGGTCCTCTTGTCGTCGTCTATGCAATACGTCCCGCCGGACTGCCTCAGGGCGAGGTCGCTTCCAGCTCGTCGATCAGCCCCTCGATCATCGATAGGCCGAGCGACCAGAAATTGGGATCCTTCGCATCCAGACCGAACGGCGCGAGCAGTTCGGAATGGTGCTTGCTGCCCCCTGCTTTGAGAAGCTCGAAATAGCGCTCCGCAAAGCCTTCGCTGGACTTCTCATACTGCGCATAGAGCGAGTTCACAAGGCAGTCGCCGAACGCGTAGGCGTAGACATAGAAGGGCGAGTGGATGAAGTGGGGGATATAGCTCCAGAAGGTCTCGTAGCCTTCATTGACGACAATGCCGTCGCCCAGCGATTCCGCCTGCACTTCTAGCCAGATGGCGTTGATTTCCTCGGTGCGCAGCTCGCCCTGTCGGCGGGCGGTGTGGAGCTTGCGCTCGAAGCTGTAGAAGGCGATTTGCCGCACGACCGTATTGAGCATGTCCTCGACCTTGGAGGACAGGAGCGCAAAGCGCTGCTTGGGATCGGTGGTCTTTTCAAGCAGCGAGCGGAAGGTCAGCATTTCGCCGAACACCGAGGCGGTTTCGGCCAGGGTCAAAGGCGTATTGGCCAGGATCGGTCCCTGCGCGGCGGCAAGGCTCTGGTGCACGCCGTGGCCCAGCTCATGGGCCAGCGTCATGATATCGCGCGTCCGCCCCAGATAGTTCAGCATGAGATAGGGGTGGGCGCTGGGCACGGTCGGATGGGCAAAGGCGCCCGAACGCTTGCCATTGCCCGCCGGGGCGTCGATCCAGCCTGAGTTGAAGAAGGGCTTCGCCACATCCGCCAGCTCGGGCGAGAACTTGCCATAGGCCTCGAGCACGGTCGAAACGGCGCTGTCCCAGTCCCAGACGCGCTCGTCGCTGGTCGGCAGCGGCGCATTGCGGTCCCAGGCATTGAGCTTGTCCTTGCCGAACCACTTGGCCTTCATCTTGTAGTAGCGGTGCGAAAGACGCGGATAGGCCTCCTGCACTGCGCTCTGCAGCGCATCGACCACTTCGCGCTCGATCGAATTGGCCATGTGCCGGCTGTCGGCGATATCCTCATAGCCGCGCCAGCGGTCCGAGATTTCCTTGTCCTTGGCCAAGACATTGGTGATGTGGGTGAAGAGCCGGCTATTGGCCTTCAGCACCTTTGCCAGCGCGTTGAAGGCGCTTTCGCGCTTCTTCTCGTCCTGCTCGGACAAAAGATGTAGCGTCGCCTCGATGCTCAGGGTTTCGCCATCGACCTCGAATTCGAGCGAGGCCAGGGTTTCGTCATAGAGCCGGTTCCAGGACGAGAACGAGGTCACCGATTTGTCCTGGAACAGCTCTTCGAGCTTGTCGTCGAGCTGGTAGGGCTTTGCCTTCCTCAGATCGGCAAACCAGACGCGATAGCGCGCCAGTTCCGGATCGGCCGCGAAGGCGGCTTCGAGATCGGCATCGTCGATGCGATTGAGCTCAAGCGTATAGAACAGCGTCCGCGTCGAGAGCGCTGTCAGCATCTCGTTGATGTCGCCCATGAACTTGGCGCGGTCGGGGTCGGTGGTGTTCTGCGCATATTGGAGGAAGGCGAAGGAGCCGATGCGGCCGCCCAAATCCTCGAGCTTTTCGCTGTCCTTGATGGACTGCACCAGCTTGCCGGCCTTGGTCAGATCGACCAGCTTGCCCTTGTAGTCGGCTTCGAATTTGGCCGCGAGCCCCTTGGCTTCTTCCACTGCCGCCTTGAATTCGGGGCTGTCCTTGCCGGGATAAAGATCGGAGAGATCCCAGACAGGCAAATTGCCGAACTGGTTATGGCCCTTTTGCGCGGTGGAACTCATCTAAATCTCCCGGAAAATCAATCGCGGCGGACCTTACCCACCCGATCGCGTGCTGTGAAGGGTCGCCTACCACCCCATGACGCCCACAAGCCCATCCCAGATCAGCTTGAAAGCCAAAAGGAAGATCAGCCAATAGGCGATGGTGTAGAAGAGCTTGGCCGATATCCGCCGCACCAGGTAGATGCCGATGAACACGCCGATCATGCCCACCGGTGCCAGCGCCGCCGAAAGCGTCAGATTGCTGACATTGAGCTGGCCCAGGAAGAAATAGGGGATCAGCTTGGAGGTGTTGACGATGGCAAAGAACACGGCTGACGTGCCGGCATAGATGGCCGGCGACAGCTTTTGCGGCAGGACATAGATCTGGAACGGCGGGCCGCCCGTGTGCGAGATGAAGCTCGTAAAACCCGCCGTAGCCCCCCAGAACCGGGCCCAGCCGCGCGAAGGCGGCAGGCCCTCGAGCTTCTTGCGCAGCGGAAAGACGGCGTCGAGCACGAAAAGCAGGGTCACGACGCCAACCATCAGCAGCACCATGGCGTCGCTGACAAAGGCCCACAGGGCCCAGCCGATAAGGGTGCCGATCAGCGCGCCCGGCAGCATCAGCTTGAGGATCGAGCGGTCGAATTCCTTCCGATACATCCACACCGCCACCGCATCCATGCACAAGAGCACCGGCAGCATCATCCCCGCGGCATCGCGCGCCGGCATGATGAGGGCCAGCATGGGCACGCCGACAACGCCGAGCCCTCCGAGCAGCCCGGCCTTGGACAGGCCGACAATCAGCACCGCGAGCACGGCGATCGCGACGAAAACAGGATCAAACATTTTGGAAAACGAATCCGGACGGCAGGAAGTGTCTATCTGCCCTCTTGTATGGATGTTTTGTCAACCGGACGCTACCCGATGTCCCCCACCCGGCCTCCCCCTGGCAGGGGGAGGAGCGCTGCAGTGGCCCACCGGCATCATCGCTAACTCGATCGGTCCCTCCTCCTGACAGGGGGAGGTTAGGAGGGGGGTGACCACCGGCACAAAATTCCCCACAAACAAAAATCCCCGCCAAAATGGGCGGGGATTTCCTGAACTCGGATCCTGTCCGATTATTCGTCCGTATCGCTCTTGAGCGACTTGAGCTTGGAGAACACGGAGTCCGCATCGAACTCTTCATTGTTCGGCGCCGGGCGGTGATGGTGCTCCCCGCCTTCGTCATCGAAGCTGAGGTCGTTATGGGTGCGGGCAGCAGCGCGCGCCAGTGCTTCCTCGGCGGTGAGCAGGGTGGTGCCCTCGGGCAGCTCATTGGTCTGCACGGCATCCTTGGACGCGCGCTTGACCTCGAGGTCGAGCTCGATCTGGCTGCAGAGGCCGAGCGTCACCGGGTCCATCGCGGTCAGATTGGCGGCATTCCAGTGGCTGTTCTCGCGCACCGAGTCGATGGTCGACTTGGTGGTGCCGACGAGACGCATGATCTGCGCGTCCTTGAGCTCGGGATGATTGCGCACCAGCCATTTGATGGCATTGGGGCGCTCATTGCGGCGCGAGATCGGGGTGTAGCGCGGGCCCTTGCGCTTGACGGCGGCAACGCGAACCTTGGGATCGGAAAGCTTGAGACGGTAATTGGGATCCTTCTCGGCCTTCTCGATTTCCTCGCGCGAGAGCTGTCCGTTCTGCACGGGGTTGACGCCCATGATGCCGCTGGCGACGTCACCATCGGCAATGCCCTGGACTTCCAGCGGATGCAGCGTGCAGAAGGCGGCAATCTGTTCGAACGACAAGGCAGTGTTGTCCACGAGCCAGACGGCAGTCGCCTTGGGCATCAAAAGGGGCTGGGACATGTCAATTCTCTCCTGGTGGCGCGGCCGGTTTTCCTCCGGGCCGCTCCGCCTCTTGGCCAAATGCTGAGGGGGAAACTGCCTCCAATATAGAGTTTTGCTCGCAATCCTGCAACGCTTATCAACTCTGCCAAGGATTTATTAAGACAGATCCGCCGCGCGCTCGCGCCCGTATGGGGTCAGCAGCACCAGCTTGCCGATATGGCCGCGCCCCTCCATGGCGGCATGCGCCTCCGATGCCTTTTCCATCTCGAAAATGGCGATATCCGGCTTGCGCCAGCTGGGCGAGGCTAGGGCGGGCAGGAAGGCGCCGACCCGCTCGGCGATGGCGCGTTTGGTGGCGCTGTCCTGCGGGCGCAGGGTCGAGCCGGAGAGGGTAAGGCCCTTGGCCATCATCTGGCGCAGCGGCACCGGCGCGGTGCCGCCTTCGAGCGTCGAGATCAGAACGATATGCCCGTTTCGGGCGGAAGCGGCGACATTGCCCGCAGCCATGGCCCCGCCGATGACATCGACAACCCGGTCGACGCCCCTCCCATCCGTCAGCTCGAGCACGCGCGCCGCAATGTCCTCGCCGCGGTCGATCGTGGCAATCGCACCCAGCGCCATGGCGTAATCTGCCTTCTGAGGGGACGAGGTGACGCCGATGGCTTTTGCGCCGAGAAGGGTGGCGATCTGGATGGCCGCCCCGCCAATGCCGCCCGAGGCGCCGTGCACCAACACGCTCATTCCGCGCGACAGGCCTGCCCGCATGACGAGGGTCTGCGTCACTGTAAACCAGGTTTCGGGCAGGGCCGCAGCTTCCGCAAAACTCCAGCCACCCGGTAGCGGCAGAGCCTGGCCGGCGGGCACGGCGACATATTCCGCATAGCCGCCGCCATTGGTCAGCGCCATCACCGATGCGCCGAGCTGGTGGTTGGTGACCTCATCACCCAGCGCCACGACAATGCCGGCCACTTCCAGCCCCGGCAGGGGCGAGGCGCCGGGCGGTGGGTCGTAGTGGCCGCGCCTTTGCGCCAGGTCAGGCCCGTTGACCCCCGCCGCAGCGACGCGGATCAGGATGTCGCCCGGGCCGATCTCGGGCAGGGGGAACCGCTTCGGCAGTAATTGTTCTGGTCCGCCTGGGGCGGTAATGGCAGTGGCCAGCATGTCGGCCGGCAGCAAATGTGATGATGTCATGCCGACATGTTTGCCCAGCCGCGCTTGCTCGGCAAGTCCGCTGCGCTAATCTGTGGCCAAAGGCACATATGGGAGACTGCAATGATCGAGGAAGAGAACCGCAAGCGTCCCACCGCGCATGAAGTCGGCATGGCGCTCGACGCGATGTCCGTCGAGGAGCTGGAACAGCGCGTCACCCTGCTCGAGGGCGAAATCGTTCGCCTCAAGGCTGCGATCGCTGCGCGCGGCGATACCAGAAAGGCAGCCGAGGCCGCGTTCAAGTTCTGAGCCTGCAATGGGCGACGGCTTGCTCCATGTTAAGGTTAACCATCGGTAAACTTCGAAACCCCGGCGGGACACGTTAAGATCTTCGCATCCTTCAGGAATGCGTCAGATGAACTGGAACTTTTTTCCCGTCGCCACCCTTTTTGTAGTGTCCGGCGTTTACGCAGTGAAGCGGGCGCTCAACGCTTCGGGTCATGCCCCCGAAACGCCGCGCCTGCCCATTGCGTCGGCTCGTACACCAGGCGAACGCGCCTGGCGCGAGCAGCCGGTCCAGACATTCATGTGGCAATTGCAGGCGGCCCGCTACAGCCAGCCGCCTTTTCGTCGCCCGTAGGCCCATCTGGCCGGGGGCGTTGATGGAGACGAAACGATGCGACAGGTCGATATCATTCTCGAAGGTGTCCGCCCGGCAGAGCTGGCGCATTTGCGCGCCCTGGCCGATGGCCGCGTCGGCGGGGTCGAGGGCAGTCATCTGCGAAGCCTCGAAGACAAGGGCTGGGTCGAGACGGTTTCGGGCACGGCCCTGATCACGCTGACGGGCCGGACGCTGCTCGACAGTTCAATGCGTGCTCAGGGCTGGTAAAGAAAGCTTCGGCTGGCAAGGTTAAGAAACCTTGTGCCGTTAACGCGCAATTAATATCTCGCGGGTAAGGTCTCATTATTCAGATTCTTCTGAATTCTTCAGAGCGGTTTCTCCCTCTGTTTGACGCCTCCCTGTTAACTTCGAGAGCCGTTTTTACGGCTCTTTCTTTTTGTCCACATGGTCTGGCGGCTAACCACATCTTAGCCTAAGTACAACCGCATGAGTGACGCCCGGGCGGATCGGGCCTATTGTCCCCGTCGAGCCGGGACACCTCTCGGCACCACGACTTAGGAAGCGGAATGGCGGAACAGGGCGACAGCACATCGGCAATTGCCATCGGTCCACGCATTGCGGCCTCGGGGGGCTTTACGGCGCTCTACCGCGAAGGCATGGGGCTGATCGAGGAAGTGGCCGCCTATCTCGACGAGGACGGGCGCGAAGATAGCCGTTTCCTGCCGCGCGAGGCTGCGTTTCTCTACGCCACCGAATCCATGCGCCTCACCACCCGCCTGATGCAGATCGCCTCCTGGCTTTTGCTCCAGCGCGCGGTCAATGAAGGCGAAATAAGCCGCGAAAATGCCCGCGCCGAAAAGGAAAAGGTCAAGTTCTCCGCAACACCGTCCGAACGCGGTGGCCCCGGCTACGATCTTTTGCCTCAGATGCTGCGCGACTTCATCGACAAGGGCGACCGCCTCTTTGATCGGGTGATGCAGCTCGACCAGCTTGAGCGCGGTGCCCTGCCGGACCAGCCGATAGGGCAGGCCAATGGCATCGCCGACCAGTTCTCGCGGCTTCAGGCGGCGTTCAAGCGCGCCGACTAGGCCTAGCCGCGCGGGGCAAAGAAGATGGTAGCCGCCCCGGCCAGGGTCAGGGCAATGCCCGCAACATCCCATCTGTCTGGCCGTATGCCCTCGCCCCACACCATATAGGCCACCGAGGCGAGCACATAAATCCCGCCATAGATCGCGAAGGTGCGTCCGGCGCTGTCCATGCCGCTGAGCGCCAGAAGCCATGCAAAGGCGCCAAGCGCGACAAGGGCCGGCGCCCAGAGCCATAGCGGCCCCTGCCGCCAGGCGTGCCAGACAAGCACACAGCCGGCGATTTCAAGCAGGGCCGCCGCAAAGAACAGCGCAAATCGCATGGCGTCATGCTCCAGACAGCAAAAAGCCCGGCACGGGGCCGGGCTTTGAAATTCTTTTCGAGAGCCAGCCTTAGAGGCCGAGACCCTTGAAGCGCTCCTTGAAGCGCGAAACGCGGCCACCGCGGTCCATCAGCTGGCCCGTGCCGCCGGTCCAGGCGGGATGGGTCTTGGAGTCGATGTCGAGCTGCAGCGTGTCGCCTTCCTTGCCGTATGTCGAACGGGTCTGGTAGGTGGTGCCGTCGGTCATGACCACGTTGATGGTGTGGTAGTCGGGATGGATATCGGACTTCATCGCATGCGCCTCAAATCAAACGGGCGCCGTGGCGCCCGGAGAGCTGGAAACTTGTGTTGGCGGTCTATTACAGAAGCTAGCCCGTTTAGGCAAGGGCGTGACAGCGGCAATTTTACCCGCAAGCTGCCTGTTGCCGGTATAAGCCCTCGCGCCTATATCGATCGCACCGCCTTGCGGCGGAAAAACCAACCGGAGCGGCGAACCAGCTTATGACAGATCAAGCCGTCCCGGCAGAAAACGAGCCGGAAAAGGTCCTCGACACGCCCCGGCTCGAGCCGAAGCGCCTCCAGCCCTTGCGCCGCCTTCTGCCTTTCATGCTGGCCTATCCGGTCCGGCTGTCGTTGACCGTTCTGTTTCTTCTGGTCTCCGCCTCCGCGTCCCTGGCGATTCCTGCCTTCCTGGGCGGCGTCATCGATGAAGGCTTCATTGCACAAAATCTCGACAATGTCGGGCGCTATGGCTTCTGGATCATCGCCATTGCCGGCGTGATGGCCATGGCCAGCGGCGCGCGGTTCTATTTCATTTCCGTCATCGGCGAGCGTGTCGTTGCCGATCTGCGCCAGGCCGTCTTCTCGCACCTGCTCAAGCTCGACGCGCGCTATTTCGACACCAATCGCGTCGGCGAACTGACCAGTCGCCTCAATGGCGACACTGCCATCATCCGCGGTGCCGTGGGCTCGAGTTTCTCGCTCGCCCTGAGGTCCATGGTGACCATCATCGGTGCGCTGGCGATGATGATTCTCACCAGTCCGGTGCTGACGCTGGCCGTGGTCATCGCGGTGCCGGCGATCATTTTCCCGGTCATGCTCTATTCGCGCCGCCTGCGCGGCATGTCGCGCAACACCCAGGATGCCCTGGCCGATCTGTCCGCCATGGCCACCGAAATGCTCGGGGCGACCCGCACGGTCAAATCCTTCACCCAGGAAGAAGTGCAGGCCAATCTTTATGAAGAGCGCACCGAGGCCAGCTATGGCGCCGAAGTGCGGCGGCTTGGCGCCCGCTCCATCCTGGTGGCGCTGGTCATTTTCCTCGGCACCTGTGCGCTGGTCGGTCTCGTCTGGTGGGGCGCCCGCGCCGTCTTCGAGGGCTCGGTCACGGCCGGGCAGCTCGCCCAGTTCATGGTCTATGCGCTGATGGCTTCGGGTGCGCTGACCAATGTGTCCGAGGTTTTGGGCACGCTGCAATCGGTGGCCGGCTCGACCGAGCGGCTGACCGAGATCCTCGACACCGAGGCCATTATCCGTGATCCGGAAAATCCGGTGACCCTGAGTCAGCCGCCGCTTGGCACGGTTGCCTTCGAGCACGTCGATTTCGGCTACGATCCGGCGTCCGGCGATCGTGTGCTGCGCGATCTCAGCTTCACCGTCGGCAAGGGCCAGACAGTGGCGCTGGTGGGCCCCTCGGGCTCCGGCAAGTCGACGACGCTGTCGCTGCTGCAGCGGCTTTACGACGTCACCAGCGGCCGCATCCTTGTCGATGGCGTCGATATCCGTAAGGTGCGGCTCTTCGACCTGCGCCAGCGCTTTGCCTATGTCGAGCAGGAGCCGACGATCTTTGCCGGCTCGATTGCCGACAATATCCGCTTCGGCAAGCCGGACGCGACCGAGGCCGAGATCGAAGCCGCCTCCCGCGCGGCGCTGGTCCATGATTTCGTGCTCGACCTGCCCAATGGCTACGACACTATCGTGGGCGAACGGGGCGTCATGCTCTCGGGTGGGCAGAAACAGCGCCTCGCCATCGCCCGCGCCATCCTCAAGAACGCGCCGATCCTGCTGCTCGACGAAGCCACCAGCGCTCTCGACGCCCAGTCCGAACGCCTGGTGCAGATCGCGCTCGAACATCTGATGCGCGGCCGCACCACTCTCGTCATCGCCCATCGCCTCGCCACCATCCGCGATGCGGACAATATCCTCGTCCTCGATGGCGGCGAGATCATCGATCAGGGCACCCATGACGAACTCGTCGCCAAGGGCGGTCGCTACGCCGAACTGGCCAAGCTGCAGTTCCGGGCGGAGTAGGGCTCGCAATACCCCTGACAGGGGGAGGGACAGCTCGGTGATGCCCCAATCATCGCGAGCCACGATTCACTCCTCCCCCTACCAGGGGGAGGCCGGGTGGGGGTTCTCCCCCGTTAATCCGTTCTCCCCGTGACCAAACCCAAAGTGGCCTCAAAACGCACCACCCTCCCGGCTCCATCGCCCCCTCGCCCCTCAGGGAGAGGGCGGGGTGAGGGGTGAAGTCCCCGGTGCACCAGCAGCAAAACCCCCATCTAACCTCCCCCTGATAAGGAGGAGGGACAGCTCGGTGATGCCCCAATCATCGCGAGCCACGATTCACTCCTCCCCCTATCAGGGGGAGGCCGGGTGGGGGTATCCAGACCGGGGGGGTCGCGTGACGCTGCAGGCCGGGGTTTCGCATGGCTCAACCCGTAATCCCCTCAAAACGCTCCACTGGAGCGTTTTGCCGGCGCGTGGCGCTGTCGGGGATTACCCCTCGGTCAGCTTGAATTCGATGCGGCGGTTGCGGCGATAGGCTTCGTCATTATCGGCGGGGTCGAGTGGGGCAAATTCGCCGAAGCCGGCGGCGACGAGGCGGGCCGGGGCTACGCCCTTGGACACCAGATATTCAGCTACCGAGATCGCGCGCGCCGCCGACAATTCCCAGTTGGACGGGAAGCGCGCATTGGATATGGGCCGCTTGTCGGTATGCCCGTCAATGCGCAGCACCCAATTGATGTCGGGCGGGATTTCCGCCTCGAGCTGCAATATGGCGTCGGCCAGCGCGTCGAGTTCGGGCAGGCCCTCCGTGGCGATTGTGGCCTGGCCGGCCGAGAACAGCACTTCGGATTGGAACACGAAGCGGTCGCCCACGACGCGGACATCAGCGCGTCCCTCGAGGATTTGCCGCAGGCGTCCGAAGAAGTCCGACCGATAGCGCGCCAGATCCTGCACGCGCTGCGCAAGCGCCAGATTGAGCCGCCGCCCCAGATCGGCGATCTGCGTGCGCGATTCGGTGTCACGGGCCTCGGAGGCTTCGAGCGCGTTTTCCAGCGCCGCGATCTGCGTGCGCAGCGCCGCCAATTGCTGGTTGAGCAGGGCGACCTGCGAATTTGCCTCGTCCGACAATTGCTCGGCCGCCAGCAGATCCTCCTGCAGCCCCGCAATGGTGCTGTCCCGGTCGCCCAGCCCGGTCCCGATTCCGGCCAATTGCCCGGCCAGCGCGGCATTCTCCGCCTCGGTGGAGGAGAGCGTTGCCGTCAAGGCGGCCAGCTGGTCGGTCAAATCGTCCGAACTGGCGCGTTCGAGCTGCAGCAATTCGGTGAGTTCGGCGATCTGGCTGTTGAGCCGCGACAGCGCGGTGTCGCGCCCCTGGATTTCCTGGCCGAGGAAAAACTGCGTCAGCATGAAGAGGCTGAGCATGAAGATGATGACCAGCAGGAGGCTGGACAGCGCATCGACGAAACCGGGCCAGTAATTGGCCTCCTGCCGCCTGCGGGAGCGGGTCGAGCCTGCCATGGCCTAGTCCCGGCGCTCGGTCTGGTCGGCTTCGTTGAGCATGGCCTCGATGAGGTCGCGCAGCTTCTTGTTGGTTTCGCCCTGCTCGTTGATATAGCGCCGGAGATCGTCCTGCTCGGTGCGGATATGCTTGACCAGCCCGTCAATGCCGCGGGCCAGTTCGGCCATGGCGCGAATGGCGTTCTGGGAAGAATTCTGGCTCTGCATGGTGGCGCCGATGCTGTCGATCATGGCCTGCATGTCGGGCCCCCCGGCATTGGCCTGCATGGCGGAAACCGGATGGTCGAGCTCGGTCATCGAAGTCATCCAGTCTTCGAGATCGGTATAGAAGGCGTTCTGAGCCTGGCTGGTCTGCAGATCGAGAAAGCCCAGCACCAGCGAGCCCGCAAGGCCGAAGAGGGACGACGAGAACGCCGTGCCCATGCCACCCAGGGGCGCTGCCAGCCCCTCCTTGAGATTGGCGAACAGCGAGCCGCTGTCGCTCGAGGTGACGTCGAGGGCATTGATCACCCCGGCGACGGAACTAACCGTTTCGAGCAGGCCGTAAAACGTGCCCATGAGCCCGAGGAACACCAGCAGCCCCGTAAGATAGCGCGACGTATCCTTGGCCTCGTCGAGGCGATTGCCCACGGAATCGAGAATGGAGCGCATGGAGGAGGGGGTGATGATCGCTTCCCCGATGCGCTCGCGCAAAAGCCCGGCAACGGGGGCCAGCAACACCGGTGGACGCACCTGCGCCACGTCGCCATCCTGAAGCGAATTGACCCATTTCACTTCCGGGAAAAGCCGGAAGATCTGCCGGAAACTGAGGAAGATGCCCACGAACAGGGCAAAGAAGATCATCGAGTTGATGAACGGGTTTGCCCAGAAGAAGGTGGTGATCTGGGTGAACAGGATCGCGGCGACCAGCGCGACCAGCACCAGGAAGATCACGATCTTGACGAGGTAGACCGTCGGACTGGCCAGATGATAGGGATCGTAACCTTGCGACATCGTGCCTTTGCCCTGTCCCGCCTAACGCAAATCAACCGCCTCAGACACTAGAGGCGGCTGATAGTCGTGACAATGGAAAAGCTTAACGACTGCCGGGGCGTCCCTGCATCCGACCGCGCTGAGCGCCTATTGGACGGACTTCAGCGACTTCATCAGCGCGCCGTGCAGGATTTCGTTGCCGGCAACGATCTGGCCGTTCCAGATGGAGCCGGGCTGACCAGCATAATCGGTCACGAGGCCACCGGCTTCCTTGACCATCAGATAGCCCGGTGCCACGTCCCAGGGCTTGAGGCCGGCTTCCCACAGGCCATCGAAGCGGCCGGCTGCAAGCCAGGCCATGTCGACCGAGATCGATCCCGAGCGGCGGATGCCGGCCACGGCGGGATTGATATGGGCGAGCTGGCGCAATTGCAGCCCGTCATTGGACGTGCCCTGGGTCTTGATGCCGGTGGAAATCACCGCATCCGACAGGTGACGGCGCGCCGCGACGCGCAGGCGCTTGCGGTCGGCCAGCCAGGCGCCACCGCCCTTTTCGGCCGTGTAGAGCTCGTCCGTGATCGGGTTGTAGATCACCGAGGCAACGATGTCGTCGCCGCGCTGCAGGGCAATCGCGACTGCGAAAAGCGGAATGCCGTGCAGGAAATTGGTGGTGCCGTCGAGCGGATCGATGATCCAGGTGTGCTGGCCATCGGTACCGGTCACTTCCCCGCCCTCTTCCATCAGGAAGGAATAGGTGGGGCGCGCCTTGCGCAGTTCGTCGAACACGATCTGCTCGGCCTTGATGTCGGCCTTCGACACGAAATCGGCCGGGCCTTTTCGCGATACCTGGAGGTTCTCCACCTCGTTGAAATCGCGAGACAGCGATTTGCCGGCCTTGAAGGCGGCATTGACCATGACGGTGAGGAGGGCGGAACGCGCCATTATGTTGTGCTCGCTTGGCTCATGCAGCTTGTGGTGCGCCGCCGGGACAATGCCCCGCCGCAGCGCCGGATGGACCCGAAAGTCCTGCCGCTGATTGAAAGTGTGGCGGGCTTATTGCCTGAGAACGCGCGCCCATTCAAGGGTCTTGGGTCTCCGCTTCGCCCTCCGGGGGCGTCTCGAGGGTCTCCGGCAGGTTTTCGAGGGGGCTTTCGTCCAGTTCAGCTGGTGCCGCTTCCGGCGCTGCAGCCGCGGGACTGACTGCCTGGCTTGGCGCGTTTTCAGGGTCCGTCGGCGCCGGCAGCAGCGGGCCGATGATCTCGGGCCGCGAGGCCGCTGGCGTGGCTGTCTGGGCGCTTAGCGGCGTTTCCGGCCAGAAGCGGGCCCGCTCTTCGGCCCGGGCCAGCGCAGCCGGCGGAATGGAGACCAGCAGCCGGTCGAGCGAGGGATCGTTCAGCCCCTGCCGCCGCGCCAGGGCGCGCCACATGGCCGCGGTCTCAAGGTCGAGAATCGTACCCTCTCCGACGGCAACCAGCTTGGCCAGCCGGTTCTGGGCCACGGGATTGCCCGCTTCGGCGGCGCGTTGATACCAGGAGACCGCAGCCTCGATATCGCGTTCGATGCCCTGGCCGAGATAGAGCAGGGTGGCATAGTCAATCTGCGCGGCTACCAGTCCGCCTTCGGCCGCCAGCCCGATATAGCGCGCGCCTTCTTCGGTATTGGGGGCGACGCCCGCCCCCTCGATCAGCATCGAGCCGTAATCGTAGAGCGCTTCCGGCAGCTCCGCGTCGGCCGCCTCCCGCATCAGCCGGGCGGCTGTGGTCAGGCTGGGCTCGGCATAGACGCCTTCGACATGGAGCAGGGCCATATTGTATTTTGCCGGCGGATAGCCGGCCGCTGATGCCTTGGCGAAGAGCTCGGCGGCGCGCTTGCGGTCTTTTTCAACGCCAACGCCATCCTGATAGAGCAGGCCCAGCTCGAAAGTCGCCAGCATGTCGCCATTGCCGGCTGCGAGCTGATACCAGCCCGCGGCGCGCTCGAGATTTTGCGCCACGCCCAGGCCCTTGGCATAGAGTTCGGCGATCAGCGTCTGGGCCGCCGCGTCGCCCTGTTCCGCCCGGGGCAGGGCCAGCTCCAGCGCCGTCAGGAAATAGCCGCGCTGGAACGCGCCAAAGGCATAGTCGACATTTTCGGGCGTGCCGAAGACGGCATTGCTGATCTGTTCGGCATCGCTGGTCTGCGCCGCCGCCGGCTGCAGCAGGCAGAGGCAGGCCAGGGCGATCAGGCTGGCGCGCCGCGTCATGCGCTTTCCCGTGCTGCAGCGGCAAGCGCCGCCAGCGCCGCCGCCGGATCGGCCGCCGACCAGACGCTGTCGGACAGCGCAATGAACTCCGCCCCAGTAGCCGCAAGCTGGCCGGGCTGTGCCGAGGGATCGGAATGCACGGCGGGAATTTCGAAGGTTTCCGCCCACCATTGGGCGAACTCGTCCGCCTGGCCGTCCGGCGCGCCGCCAAGGGGGCCGAAGAACAGATAGTCGACATCAAGCTCGCCAAAGCTCATCGCATCGTGGCGGGACTGCACGGCGCCTGCGCCCACAATGCCGTCAGGCTTGAGGCTGTCAACTGCAGCGCGGATGGCCTTTGTTCCGCCCGCGCCAATGTGGACGCCATCGGCACCGACACGGCGGCTGAGCTCCACATCATCCTCGACCAATACTGCGGCGCCGGCCGCCTGGCCGATCTGCACCACACGCTCGGAGAGCCGGGCATAGTCTTCCGCGCCCAGCGTGCCGCGCTGCACGAGGATGGCTGCGACTTCCGGACCGGCCAGCACGGCCATCAAACGGCGCGGAAACTCCACAAGGTCCGGATCGGCGGGGGTAATGAGATAAATTTGGGGAGCCATGAAAAACCCGACTTGCGACGCTGCAATTCCCTAGTCTGGCATTGGGGCAGAAAGGGGACCTTTTCTCCAATAGGGCAAGGGCACCATGCTGGCAATGGAAGCCCGATTGCATGCGCGGGGACCATGCAAGGGATGTTGACGCAATAAAAAACGCGCCCCGAGAGGAGCGCGTCTTTCGCGTGCGATGGTGCCGACAATCAGGCGGCGCGATCGACCTCGTTGCTCCACTCGCCGAGCGCGGCCAGCGAGTTCATCCTGGCGCGATGGGTAAAGGCGGCCTGTGCTGCCGGGAAGTTCTCGCGGCGACCGGCCCAGGTGCGCAGCGCGACGTTCTGCAAGGCGCGGCCATAGGAGAAGGTCAGCGGCCAGGGCTTGTTGGAAATCCGGTTCATGGCCGAAAGATGGGCCGTGGCTTCCTCGTCCGTCTGCCCGCCCGAAAGGAAGGCAATGCCCGGAACGGCGGCGGGAACATGCTCTTTGAGCACTTCCACCGTGCGGCGGGCGACGTCCTCGACGCTGGGCCGCTCGCGAGAATTGATGCCCGGCAGCACCATATTGGGCTTGAGCAGCATGCCGGCGAGATCGACGCCGGCAAGGCGGAGTTCCTTGAAGACGTTCTCGAGCACGTCCCCGGTCACCTGGGCGCAGCGTTCCATCGAATGGTTGCCCGGCTCGCCATCGCCCACCACTTCCGGCTCGACGATCGGCACGATGCCGGCTTCCTGGCACAGCATGGCGTAGCGTGCGAGAGAATGGGCATTGGCGCGGATATTGTTGCGGGTGGGGGCGATGTCATTGATGGTGATCACGGCGCGCCACTTGGCAAAGCCGGCGCCCAGATGAGCGTATTGCTCGAGGCGCTGGCGCAGGCCGTCGAGGCCCTCGGTGATTTTCTCGCCGGTATCGCCGGGCATGGGGAAGGCGCCGCGGTCGACCTTGATGCCCGGAATGCAGTCCGCATCGGCCAGCATGGCGCGGAACGGCGTGCCGTCGGCGGCCTCCTGCTTGAGGGTCTCCTCGGTCAGGATGACGCCCGAGATGTAGTTGCGCATCGCATCGCTGGAGCGGAACAGCATCTCGCGATAGTCGCGGCGCAGATCGAGCGAATTGGGCAGGTTGATCTTGGCAAAACGCTTGGCGATGGTTCCTTCGGATTCGTCGGCGGCCAGAATGCCCCTGCCGGTTTCCATCAGCTTCTGGGCAATGGAATTAAGCGATTTTGTCATGGTATCCCTCATAAGAACCGTGACCCTAGACTTAGACTTTCGTTAGCGCGCTTTCGATTAGACGTCCGGATATGCGACGAAAGACTTACCTTGTATGGTAGATTGCTTGGGAACCTTTGCGGCCCGACTTGGCTCTCTTGCGCTTCCATCGTAAAGTGGCGATCCATCCCGGTGCCACGCACCATTTTCCGCACCACAGTCCAGGATAAACCGATGAGCACGCAACCGCACGTGACCTTCAATGACGGCCGTACCATCCCGCAGATCGGGTTGGGCGTCTGGCAGACCCCCAACGATGTCGCGGTTACCGCGGTCGAGGCGGCTCTGGGTGCTGGCTACCGCCATATCGATACGGCGGCCGTCTATCAGAATGAGGAGGGGGTCGGTGAGGGGATCCGCGCCTCGGGCGTGGCGCGCGCCGACATCTTTCTCACCACCAAGGTCTGGAACGACGATCAGGGCTTTGAGTCCACCCTGCGCGCCATGGATGCCAGCCTCAAGCGGCTCGGCACCGACTATGTCGACCTCTACCTCATCCACTGGCCCTCGGCCTTCCGCGGAAAATATGTGGAAACCTGGAAGGCGCTGGTCCGCCTGCGCGAAGAGGGCAAGGCGCGCTCCATCGGCGTGTCCAATTTCGAAGGGGACTATATCGAACAGATCATCGCGGCCACCGGCGTCACCCCGGCCCTCAACCAGATCCAGCTGCACCCTCGCTTTCAGCAGAAGACCATGCGCGCCAAGCACGAAAGGCTCGGCATTCTGACGGAAAGCTGGAGCCCGCTGGGGCAGGGCAAGCTGCTCGAACACCCCGTTCTTGCCGCCATCGCCGCCCGACATGGCAAGAGCGTGGCGCAGATCATCATCCGCTGGCATCTCGACAGCGGCCTTGTGGTCATCCCCAAATCGGTCACCCCAAGCCGCATCGTCGAAAATTTCGATGTCTTCGATTTCACGCTGACCGATCAGGACAAGGCTGAAATCACCGGCCTCGACGCCAGTGATGGCCGCCTCGGCTCCGACCCGGTGACTGCGAAGTTCTGATCCCGGGGCGGCGGGCTTGCCTCGCCCAACAAAAAAGAGCCCCACCCCTTGAGGGGAGGGGCTCTTGATGACCCAGCAGGAAAATTTGGGGAGCAACCCCCAAAATAATCCCGAAACTATTTCTTGAGCGCTTCGACGCCGGGCAGGGGCTTGCCTTCCATCCATTCAAGGAAGGCGCCGCCGGCGGTCGAGACATAGGTCAGCCCATCCTTGACCCCGGCATGGGCCAGCGCCCCCACCGTGTCGCCGCCGCCCGCCACCGAGACCAGATGCCCATCATGCGTCCGCTTGGCGACATGCTTGGCGATCGCCACGGTGCCGGCGTCGAATGGCTCCATTTCGAAGGCGCCAACCGGTCCGTTCCAGACCACGGTGTGGGCGTCGTCAATGGCGCCGGTGATGCGCTCGACCGAGGACGGTCCGATATCGAGGATCATGCCATCGGGGTCGATGGCGTCCACGCCATAGAGCCGGGTCGGCGAATTGGCCTTGAAATGCCAGGAGACCACTGCGTCGATCGGCAGGATGATGGCGCAATTGGATTTCTCCGCCTTGTCCATGATCCGGCGGGCCGTATCGGCGAGATCCTTCTCGGCCAGCGATTTGCCGACGCCATAGCCCATGGCATGCAGGAAGGTATTGGCCATGCCCCCGCCGATGACGAGGCCATCGACCTTGGTCACGAGGTTTTCGAGCAGATCGATCTTGGACGAGACCTTGGCGCCCCCGACAATGGCGACGACGGGCTTTTTCGGCTTGCCGAGGCCCGCTTCCAGCGCCTTGAGTTCGGCTTCCATGGCAAGGCCGGCCGCTGCCGGTAACAGGTGCGCCAGCGCCTCGGTCGAGGCATGCGCGCGGTGCGCGGCCGAGAAGGCGTCATTGACATAGATATCGCCGAGGCTAGCCATGCGCTTGGCCAATTCGACATCATTGGCCTCTTCGCCGGGATGGAAACGAGTGTTTTCCATCACCAGAACCGAGCCGGGGGGCGCATCTTCGATCGCCTGTCGGGCCTGGCTCACATCGACCCAGTCAGTGGCCACGAAGCCGACGGGGTGGCCGGTTTCATCGGCGACGGCGGCGCAGACCTGCTCGAGCGAGAATTCGGCGTCGACCTTCCCCTTGGGGCGGCCGAAATGGCTGAGCAGAACGACCTTGGCGTCGTGCTTGACGATGGCGCGGATGGTGGGCACGAGCCGCTCGATGCGCGTCGCATCGGTCACCTTGCCGTCAGCCATCGGTACGTTGAGATCGGCCCTTAGCAGCACGACCTTGTTGGTGAGATCGAGTTCATCGAGGGTCTTGAAACTGTCGCTCATCGGTCCTGCCTCCGGTCATTCTTCCGCCGTGGGGTAGCAGAGTGGCACGATGGGTGGAAGCAGGGGAGCGAAAAATCTGCAGCATGCACTCAGGGCAGGGCGTCAATTCCCGGCTTTCCGCCATGACAGCAATGAGATGGACATCCGGTCTAGAACAAGGCGACGGGTTTGCTCGCGCGGTAGAAGATCGTCTGCAGCGGCATGATTGCAGGGCCGGAGCCGAATTCGGCCTGCAACAGGGCCAAAAGCTTGGCCTGCATCGCCTCCGGGCTCGGCCCATTACGGGCCCGGATCTGGTCGATGAGCGGATTGCCGAAAATGAGTCCGCGCGAAAATGGCTCGAGATCATCGACGATCTTGTCCAGCGTCACGACGCTGATCCGCAGATCGGCAAAGCCTGCATCGAGCACCATTGCCTTGAGCGGGTCGATTGCAGCGCAGGAAAACGGCACCGCATAAAAGGCCGGCGGATCCACCGGGAACGTTTCCCGCACCAGGCCATCCACAATCCGCGCGAAGCCATTGTAGCGATGGGCGTCCCAGACGCTGAAATGGTAGTGTCCGCCCGGCTTCAGCACACGCAGCGCCTCGCCAAACGAGTGCAATTTGTCTGGAAAGAACATCAGGCCGAACTGGCAGATGATCGCATCGAATGTTCCGTCGTCGAACGGCAAGTTCTGAGCGTCCGCTGTCTGCAACGTCACCTGCCTGTCCAGTCCCGGCTTGGAGCGGGCAATTTCGAGCATGGGCGGGTTGAGATCGGTGGCGATGATGCGCGTCGCCTCGGGCAGCCTGCGCCGCAGCGCCTGGGTTACGATCCCGGTTCCGGCCGCAGTTTCGAGGACGATCTCGGGGGAAGTCGCGGCGACGCGTTCGGCCATCTGCTCGGCAAAATCGGCAAAGATCACCGGCCCGAGCCCGCGATCATAGAGCTCGGGAATACTGCCGACAAAAGCTGCGCTATTCCTGTCCACGGCCGTCCTCCAGTCAGAGGCGGATGATTGCCTCTCGATGATACGCCCTCGGCCCCTCCACCGCGAGCCCCATCGCCCTCCCCAGCGCAGATGTGATCCGGCGCATAATCCAAAGCACATTGAGGCGCGGCTCGATCCGACACGCCGAACGGACACGCCAATGCACCGCCCGGAGGTCTTCCCGACCCGTCGGAAAGCCCCGACGCGATGCGAGCCGACGGGCTGCAAAAACCCTCGGAATGCCCACAGCGCCGTCAAACGGACACGATCCCTCAAGGATCGAATGTCTCAACGATATCAAGGGGAAAACTGGTGCTGCCGGACAGGATTGAACTGTCGGCCTCTCCCTTACCAAGGGAGTGCTCTACCACTGAGCTACGGCAGCATCTGATTGGCGCCGGGGTGTTCCCTCTCAGCGACAGGCGCCCTAGTGCCATAGGGTTTATCTCGACGCAAGAGGAAAAAACGCCTATCAACAGCGCCTGTGAATCACTGATAGCCAGGAAGGCGATGAGCAAGTCGACCGAAGCCAATGTCCGCGAGCAAAGATTAGCCGCAAAGCTTCGCGAGAACCTCAAGCGTCGCAAGGATCAGGCTCGGGCGCGCGCTGCCCGGGATGATGCTCCGGCCCCTGAAACGGACGCGGTCAAGAAACCGTAAACCATTTTCAGGCGAACTGAGACGTCACATATTCGCACGAGCGCGGCTGGTCTGGCTTACGTGGCACAGAAGACCTCGCCTACCTCCCCCACAGGTAGAAGGCCCTGACAGGCCGGTTCAGAGGAACCATTTTATGGATCGTATACGTTTGGTCGGCGGCAATGCGCTTAACGGCGACATTACCATTTCGGGGGCCAAGAACGCCGCCCTTCCGCTGATGATTGCTTCGCTTTTGACCGATGAGCCGCTCGTGCTCACCAATGTGCCGCGCCTCGCCGACGTCAAGCAGCTCGAGCGCATTCTCGAAAATCATGGCGTCGATATCGCCGTTCATGGTCGCCGCCGTGGCGAATCGGAGGGCGTGGGCCAGCGCATGACCTTCCATGCCGCTGACATCGTCGATACAACCGCGCCCTATGAGCTGGTCTCCAAGATGCGCGCGAGCTTCTGGGTCATCGGCCCGCTGCTCGCCCGCTGCCACGAGGCCCGCGTCTCCTTGCCCGGCGGCTGCGCCATCGGCACGCGCCCCGTCGATCTCTTCCTTTTTGGTCTCAAGGCGCTTGGGGCCGAGATCGATATCGACGAGGGCTACGTCGTTGCCCGCGCCCCCAAGGGCGGGCTCGTCGGCACCCATATCGTCTTCCCCAAAGTGTCGGTAGGTGCCACCCACACCATTCTGATGGCCGCAACGCTGGCCCGGGGCACGACAACAATCGAAAATGCCGCCCAGGAACCGGAAATCACCAATGTCGCCGAGTGCCTCGTGGCCATGGGTGCCAAGATTTCCGGCATCGGCACGCGCACGCTCACCATTGAGGGTGTCGAAAAGCTGCATGGCGCGACGGTCGAAGTCATCCCCGACCGCATCGAAACCGGCACCTTCGCCATGGCGGCGGCCATGACAGGGGGCGATGTGCTGCTGCGCGGCGCGCGGCCCGAGCATCTCCAGTCGGCGCTCGATATCCTGACCCAGACCGGGGTCGAACTCACCACCGAAGCCGAGGGCCTGCGCGTGCGTCGCAATGGCAATGGCATCCTGCCGGTTGATGTGGAAACCGATCCTTTCCCGGGCTTCCCGACCGATCTGCAGGCCCAGTTCATGGCGCTGATGACCATGAGCTCGGGCACCAGCCAGATTCGCGAAACCATCTTCGAGAACCGCTACATGCATGTGGCCGAACTCGCCCGCTTCGGGGCCGATATTTCGGTTGATGGCCAATTGGCCACCATCACCGGCAAGTCCCAGCTCAAGGGCGCCCAGGTCATGGCAACCGATCTGCGCGCCTCGGTGTCGCTGGTCATTGCCGGCCTCGCGGCCAAGGGCGAGACCATCGTCAACCGCATCTATCACCTCGATCGCGGCTTTGAGCGGCTGGAAGACAAGCTCTCCCGCTGCGGCGCCGAAATCGAACGCCTTGCAGGCTGACAGACGTAAAAATCGCTCCGGTGGAGCGATTTTAGTCTGTCAGGCCCGGAGAGCTATGCTCGCAGGGCGGGGCTCTTGGCCCCACATGCACCGCGTTGCCCTCGGGCTTGACCCGAGGGCCACTTTCCACGCACGCGCTGCCGGTTTTGGTCATCAAGCTCAACTCTGCTGCATCCCCGCGCGATAGAGGGAAGCGACCCTCCGCCCCTCGCCATTGCCCGACCTCTCCTGAACTTGTAGATTTGCCCGGCCATGACCAGATAAGGGTCAGAACCATTTCCAGGGCCCCTACATGACCGACCTAAAGCTCCTCGCGCTCGATGAAGAAGACCTCGCCGTCATCTCTGCCCATGTGCAGGATGCCGTGGTGCGGGCCGTCGACATGGGCTATGCGCGCCGCGACCGGCGGTTTGCCCTCCTGATGAATCGCTACGACTGGACCAGCAGCGCCCCGCGCAGCAAGGGCCTGCGCAAACGGGCGGGTCTGCATTTCGATCGGGTCAATCACGTAGCCTATGCCGGTTTCGATCCCGGCGCTCCTGAAGGCGTGCTCGAGCTGCTGGCCATTACCTTCACCCCTGCGGCTGATGGTGTTTCGGGCAGTGTGGAGCTGACTTTTGCCGGTGGCGGCACGGTTCGTCTCCAGGTCGAATGTCTCGAAGCCCGCCTTGGCGATCTCGGCGCCGCCTGGGCCGCCAGCGCAAAACCCGCCCACGCGCTGGATTGATGTTTTGGGATTTTGAGATTTTGAAGGAACAGAGACCGAGTCATCCCCGCGAAAGCGGGGATTTTCGTTACCTGACACCTCATTTGTAAACAGAGGTTCCCGCTTTCGCGGGAATGACATCTTGCAATTGGGATAGTGCATTGAACCTCCGGCCGGCTCCTCCCCCTTGACGGGGGAGGTTGGGGGGGTGTTTCGCACGCTCCTTATCCAGTCCTTGAGCTCCGAACCGCGTGCCCAAGCCCCACAATCGTGCCGCCCATCCCCCACCCCATCCCTCCCCACAAAGGGGGAGGGAGCCTGTCTGGTGGTCAGCCACAAATCTCGCCCCAACCCCGATGCGGCTCCTCCCCCTCGACGGGTGAGGTTGGGAGGGGGTGCTTCGCACGCTCCTTATCCAGTCCTTGAGCTCCGAATCGTGCCCAAGCCCCACAATCGTGCCGCCCATCCCCCCACCCCATCCCTCCCCGCAAAGGGGAGGGAGCCTGTCTGGTGGTCAGGCACAAATCTCCCCCCCAACCCCAATGCGGCTCCTCCCCCTTGACGGGGGAGGTTGGGAGGGGGGCTTCTCACGCTCCTTATCCAGTCCTCGAGCTCCGAACCGCGTGGCCAATAACCACAATCGTGCCGCCCATTCCCCCCACCCCATCCCTCCCCGCAAAGGGGAGGGAGCCTGTCTGGTGGCCAGGCACAAATCTCCCCTCAACCCCAATGCGGCTCCTCCCCTCGACGGGTGAGGTTGGGAGGGGGTGCGCCCCAGGCCCTGCACTTGGCATTTTCTCCTCACTCAAAGAAAAATCCAAAACCCCAAAAACCTTGCGATCCCGGTCCCCCTGGGGATAGATCGGCGCATCACATCTGTCCGTCCCGGAGCCCCAATGCCTCTTCGCCTCGATAGCGCCGCGCCTGAATTTGAAGTCCGCTTTGTCGAACTGCTCGCAGGCAAGCGCGAATCGTCCCAGGAAGTCGGCGACACGGTTGCCGCCATCATCGCCGATGTGCGGGCCCGGGGTGACGATGCGGTGGTCGAGCTGACCAACAAGTTCGACCGCGCCAATGTCACGGCCGAGACACTGCGCTTTACCCAGGATGAGATCGACGCGGCCGCCGCCAGCGTTTCCCCCGAAGTCCGCGAAGCCCTGCAATTCGCCCATGACCGGATCAAGGCCCACCACCAAAAGCAGAAGCCGGAAGACCACATCTATACCGATGCCCTCGGGGTGACCCTCGGCACGCGCTGGACCGCGGTGGACGCCGTTGGCCTCTATGTGCCGGGCGGGCTTGCCTCCTACCCCTCCTCGGTGCTGATGAACGCCGTTCCGGCCCGCGTCGCCGGTGTCGCGCGCATCGCCATGGTGGTGCCGACACCCAATGGCCAATTGGCCTCTGCCATCCTCGCCGCCGCAAAGATCGCCGGCATCACCGAAATCTATCGTGTCGGCGGTGCCCAGGCCGTGGCCGCGCTCGCCTATGGCACGAACAGCATTGCCCGCGTCGACAAGATCGTCGGCCCCGGCAATGCCTATGTCGCTACCGCCAAGCGCCAGGTGTTCGGCCAGGTGGGCATCGACATGATCGCCGGCCCCTCCGAAGTGCTGGTCATCGCCGATGGCTCTGCCAATCCCGCCTGGGTCGCGGCCGATCTCATCGCCCAGGCCGAGCACGGGGCAGGGGCCCAGTCCATTCTCGTCACCACCGAACCCGCCCTGGCCGAAGCCGTGGAAGCCGAGGTCGATCGCCAGCTGGCGCTGCTGCCGAAAGAAGAGATCGCGCGCGAAGGCTGGGAAGAGTTCGGCGCCATCATCACGGTCGCTTCGCTCGATGAAGCCGTCACCCTCGCCAATCGCATTGCTTCCGAACATGTCGAACTGGCGGTGGATGATCCGCAGGCGCTGGTGCCAAGGATCCGCCATGCCGGCGCGCTCTTTTTGGGCCATCACACGCCCGAGGCCATTGGCGATTATGTCGGCGGCTCCAACCACGTCCTGCCCACGGCGCGCTCCGCCCGCTTTGCCTCGGGGCTCGGCGTGCTCGATTTCGTCAAGCGCACCTCAATCCTCGGTTGCGATCCCTCCTCCTTGGCGGCGCTCGCCGATGCGGCGGTCACCATCGCCGAAATCGAGGCGCTGGACGGCCATGGCCGCTCCATTTCCATCCGGCTCAACCATTGAGTATTTCCATGGGGACAGAAACGGCAGTGACCGACCAGGACAGGCTGGTCACGGTCACGCTTGACCCCAATACCATCACCTCGATCAATCCCGACGAGGTGCATGAGTGGCGCATCGCCATCTATGATCTCCTGGAGGACAATTCCTTCAAGCCGGCGCGCGTGGCGGCCAAGGGGCCCTATGCGCTGCACGTCTCGATCATCGGCAATTTCATCGTGCTCGACGTGCGCGACCCGGAAACCTTCAATCCCATCGCCGCGCATTATCTGTCGCTGACCCCGTTCCGGCGCCTGATCCGCGATTATTTCCGCATCCGCGACGCCTATTACGAGGCCATCCGCTCGGCTCAGCCCTTCCAGATCGAAACCGTCGACATGGCGCGGCGCGGCCTTCACAACGAGGCTGCCGAACTCCTGCGCACGCGCCTCACCAACAAGATCATCATCGATCTCGCCACTGCGCGGCGTTTGTTTACCCTCATCTGCGCGGTCCAGCCCTATGCCAGCCGAATCGATGAGGCGACGAGCGAGCTCCCCAGCGTGCTGTTCGTCTGTTCGATGAATTCGGTGCGCTCCCCCATTGCGGCTGCATTGGCGCGCCAGGCCTTTCCCGGCCGTATCATCGCCCGCTCCGTCGGCGTCAATGGCGGCAAGGCCGATCAGTTCGTCCATGAGGTCATGGAAGAAATCGGCATTGATATGAGCGTCCATACCCCCCATATTCTCGATGAACTTGTCGCCAACCGGTTTGATCTGGTCATAACCCTGTCCGAGGACGCCCCCGAGGCGGTCCAACGCAAGGGATTGGAAGCCGGTGCGGTCGAAAGGTGGAGCGTTCCTGACCCATCTCTGGTAGAGGGCAGCAGGGACGTCGTTTTGTCGGCTTATCGCGATCTGCGTGACACCTTGCGGCGTCGCGTGCGCGATCGTTTGGAACCTTTGGTTTCCGGTGGTTCACAAAGCGCCTGAATTGCAGTAGGTTCCGCCAAATTTTTGGCTCCGGCCGGGCTCGTTTATGCCTGCACGGGGTCTTCCCAGGAGAAAGTATGGCCAAAGAAGAAGTGCTCGAATTCCCGGGCGTGGTCACCGAATTGCTTCCCAACGCGACCTTCCGGGTCAAGCTTGAGAACGAACACGAGATCATCGCTCACACTGCCGGTCGCATGCGCAAGAACCGCATCCGCGTTCTCGCCGGCGACAAGGTCCTGTGCGAAATGACCCCTTACGACCTGACCAAGGGTCGCATCACCTATCGCTTCAAGTGATCGCGACCACCTCGCGGTGGGCAAGACGATCCATGGGATCGTTTTGAGCGACGAACGCCCTGAGCCATGCGCAGGGCCCAACTCCTCCCGGAGCACGATGCAATGGCTAGCCGTCCGGATCTGATCCTGGCATCCGCCTCGCCCCGCCGTTTGGCGCTCCTCAACCAGATCGGTATCGAGCCAGAGCACCTTGTGCCTGCCCATGTCGACGAGACCCCGGAAAAGGGCGAATTGCCGCGCAAGCTGGCCATACGCCTTTCCGAACTCAAGGCATTGACGGCCCAGCACAAGGCGCGGGTGGCCGGCTTCGGCAACAATGCCTTGGTCCTCGGCGCCGATACTGTCGTTGCCGTCGGCCGGCGCATCCTGCCCAAGGCCGAGACCATGGAGGAGGCAACCGATTGCCTGCGCCTGCTCTCGGGCCGGGCGCACCGCGTCTATACCGGTGTGACCCTGCTCACCCCCTCGGGGGCCAAGCGCCAGCGCGTCGTCGAAACGCGCCTCAGGTTCAAGCGCCTCTCCACCCGTGAAATGGAAGCCTATCTCGCCAGCGCCGAATGGCGCGACAAGGCCGGGGGCTACGCCATCCAGGGCATTGCCGGCTCGTTCGTCGTCAAGCTCTCCGGCTCCTATTCTGCCGTTGTCGGCCTGCCCCTCAACGAAACCACCCAGCTTCTCGCCGGGGAGGGCTATCCCGTCTATTTTAACTGGCTCAACCAGTCGAACCTGACAGGCGTCTGATGACCGAGGCTCCCACCCGCAAATGCCCGATCTGCGGCAAGCCTGCCGTGGAGAAATATCGGCCCTTCTGCTCCAAGCGCTGCGCCGATGTCGATCTCAATCGCTGGCTCACCGGCTCCTATGTCATCCCGGCCCGGGATGATGAGCCTCTGCCCGATGCGGAGGGCGACGAATAGTCCGGAAAAGCGGGCTTTTGGCGCTGTCGGACTGATCGCGCCAAACCATCTTTTCCACATCGCGTTTTCGCGCTTGCGCAGGCAAAAACGATCTCCTATAAGGCCCGTGGCTCGCAGCAAACCGCTGCAAAAGCCGAATGCCCGAGTAGCTCAGTTGGTAGAGCAGCGGATTGAAAATCCGCGTGTCACTGGTTCGATTCCGGTCTCGGGCACCACTTTTCCCCCTTCAATTTGTTATCCTTCCTGCCGGCGCGGCTGGACCATATGCCCCGTTCGCTATAGAACAAATGAAGAACGCTCTGCGGTCTGATTCCGTCGCGATTGCGCGCACCCATGCTGACAGGGAGTGGCGCGCCGATTGCCTATGGGGGTGCCAAAGGTTGGGCCATGGCTGTCAGGAAGATCATACATGTCGATATGGACGCTTTTTACGCGTCCGTTGAGCAGCGCGACAATCCCGCGCTTCGCGGCAAGCCGGTGGCGGTCGGGCATGGCGCGCGGCGCGGCGTCGTGGCCGCGGCCAGCTACGAGGCCCGGACATTCGGCGTCCGCTCGGCAATGCCCTCCGTCACCGCCATGCGCAAATGCCCCGAGCTGATCTTCGTGCCGCCCCGATTCGACGTCTACAGGTCCGTCTCGGTTCAGATTCACCAGATTTTCGCCGAGCACACTGATCTGATCGAGCCGCTCTCGCTCGACGAGGCCTATCTCGACGTTACTGAAAACAAGCAGGACATTGCCCTCGCAACCGACATCGCCAACGCGATTCGGGCCCGCATCCTGGCGGTGACGGGCCTCAATTCGTCCGCCGGCATCAGCTACAACAAATTCCTCGCCAAGATGGCGTCGGGCCATCGCAAGCCGAACAATTTCTTCGTCATCCCACCGGGGCGGGGCGAGGCCTTCGTCGCCGCCCTGCCGATCGAAAAATTCCATGGCGTGGGTCCGGCCACGGCCGCGAAAATGCACGCACTGGGCATTGCCTGCGGCGCCGATCTGGCAGCGCTGGGCATGGAGCAATTGGTCCAGATGTTCGGCAGTTCGGCACGCTATTGGTACAATCTGTGCCGGGGCATTGACGAGCGCGAGGTCAAGCCGCATCGCGAGCGCAAGTCGGTGGGCGCCGAAGATACGTTTCGCGAGGACATATCAAGCCTCGACGATGCGCGTGCCATGACCCGGCCGCTGATCGACAAGGTCTGGGATTCCTGCACCAGGCGCCAGCTCAGCGGCCGAACTGCAACTCTGAAGATAAAATTCGCCGATTTCGAGCAGATCACCCGCTCGAGAAGCGTCTCCACCCTGATCGCGTCGCGCGCCGAGCTCGAAGCCCTTGTCGACGACCTGCTCGCCCGGGAGTTCCCGCCGATCAAGCCGGTGCGCCTGCTGGGGGTTACCCTCTCGAACTTTGTCCAGCGCGCCGAGCCAACGGAAGCCCAGATCGAACTGGCCCTGTAGCGACCGCAGGGCAGGGCGCGCCAATAGTCAGGATTGCGGGACGAAGAGCCGGTCGCGCGAACCCTTCAAATGGTCGCGCATCAGCTCGCGCGCCTTCTCGGGCTGGGAATTCTCGATGGCCCCGAGGATATCGGTGTGTTCGACCAGCACGCGCGCCAGCCCGTCCTTGGTGCTGCGCAGCGACAGGCCGTGCAGCCGCATGCCCACCGCGATATGCTCTTCGAGCGCCTGCATGGCGGTGACGAAATAGGGGTTGCCCGAGGCCTGCGCGATGGCGAGGTGAAACATGAAATCGGCGTCGGCGCGGTGGGCCTGGCGGTTGGTGGCGTCTCGCAACAGGGAAAGCGCGGTCTGGATTTTCTGGATCGCCGCCGGCGTCCGCCGCAAGGCTGCCATGGCCGCGCCTTCCGGCTCGATGGTCAGGCGGAAATCGTAGCAATGCTGCAGATCGGACAGATTTTCCATCTGCCCGAAGCCCAGGGGCTCGCGAATACCCTGTTCCCTGACGAAGCTGCCGGCGCCGCGGCGCGAATAGATAAGGCCCTGGTCGCGCAGGCGCTGCAGCGCGTCGCGCACGACGGGGCGGGATACCTGGAACTCGGCGGCCAGCGCGTGCTCGGTGGGCAGGCGCTCATCGACGCCATAGGCGCCGGATTTGATCGCCCGCGAAATGCGCTCGAACACCGTATCGGCAAGGATGCGGCGTCCGGTCAAGCTATCCGACATGGTGGTCAACTGCGCTCCTGGAGGAGAGGTAAGGGGCAAAGAGGCGAGTTAGCGTGTCCACGGGGCCAAAACCGCCCGATTTGGTCACAACAGTCAAGTCACCCGCGCGGCAAAGCGGCAGGCCCGGCAGCGCTTCCCCGAGAAGCTCCACCATGGTGATGCCCAGCCGGTCGAGAATGATCTGGGCAGTTGCGCCACCCGACAGTACCAGCAGCGATCCCGGCGGTGGCGCGAGACGCGACAGCGTTTCGGCCAGCGCATGCGCCACCGATTTGCCGTCGATTTGCTCGGCCCCCTCAGTGGCCCGGATAATGGTGAGATTGGCCTCCCCCGCTGGCGGCTCGCCCCGCCCATTGGGCGCAGGCACATAGGCGATGGCGGGATCGCTGGCACGCAAATTCTCCAGCTGCGCCCCGGTAATCGGGTCGGTCGAACCTATAACGCAATAGGCGCGCCCGGATGGCAGGACGAGGCTGGGCGCCGGCGCCTCGGGCGCCATCGCCTCGGCCAGTGCCCGGGCGAGGCCGCGCGCACCGACCAATAGGTCACAGGGCTGGGCGAGCGCGCGAGAAATATCCTCGGCGCTGGAGATGTCGGGAATGACCGCGTGTCCGGCGTGGCGACCGAGGCGGTTCGCAATGTCGATGGGCGTCTCCACGCCGAAGCCGCCGAGTTGGCCATTGCGCATCCAGCGGCCGAATTCGGGAATGGCCGGGACGACGAGACTGTGCGCATGCGGAATGGCGTCGAGTTCGGCCTCGATATTGCCCTTGAGACGGGAATCCACCTTCTTGAACAGCGCTGTGCCGGCCGGGATACGGGCGAGAACGGCCTTTACCGCGCGATGGGCGAGGGCGGGTTCCACCTCGCGGCTGTCGGTAGACACGCTGACAATGCGGGCCCCGCTGGCGAGGCACTCTGGCAGGGCATGGGCATTGAGGGCGACGCAGGTGGCGATCCCACGCATGGCAAAGGGCGCCGCTGCGTCGAGCGCGCCCGTCAGATCATCGGCGATGATGATGCGCTCAACCATGGGCAAATGCCGCGCGCCTTTGCGCCTGGATGTCCGGATCGGGGTCGAGATTGGCGGCGAGCAGGCGCTGGGTATAGGGGTGTTCGGGGGCGGCGAAGATCTTGCCGGTGGGGCCGCGCTCGACGATCTCGCCCGATTTCATGACGATGACCGTGTCGGCGAAATCGCGCACCACACCCAGATCATGGGCGATGAACAGGAACGATATGCCGAGGCGCCGGCGCAAATCGTCGAGCAGCGCGATCACCTGGGCCTGGATGGAGACGTCGAGCGCCGAAACCGCCTCGTCGCAGATGATCAGCTCGGGCTCGAGCGCCAGGGCCCGGGCAATGGCGATGCGCTGGCGCTGGCCGCCCGAGAACTGGTGCGGATAGCGGTCCGCATGCTCGGGCGACAGGCCGACCTGTTCGAGCAGGGCCAGGACCCGGTCGCGCCGCTGGCGCTTGTCCGGCATCAGCCTGTGTATGTCCCAACCCTCGGAAATAAGCTGGTAGACCGACATGCGCGGATTGAGCGATTGGGTCGGGTCCTGGAACACCATCTGGATCTCGCGGCGGCAGGCGAGCAGGTCGCGCGCGTTCATGCTTATGAGGTCCTTGCCCTTCCACAGGGCCTCGCCGCTATCGGCGATTTCGAGCCGCAGGAGCGTTCGCGCCAGGGTGGACTTGCCCGAGCCGCTTTCTCCCACGACGGCAAGGCTCTGCCCCCGGGCGAGCGTGAACGACACGTCCTTGAGAGCGGCGAACTTGCCATAGGTCTTGTGAAGGCCCTTTGCCTCGAGCAAGAGGGGCGCGCTGCCATCGAGCTGGCGGATGGCGCCCTTGCCGGGCGCTGCGGCGATGAGCTTCTTCGTATAGGCGTGTTGGGGCCGGTGATAGACCTCGTGCGCCGGCCCGGTCTCGACGATCTCGCCCTGGTTCATCACCACCACACGATCGGCAATTTCGGCGACGACCCCCAGATCGTGGGTGATCAGCACCATGGCCATGCCCGTTTCGCGCTGCAATTCCTTGAGCAGCGCCAGCACGTCGGCCTGGATGGTGACGTCGAGCGCGGTCGTCGGCTCATCGGCGATGAGAATGTCGGGCTTGAGCATCAGCGCCATGGCGATCATCAGCCGCTGGCGCTGGCCGCCGGAGAATTGGTGCGGATATTTATGCATCGCCTGCTCGGGCTCGGGAATGCCCACCCGATTGAGCAGTTCGAGCGCCCTTGTGCGGGCCGCATCGGCCGGACGACCATGGGCGGTCATCATCTCGACGATCTGCCAGCCCACGCTATAGACCGGGTTGAGATGGCCCAGCGGGTCCTGGAAGATCATGGCGATCTTCTTGCCGTTGAGCGCGCGGTGCTTTTCGTAGCTGATCTTGAGAAGGTCTTCGCCCTCGTAGAGGATCTCGCCGGAGACGATTTCCGCCGGCGGGATGTCGAGAAGGTTCATCACCGCATTGGCCGAAACGGACTTGCCCGAGCCGCTTTCCCCCAGGATGGCGAGGGTTTCCCCCCGCGCCACGTGCCACGAGACGTTCTTGACCGCATGCACGGTGCCGCGGGCGGTGTGAAAATCCACCGAGAGGTTTTTTACTGTCAGCAGCGGCTCAGACATTCTTCGTCCTCCGGGATTCGAGGCGCCAGCGCTGGTTGGGGTCGAGCGCGACGCGCATCCAGTTGGACAGGAGATTGAGCGAGAGCGCGGTGAGGACAATCATCATCCCCGGCCAGAAGGCCAGCCACCATGCCGTGGTGAGATAGGGCCTGCCCTGGCTGACCATCAGGCCCCAGGTGATATCGGGCGGCTGCACGCCGATGCCGAGGAATGACAGCGAGGATTCAGCCAGCATGACGAAGGCGAAATCCAGCGTCGCGATGGTGACCAGCGTCGGCGCGATCACCGGCAGGATGTGCCTGAGGATGATGCGCCGGTGCCGAGCCCCCATGACGATAGCCGCCTGCACGAACATGCGCTCGCGCACTTCGAGCACCTCCGCTCGGGTCGTGCGCAGATAGATCGGGATGCGGGTAATGGCCAGCACCAGCACCATGTTCTGTATGGAGGGTCCCAGCACATAAAGCACGACGACCGCGATCAGCAGCGAGGGGAACGACATGATCACGTCGGCGAGGCGCATGATGATCTGCGACACCGTCTTGCCCCTGTAGCCGGCGACGAGCCCGAGCCCCGCGCCGACGACGAGGGCCGAAAACACCGTGCCCGCGGCAATCAGGATCGTGCTGTGCGCGGCCACGACGAGGCGCGCCAGCATCGGCCGCCCGAGGGAATCGCCGCCCAGGAAGAAGACCCAGCCGCGCTCGAGGCTGAAGGGCGGGAAATTGCGGCCGCGCAAATTCTGCCGCGTCGCGAGCTCGCCCAGCAGCGCCGGGCCGAACAGCGCGAACAGCACGATCACCAGCAGGATCACGGCCGAGGCGAAGGCGAGCTTGTCGCGCCACAGCATGGAGAGCAGCGAAGGCCCGCGCGGGGCGGAATTGTCGTCCGGCTTGGCGAGAGTGAGGTCTGCCATCATCGCCTCCTATTGTCGGATCCGCGGATCGAGCAGCCCATAGGCGATGTCGATCAGGATGTTCATGATGAAGATGGCGATGGCGGTGACCATGATGGCGGCGAGCACCACGTTGAAGTCGCGCTGCAGGATGGAATCGATCATCAGCTTGCCGATGCCGGGGAAACCGAAAATGGTCTCGACGATGACGGCGCCGTTGAGCATGGCCGCGGCCTGGTCGCCGATGACGGTAATGACGGGCAGCATGCCATTGCGCAGGGTGTGCACGAAGATCAGCGGCAAATTCTTGACGCCCTTGGCCCGTGCCGTCTTCACATAGGGGGCCGAGAGCGCCGAAAGCATGGAGCCGCGAACCACCTGCACCACCAGCCCGAACGGCCGGATGAAGAGCACGGTAATGGGCAGGATCCAGTGCCATGGCGTCCCGACGCCCGAGGTCGGCAGCCAGCCCAGGCCCAGCGAAAAGATGACGATGGCGACGATGGCGATCCAGAAATCGGGGGCCGAGGCGCCCACGAGCGACACGATGGATACCAGCCGGTCGAAAAAGCCGCCGACATTGAAGGCGGCGAGCGAGCCGAGGATGATCGCGGCGACCACCACGAGGCTCATGGTGATCACCGCCAGCGGCAGCGTCCAGCTATAGGCTTCGATGACGATATCGATGGCGGGGCGCGCCTTGCGCAGGCTTTCGCCGAAATCGAGCTGGACGATATCGAGCACATAGCGCCCGAATTGTTCGATCAGCGGCAGGTCGAGCCCATGCAGGGCGCGGAACTGCTGCTTCATCTCCTCGGTCGCATCGATGGGCAGGAACAGCACTGCCGGATCGCCGGTCAGTCGCGACAGAAAGAACACCAGGACCATCAGTCCCAGCAGGGACAGGAGGCTCGCTATGGCGCGCTGCCCGATCATTTTGGTCATGGCATTTTTCCCTGGTGGTCAAAAGGCGACGCCGGATTTTCCGGCGTCGCCCAGATCGTGAACGGACCTATTTGAAGCCGATTTCGCTCAGCTGCAGCTGTCCATTGGTGGCGATGGTCGGGGTGAACTCAAGTCGTTCGCCGACGCGGCTGAGGCCCACCATGTGGAACAGGAGGACGTCGGCGACGATCTCATCATGCACATAGGCGAAGAGCTCGGACCAGATGGCGGCGCGTTCTTCCCCGGTTGCGGCCGAAGCGCGGGCGATCAGATCGTCCACCTTGGGGTCGGCGACGCCGGACTGGGTGCCTTCGCTGGCATATTTGAAGAACATCGAGAACACCGGGTCGCCGCGGCTGTTGTCGTGCTGGGCCATGACGAGGCGCGTGCCTTCGCTCTCCGGATAGGGCTTGGAGTAGAACTGCTCGTGCTCGGCCACTTCCACCATGCGCAGGCTGGCGTTGAAGCCGACATCGGTCAGCATCTGCACGATGGCCTCGGCCACTTCCGTCACGTTCGGGAAGTTCTCGGTGCGGGCCACGATCTCGATCGGCAGGCTGGTGTCGACGCCATCGGCCTGGGCTTCGGCGATCAGTTGCTTGGCGAGGTCGGGATCATAAGCCGGCGGCGTCAGGTTGGGGTTCCAGCCCAGCGTCGTGGGTGGGACCATGGCGACGGCCAGTTCGGTGCCTTCGGGCAGGATGGTGCCGATAAAGGCTTCGCGTTCGATGGCGTGGTTGAGCGCCTTGCGAATGCGGATGTCGTCGGTCGGCGCGTCCTGGCCGTCAATGCGCAGATAGACGGTTTCAGAGTTCGGATAGGCGAAATCGAGATCGCGATTATCCGCAACTTCGGCGGTGATCTGCGGCGCGATGTCGGCTTCGCCGGCGGCAACCATGCCCGCGCGGACGGCTGGCTCGGAGCGGAACACATAGGTCGCCTTGGTCACTTCGGGCTGTGCGCCCCAGTAATCGTCGCGGCGCTCGAGGACGATCTGCTGGCCGGCCGTCCAGTCGGTCATGGCATAAGGGCCGGTGCCGATCGGGTCGCGCACGAATTCCATCGGCGTTTCGGACGGCACGATGGTGACGAGCGTCATCAGCAGCGGCAGGATGGGCTGGACCGGATCGGCGGTGATGTTGATGGTGTTGTCGTCCACCACCTCGAAGGAGAGCGCGGTGTCGGCAAAGTAGCGCTTGCTCTCGCAGGTGATCTGGTCGGAGAAGACGCGGTCGAACGAGTGCTTGACGTCGTTGGCGTCGAAGGCCGAGCCATCGGAGAAGGTCACGCCCTGGCGCAGCTTGAACTGCCAGGTGCCGTTGCCGAGATCTTCCCAGCTTTCGGCCAGGCGCGGCATCAGGCCGGCATCGCCCCGGACGTCCAGCTCGGTCAGTGTCTCGCTGATGTTCTGCATGATGACGCGCCCGATATTGGAACGCGTGGCCATGCAGGGTTCGACCAGGTCGAGCTCTTCACTCAGCACCACGGTGATATCGGTATTTGCCTGCGCCAGCGCAGGAGCAATCGTCGTGGACGCCAAGAGGGCGCCAATCAGAAGCGGTTTAAACAATTCGGATCCTCCCATCGCAGCTGTGGGTGTGATGGGCGGCGCTGCGGTTTCGCCCATGCCAATACCCTCGAAGGCACTTGCGCGCCCCGTGTCAAAACTATTGCTATTCACTGTCTGGTTGTCAAACCGATTTTTTTCAACCTTACAATTTTGGTTTGTCAGGCTAATCAAGCCATTGAAAAACAATACATAAAAATCCGCATGAGCGGCGCCAGTTTGAAAACATCTTCGTTTATGAACTTGACAACATGTGATTTGGCGGGAAGTTTGGGGTCACTGATCTAGGAGGGAAGAGTGTCGCCAGAGGATATCGCAGCGCGGATGGACGGGCGCCTTGTGGCCGGGGCAGAGGGGCGGAACGAGGCTTTCCTGCCGTCTCCGATGGTGCAGAACCACGCCGCCTTCATCGAGCGTCTGGACGATGGCACGCTGGCCTGCCTGTGGTTCGGCGGGACCCTTGAGGGCAAGTCCGATATTTCGATCTATGGCTCGACGCTTTCCCCCGGTGCGACGGTGTGGAGCGCGCCGGTGCGGCTGAGCGATGACGACCAGCGGTCAGAGCAGAATCCCGTCCTCTGGCGCGATAGTCGGGGCCAGTGGCACCTGTTCCACACTGCCCAGCCAGCCGGCAATCAGGATGAATGCCTGCTGCGCACGCGCCCGGTTTCGCTGTCCGGCAATCAGCTGGTCTCGGGTCCGCCGCGCGAGCTCGACCTGCCTCTGGGCAGCTTCATTCGTGGCCGTTTCGTCCGGCGGAAGGACGGGGCTGTGATGATGGGTGTGTTCCGCTGCATCTCGCGACCGGGCCAGCGTTGGAATGGCAGCCACGACAACGCCGCCGTTGCCGTCAGCACGGATGACGGCCAGACCTGGACCATGAGCGACGTGCCCGGCTCGATCGGCTCGGTGCACATGACCATCGTGCCGCTCGATGGCGATCACATGGTCGCCTTCTACCGCCGGCGCCAGTCCGATTTCGTCTGCCGCTCGGAAAGCCTCGATGGTGGTTTCACCTGGTCCGAACCTCGCCCCACCGACGTGCCCAACAACAATTCATCGATCAACGTCATCCGCCTGCGCGACGGACGGCTGGCCATGCTTTGCAACCCGGCATCGGCCGCGACCTCCACGGATCGGCGGGCCTCGCTCTATGACGAGATCGAGGAAGGTGACGACCGCCCCGATGCGACGGGCGGCTGCGCGCCGATCTGGGGTGTGCCCCGCGCCCCGCTGACGCTCTGCATATCCACCGATGGCGGCCTGACCTGGCCGCAGCGTCGGATCGTCGATGACAGCCCCGGCACCTGCACGTCCAATAATTCGGTCGACGGGCGCAACAAGGAGCTGTCCTATCCCTATCTGCTGGAAGGGGAGGATGGGGCATTGCACCTGGCCTATACCTATTTCCGGCGCGCCATCAAATATGTCCGCCTGCCCGCAGGCTGGATCGACGGAGAATAGCTTTGAGCCAGATCATCGGCATTACCATGGGCGATCCGGCAGGGGTGGGCCCGGAAATTTCCATCAAGGCCCTGGCCGAGATGGATGCGGACGCCCGCGCCCGGACCCGCATCTATGGCAATCGCGCCACGCTCGAGGCCGCTCGCGCCGCTGTCGGCGTGTCCCTCGATCTCGATGGCGTGGTTGTCGACCTGCCGATGGAAGGCGCGCCGCTGCCTTGGGGCAAGCTCGATCCGATTTGCGGCGACGCGGCTTTCCGCTTCATCGAAAAAGCGGTGCGCGATGCTGAGGCCGGCGAGATCGGCTGCATCGTGACAGCGCCGATCAACAAGGAAGCGCTCAACGCGGCCGGTCATCATTATGATGGCCACACCGGCATGTTGGCGGCGCTGACCGGGCAGAAATCGGCCTTCATGCTGCTGGCCTCCGAGCGGCTCAAAGTCATCCACGTCTCCACCCACGTTTCGCTCAAGACTGCCATCGACCGGGCAACCCCCGAGCGCATCCTCGCCACCATTCGCGCCGGCAACGAGCATCTCAAGCGCGTCGGCTATGAGCACCCGCGCATCGCCATTGCCGGGATCAACCCACATTGCGGCGAAAATGGCCTCTTCGGCACCGAAGACGATGTGCAGGTGGCCCCGGCCGTCGCCATGGCGCGAGCCGAGGGCATCGACGTGGTCGGCCCCATCTCCGCCGATACCGTCTTTCACCGGGCCTATAATGGCGGCTTCGACCTGGTCGTCGCCCAATATCACGATCAGGGGCACATCCCCATCAAGCTCGTGGCCTTCGACACCGCCGTCAATGTCTCGCTGGGGCTGCCGATCGACCGGACCTCGGTGGATCACGGCACGGCGTTCGACATCGCCGGCACCGGCAAGGCCAATCATATCAACATGAACTCTGCCATCGCCTATGCGCGCCGGCTCGTCTCGGGGAAGAAATGACCAATCCCGCCACCGCATTCCCCGTCTCGGGCGTGTTCAGCGCCGCCGCCACGCCTATTCTGGAAGATGGTTCGCCCGACCATGCAAGCTTTGCCGCCCACTGCAAGGCGCTCATTGCGGAGGGCTGCCACGGTGTGGCGCTGCTGGGCACGACGGGCGAGGCCAATTCCTTCAGCCTTAACCAGCGCCAGCAATTGCTCGAGCGGGTCATCTCCGCCGGGCTCGATCCGCAGCAGCTTCTGCCGGGTACCTCCCAGACCAACATCGCCGACAGCGTGACCCTCGTAAAACACGCAATCGATGCCGGGGTGAAAGCCTGCGTCGTGCTGCCGCCCTTCTACTACAAGGGCGTCAGCGACGAAGGCCTGTTCCGCTTCTATGCCCAATTGGTAGAACGGGTCGGCAGCGACGACCTCCGCATCATTCTCTACCACATCCCGCCCATCGCCCAGGTTGGCCTGTCGATTGAACTGGTTGGCCGGCTGCGCGAGGCGTTTCCCGGCGTCTTTGTCGGCATCAAGGACAGCTCGGGCAAGCTCGAGAGCATGCAAGCTTACGCCGCAGCCTTTAAGGATTTCTCCGTGCTGGCCGGGGCCGACCCCTTCATGCTGCCGCTGCTGCGGGCCGGCGGGGCTGGGTGCATCACCTCGAGCTCCAATCTCATCGGCAAGCATCTGCGCGTCGTGTTCGACAATTGGTTCGACCCGGCGAGGAGCGAAGCGGTCGAGGCGGCCCAGGCGCGGATCAATGCCTGGCGCGACCTCTCCAACGCCTATGTCCAGCTCCCCACCGTCAAGGCCATGCTGGCGCGGCGGCGCGGCAATGATGGCTGGTTGCGGGTCTGCCCGCCCCTGGTCGAGCTGAGCGCGGCTGAGGCCGAGACCGTCTGGGCCCGAATGGCCGAACTGGAGGCCCAGGAAAATGTCTGAAGCCATTCTCTCCATGGCGCGCCCGATCACCCTCGTGCAGCCGCAGCGGCTCGAAATCGGTGGCGGCGCCATTGGCCGGCTCGGCGAATGGGCCGGCGCCTATGAGCGGATCTTCGTTCTCGCCATGGTCCCGACCATGGGCTTTGTCGAGCGCATCGGCCTCAAGGGCGTGGTCGAAACCTTCATCGACATCCCCCCCGAGCCGGATCTGCCGGCGGTCGAGGCCGCGCTGGCCGCCGCGCGCGCCTTCAAGCCGGATCTGGTGATCGGGCTCGGTGGCGGCTCGGTGATGGATGTCGCCAAGCTCGTGGCCGCGCTGTGGGACAGCGACCAGTCCATTCTCGATGTGGTCGGCGTCGACAAGATCCTTGGCCGCCGCAGCGCCCTGGCGCAGGTGCCCACCACCTCGGGCACCGGCTCGGAAGCGGGCACGCGCGCCCTCGTCGCCAATCCTGAAACCCTCGCCAAGATGGCGATCGAAAGCCGGCACATGCTGGCCGACATCGCCGTGCTCGATCCCGAACTGACCTATAGCGTGCCCGCTGCGGTCACCGCCGCGACCGGCATCGATGCGCTCGCCCATTGCGTCGAGGCCTTCACCAATCTCAAGGCCCATCCCCTGATCGATGGCTATGCCCGCATGGGCATCGACCTCGTCGGGCGCTATCTCGCGCGCGCCGTCGAAAACGGACAGGACATCGAGGCCCGCACCGGCATGATGCTGGCCTCCTACTACGGCGGCATCTGCCTCGGGCCCGTCAATACGGCTGGCGGGCATGCGCTGGCCTATCCGCTGGGCACGCGGCTCAAGCTGCCGCACGGTCTGGCCAATGCCATCATCTTTCCGCATGTCCTGGCTTTCAATGCCCCGGTCGTGCCAGAAAAGACCCGCGCGATCTGCGATTTCCTCCAGTTTCGCGGCAGCGACGCCGACGCGCTGCGCTCCGAAAGCCTCGCATTCTGTCGTCGCCTCGGGGTGGAGACCAGCCTTGCCGCCCATGGTGCGCCCGCCGACGAATTGCCGATCTGGGCCAGCGAAGCCCATGCCATCCGCCGGCTGATGGACAACAATCCCCGCCCGATGTCGGTCGAGGATGTCCTTGCGATCTATCGGGCAGCCATGGCCTGAGCTCTTCCCACGCGCCAGCCTCAGTCGAGCCGGCCCCTGGCGCCCAGATTGGTGCTCAGCAGCAGGCCGACATAGGCGGCGATGGCGGCCTTGATCAAATCGCCCGGCACGAAGATCAGATTGCCGATGACCGCGTCGAACAGCGAGAGGCCGGCGGCGAAGGCGAGCCAGGCAATGCCGAAGGCATGGTCGATGACGACGCCGATTGCCGCCGCGAGGAAGAACCCGGCAAAGAGCTTGCCGCCGCCCGCCATTGCCTTGGCGGCCTTGCTCGACAGCCAGCCCGTGACGAATGCCGCCGGCAGAAAGCCCACCAGATAGCCCGCCGTTGGGCTCATGAACACCGCAAGCCCGCCCCGTCCGCCGGACAGCACGGGCAGGCCGATGGCTACCAGCACCAGCAGCAGCAGCACCGAAAAGGCGCCGCCGCGTGCCCCCAGAACCACGCCGGCGAGCATCACCCCAAGGTTCTGCGCCTGGATGGGGACCGGGAAAAAGCCCACCATGATCGGCGGGATGAGCCCGAGCACGACGATGATTGCCGTGAACAGGGCGATCAGGACCAGGGACCGTGTAGACATTGGTTTTGAACCTTTAATTGGGCTTTTCGGGTCTGCCGCGAATAGTGCGGGCGTCGATGGCGTTGGCGATCTCGTCGGCGCTGAGCATGGTGCCGATGATGGTCGGGACGATGATGGTCGCGGGCCGCAGCTTCAGCCCCCGCGCGCGATGCGCCTCGACCACGCTGCGATAGCGCGCCTGCACCTCGGGCACGAAGCGGATGACCAGCCCGATGGCGAGGCCGATATCCCGTGCATTGGCGATGCCCAGCTTTTCCAGCGGCGTCACGAGGCGGGTGATGATGTCGATAAATTGCCCGATTGTTGTCGTGGCGGTGATGATCGCAGCGAAAAGGCTCAGCGTCCCCAGCCTGAGTATGGTGATGAGCGCCGCCTCCGGCCCGCGGATAAAACCGGCCCATGCTCCCACCACGGCAATGGTCAACAGCAGCGGCCACGCCTTGAGCCACTGCAACAGCGCCGGGCGGCACCACACCAGCGTCACCACACCGATCGCAATGGCCCACAAGGCGAGGGCGGTGGCGGAATTGAGCACGAACAACGTCACGCTCAGCCCAAACAGGGCGAACAGCTTTGCTTCGGTTGGAATCCGATGAATGGGGCCGGTGCCCTCTGCGGCCGGAATGATCACGCCACAAGCTTGCGATAATGCGCGATGGTTTCCGCGGCGGGCCCGTCCTGCACCAGCACGCCCTCGTGAAAGAGCAGCACACGCGAAAAATCCGCAATCAGCCCCAGATCATGGGTCACGACGATGACATTTTCATCGAGCGTGCCGATCGTCCGCTCCACGAGATTGCGGTTGCGCAAATCGAGCTGGTTGGTCGGCTCGTCCATGATCACGATATCGGGCCGGGTTGCGAGCACGGCCGCAAGCGCTGCCAATTGCACCTCCCCGCCCGAAAGCTCATGCGCTCGCCGGTCCAGCAGATGAGCGATGCCGACCCGCTCCAATGCTTTCATCACCGCATGATCGACTTCCGCCTTGGCAAGGCCCCGCACCTGCAGGCCCAAGGCGATGTCTTCCCGGACGAGGGGCAGCACGATCTGGTTGGCGGGGTTCTGGAAGATGAAGCCGACAGCGGCGCGGGCCCGCGCGCCATCCTTTGCGGTGTCATGGCCATTGGTCACGACCCGGCCGGCGCTTGGCAGCAAGAGCCCGTTGATCAGCCGCGCAAAGCTGCTCTTACCCGAGCCGTTGAGCCCGATGACGCCGATCCGCCGCTCGGTCAGCCGCAGGGACAGGGGTTTGAGGGCCACGTGCTGCCCGAAACTGGCCTGGGCCCGGTCAAAGAGAATGTCCAAAATCGCCTTCCAGCTATTGCGCGCCCGATGTGCTTTGCCCGCGCGCAAACGTCAAGGCTTGGCCGGCCCTTCGTAAAATCCCCGCTCGGCATGCTCTGCTATTGCGCATTTGTTCATCACGCACCGAAATAGTCGGGGGCCCGGGTGAACCATGCCGGCCCGTCTGGAGTTCAGCCCTGATCCCCAATGGAGCGTCCGCCATGAGAACAGCCGATCTGCCGGTCAAGATATTCGCCACGCTGACCTATCTCGTCATGGTCGTCACCAATTATCTGGCAAATGCGCTGCCGCTGAACGGCCGCCAGACGGGGGAAATATCCGACGCCTACGAAAACCTCTTCGCCCCCGCGGGAATAACCTTTTCCATCTGGGGGCTGATCTATTTGCTCCTCGCCATCCACCTCCTTTATCAATGGGGGCTCTTCCACAAGGACGGCGTCGCCAACGGAAAGCTGCTGCGCAAGGTGGCGGTCCTGTTTTCGGTCTCGTCTCTGGCGAACACCGCCTGGGTCTTCGCCTGGCATTATGACCAGATCCTGCTCTCGACCCTGCTCATCGCCACCATCCTGGTTCTGCTCGCAACCATCGTCGTAACCTTGCGCGATTCCCAGCTGACGAGCCGCGAGCAATGGCTCGTGCGCGTGCCCTTCAGCGTCTATTTCGGGTGGATCACCGTCGCCACGGTCGCCAATATCACCGTCTGGCTGGTCAGCATCGGCTGGGATGGCTTCGGCATTCCCATCCAGATCTGGGCGGTCATCATCATCGCCGTCGCCGCGCTTATCGGCACGCTGGTGATGCTGGCCAATCGCGACTTTGCCTATGGTGTCGTGCTCCTCTGGGCCTTCACCGGCATTCTGATCAAGCACACCGCGGCCGATGGCTTTGCTGGCCGCTACCCGGAGGTCATCGGCACGGTGATCGCGTGCCTTGTGGCGTTCCTGGTTGCCGAGTTCGTCCTCTGGCGCAGGCGCGGTGAGGCGGCCTGGATCACCAGGCCAGCCGGGGAGTGAGGCGCCGCCCGCGCATTGCGGTCAAGACTCAGCTACATCAGGCTGGAGTGCATCCGGACTGAACGAGAGCAATGGCGGAGACCGACCTCTATCTTCCCCTTAAGGCCTTCATGGAGGGCGCGGGCTATGCCGTCAAAGGCGAGATCAATGATTGTGATCTCGTCGGTGTGAAGGATGGCGATCCACCAATTGTCATCGTCTGCGAGATGAAGCTCTCCTTCAATCTCGAACTGGTCATGCAAGGGGTCAAGCGCGCGGCATTCTCAGACGAAGTCTGGCTGGCCGCTCGCGCCGCGAAAACGGGCAGGGGCCGCGAGCATGATGCGCGTTTCCGCAATCTCTGTCGCCGTCTTGGCTTTGGCTTGCTTACCGTGTCCGCCACCGGCCAGGTGGAAATGATCCTTGCGCCCTTTGCCCCAACGCCGCGAAAGGATGGCAAGCGCCGCTCGCGCCTCCTCGACGAACACAAGCGCCGAAAAGGCGATCCCCAGATTGGCGGCGGACGCGGCAAGCCGATCATGACCGCCTACCGCCAGGATTGCATCCTCTGCGCCACGGCCCTGCTGGCGGGCCCGCAAAGCCCCAAGCAACTCAAATCAATCGTCGAGCGTGCTCCCACGATCTTGCGCAGCAATGTCTATGGCTGGTTCCTCCGCGAAAGCCGCGGCATCTATGCCCTCACCGACCTCGGCCGCGCCGCGGTTTCGGCGCCGGACCGCCCCGAGCCGCTCGAGGCCGAAGCGATCTCCGCCGGGGACTGAAACGGCTACCGGCAGGGCGCGAGGTCAGGAAACTTTTCGCGGACGGCAAAAGACTCATTGACGCTTCCCCCGCCGAGGGAGTATCTGCGGCCTCAGGACACCTCTCCCTAACGAGAGGCGCATAGACCTGGGAGGGTCGCTGAATATGGCTGATACGCCTTTTGCCGCGCCGACGGTTAAACCGGCAAACCCCAATTTTTCGTCGGGCCCATGTGCCAAGCGTCCAGGCTGGACGGTTGAAGCGCTCGCTAATGCCCTCACCGGTCGCTCGCACCGCGCCAAGCCCGCCAAGGCCCGCATCCAGCAGGCCATCGACCTGACCCGCGAACTCCTCGAAGTTCCCGCCGATTACCGCATCGGCATCGTCCCCGCTTCCGATACCGGCGCTGTGGAGATGTTCCTCTGGAGCGCTCTGGGCGCTCGGGGCGTCGACATGCTGGCCTGGGAATCCTTCGGTGCCGGCTGGGTCACCGACGTTCAGAAGCAATTGAAGCTCGACGACGTCCGCGTCATCCAAGCCGCCTATGGCGATCTGCCCGATCTCGCCCAGGTCGATTTCAACCGCGACGTGGTCTTCACCTGGAACGGCACCACTTCGGGCGTCCGCGTTCCCAATGCCGACTGGATTCCGGCCGACCGCGCAGGTCTGACCATCTGCGACGCCACCTCGGCTGCCTTCGCCCAGAAGCTCGATTTTGCAAAACTCGACGTTGTCACCTTCTCCTGGCAGAAGGCTCTCGGCGGTGAAGCTGCCCACGGCATTCTCATTCTCTCGCCGCGCGCTGTCGAACGCCTCGAGACCTTCAAGCCCGACCGTCCACTGCCCAAGATTTTCCGCATGACCAAGGGCGGCAAGCTCATCGAAGGCATCTTCAAGGCCGAGACGATCAACACCGTCTCGATGCTCTGCATCGAAGACGCCATTGACGCCATGAACTGGGGCAAGGAAGTCGGCGGTCTCGCGGCCATGCAGGCTCGCGCCGACGCCAATTTCAAGGTTCTGGCCGACTGGGTCGCCAAGACCGACTGGGTCGATTTCCTCGCCAAGGATCCGGCAACCCGCTCGAACACCTCGGTCTGCCTTTCCATCGTCGACCCCGCCATCACCGCGCTCGACGCCGATGGCCAGGCCGCCTTTGCCAAGGCCATCGTGGCCCGTCTCGACAAGCTCGGCGTCGGCTATGATTTCGGCTCCTATAAGGATGCCCCCGCGGGCCTGCGCATCTGGGCCGGCTCGACCATCGAGGCCTCTGACCTCGCCGCGCTGACCCCATGGCTCGACTGGGCCTTCGCCGAAGAAAAGGCCGCCCTCAAGCTTGCTGCCTGAGGCCTGAAATACCCCCACCCATCCTCCCCCTGATAGGGGGAGGGGCTGATCGAGCAAGTGGCCAGATGTTGCCACCAACTCGGAGCCATCCCTCCCCCTTCTTAGGGGGAGGTCAGGTGGGGGTCTTCCCCTCCTACAGGGGGAGGCCAGGTGGGGGTCTTTCTGACCACCGAATTCTCATCTCGGCGCCGTCAACGCTAACGTTCTGCTAACCAATTCCCTTCTGCGGTCACGCCTGGCGTGACACCCAAAAAGGCTTTCACCCATGCCAAAAGTTCTCGTTTCGGACAAACTGAGCCCAACTGCCGTCCAGATATTCAAGGATAACGGCGTCGAGGTCGACTATCTTCCCGATCTGGGCAAAGACAAAGAGAAGCTTCTCGAAGTCATTGGTCAGTATGATGGTCTCGCCATTCGCTCGGCGACAAAGGTCACCGAGAAGATCATTGCAGCTGCGACTAATCTGAAGGTCGTCGGGCGCGCCGGTATTGGTGTCGACAATGTCGATATTCCGGCTGCGACCAAGAAGGGCATCATTGTGATGAATACACCCTTCGGTAACTCGATCACGACTGCCGAGCATGCCATTGCCATGATGATGGCCCTGGCGCGCCAGCTCCCCGAAGCAGACGCCTCCACTCGCGCCAGCAAGTGGGAGAAGAACCGCTTCATGGGCGTCGAGGTTACCAATAAAACGCTTGGTTTGATCGGTGCCGGCAATATTGGCTCGATTGTCGCGGATCGCGCTATTGGTCTGCGTATGAAAGTTATTGCATTCGACCCGTTCCTCACTCCAGAACGTGCCCAGACGCTTGGCATCGAGAAGGTCGAGCTCGACGATCTTCTTGCGCGCGCCGACTTTATTACTCTCCACACTCCGCTGATCGACGCCACCCGCAACATCCTCAACGCCGAAACCCTCGCCAAGACCAAAAAAGGCGTCCGGATCATCAACTGCGCCCGCGGTGGCCTGATCGACGAAGACGCGCTTTATCAAGCACTTAAGTCCGGTCATGTGGCCGGCGCCGCCCTCGACGTCTTCCTCGTCGAGCCGGCCGAGAACAACCCGCTGTTCGAACTCCCCAACGTCATCTGCACCCCCCACCTCGGCGCTTCGACCACCGAAGCCCAGGAGAATGTGGCGCTCCAGGTCGCCGAGCAGATCTCGGCCTATCTGATGACCGGCGAGATCACTAACGCGTTGAACTTCCCGTCGATTTCGGCCGAAGAAGCGCCGATCATCACCCCCTGGGTCAAGCTTGCCGAAGCCATCGGCTCCTTTGCCGGCCAGCTGACCGAGACCTCGATCTCGGGCATCAAGATCGAGTTCGAAGGCACCCCGGCAGGCCTCAATATCCGCCCCATGGTCGCCGCCGCCATCAATGGCGTCCTCAAGCCCTCGATGGGCGAGGTGAACATGGTCTCCGCCCCCCAGATCGCCAAGGATCGTGGCATTGTGGTGGAGACCACCACCCGCGACCAGCAGGGCGCCTATGAGGGCTATATCCGCCTGACCGTGACCACCGAGCGGCAGACCCGGGCGCTGGCCGGGACGCTCTTCGTCAATGGCAAGCCGCGGATCATCCAGGTCAAGGACATCAACATGGAAGCCGAGCTCACGCCGTCCATGCTCTATGTCACCAATGCCGACAAGCCCGGTCATATCGGTCGCCTCGGCACGCTGCTCGGCACGCTGGGCATCAACATCGCCAACTTCAACCTGGGCCGTGCCGAGGTCGGTGGCGATGCTATCGCGCTCGTTTCCATCGATGGCACCCTGACCGAAGAACAGCTCGGCCAGATCGCCGCCCTCGATGGCGTCAAACAGGCCAAGGCCCTGAAGTTTTAAGACAAAAGCAAAAAAAGGGCGGGTTTATCCCGCCCTCTTCATTCCCCCGCGCGGCTCTGCATCCGTGGCGTGGCGCGAATAGACGCGGGCGCTGTAACTCGCCAATTGCGCGACATAGATGATGATGGCGCAGCCAATGGGCGTGCCGATTTCGTTGGCAACGAGGCCCAGCAATTGCGCGGTGGTCGGGGCCTTGCCGACCAATTCCATCGAGCGATAGGTCAGCCACACCAGCACCACACCAAAGCTCAGGCCAATGGCCAGCCCGGTGGCGATATAGCGCCTTGGCCGCAACACCCTTCGCTCGGTCAACCGTGCCAGCAGATAGGCCAGCAATCCATATTCGATGGCGCGCACCACCCCGGCTGTCGCGAGCGGAACGGTTGCAGGCTGTTCGATTGCCTCGATGATCGCAAGCACGGCGCGTTGCGCGGCCTTGGCCGCGGCCAGCGCCACCGGCGCGAAAAGCAGCCCGACCAGACCGGCGAGCGCCTTTCTGCCCTTGCCGACCGCAACGCCGATCGTAACACCGGTGCAGACCAGCCAGGACCAAGTGACGGTCTGCACAATATCGGCGAGAAGTGTCGCGCCGGGGAAAACGCCGCCTCCCAAAATACGGGCGATGATGACCACCGCCTGCATGATGAAACCCAGACAAACCCCCAGCAGGGCGACAAGCGCCAATTGCTGGATCAGCGATTGAGCGCGCTGCGCACGAGGGTGCGGTGTCACCGCGACTGTGTCATTGCCCTCCGGCATTGGCGTGCCTCAGCGGGAACGAAGGGAACCCCTTCGCAGCCTTGCTTGCACATCAGTTTGACTTTTGTGAGGAGGTTTTACGCCTTCCGCCGCGCCGCCCATTCGGCCAGCACGATCCCGGCAACGATGATTGTGGCCGCCAGGAAGTGATAGCCTTCGAGGCTCTCGCCCAGGATGATCACCGAGCCGAGCGTGCCAAAGACGGGAATGAGATTGTGGCTCGGCGCCGCGCGATTGGCCCCGACAAGTTCGACCCCTCGCGCATAGGCGACCTGGCTGAACATGGATGGAAAGACTGCAACATAGGCGATGACGGCCCACACAGTCGCCGAGGCGCTACCCAGACTGGCAATCTCGGTGACCCCATCGCGGAACGAAAAGAGCATCGCCAGAGCGGTGATGGCTGCGCCGGAGAACGACACGGCCATAAAACTCATAATGTTCATTTTCGGCCTGAACCGCAGCGCCAGCGTATAGCCGGTATAGGCGAAACACGCGAGGATCACGAACATGTCGCCGGAATTGAAGTCCAGCGTCAAGATGCGCGCGGCATCGCCATGGGTGGCCGTAAGCAGCACGCCGAAAATGGCGAGCAGCACCCCGACGATCTGCAGCCAGCGTGCCCGCACGCGGAAGACGATGAAATTGCAGCCCAGAATCAGCATGGGCAGCGAGGCTTGCACGATGGCCGAGTTTACCCCGCTCGTACCCTGCAGCCCCACATAGAGCAAGCCGTTGAAAAGGGCATAACCGATCGCGCCATAGGCCATGAGGATCGGCCAGTGCCTCCTCACCACCGCCCAGTCGCCCTGCAGATGCTTCCATGCGAACGGGAAAATGAACAGCGTGGCCAGAACGCAGCGGCTGGCGAGCAGCAGGAACGGATCGATTTCCCCAACGACGAGTTTTGCCGCCACCACGTTTCCACCCCAGAAAAGCGGGGCCAGGAAGAGCAATAAATAGGGCTGGTCGAGCAAAGGCGCGGAAATGACGCGTTTTTCGTCTAGATGCGGCTTTGTCATCGGGGCGCCAGTGATGTAAGGACAATCGGACTTAGCAGTTATTCGGCCACAATCAAACCCGACAAAGGTGGCCGGGGGAACAGCCGTCCAAATTCATAGGAAGGGTAGGGCGCCAAGCCAAACCCGACTTTTTCGCGTTCTCTTGGGAAAGACTTGATTATGGCGAATGTGGTTGTCGTCGGCTCGCAATGGGGCGACGAGGGCAAAGGCAAGATTGTTGACTGGCTCAGCGAGCGTGCCGATGTGGTTGTGCGTTTTCACGGAGGCCACAATGCAGGGCATACGTTGGTCATTGATGGGGTAAGCTACAAGCTGGCCCTGCTGCCTTCAGGTCTGGTCCAGGGCAAGCTCTCTGTCATCGGCAATGGCGTCGTGGTCGATCCGCATCATTTTGTTGCGGAAATGGCCAAGTTGCGCGGGCAGGGCGTCACCATCACGCCCGAGATTTTGCGCATCGCCGACAATGCGCCACTCATTCTCTCTCTTCACCGCGAGCTCGACGCCATTCGCGAGGATGCCAATTCCGGCCTCAAGATCGGCACCACCCGCCGCGGTATCGGTCCTGCCTATGAAGACAAGGTTGGTCGTCGCGCCATTCGTCTGATCGATTTGAGCGAACCCGAAACGCTCATGCCCAAGATCGAGCGCCTCTTGACCCACCACAATGCCCTGCGTCGCGGCATGGGGCTGGTCGAGATATCGGCCGACGCGATCTACGAGGAACTCACCTCCATTTCCGGCGAAATCCTGCCCTTCATGGACCAGGTCTGGCGCGTGCTCGAAGACAAGCGCCGCGAAGGCGCCCGCATCCTGTTCGAAGGGGCGCAGGGCGCTCTGCTCGACAATGACCATGGCACCTATCCCTTCGTCACCTCGTCGAACACGGTTGCCGGCCAGGCAGCTGCCGGCTCGGGCCTCGGCCCCACGGCTATCGGCTATGTGCTGGGCATCACTAAGGCCTATACGACCCGCGTGGGCGAAGGCCCGTTCCCCTGCGAACTCGATGACGAGATCGGCCAACACCTCGCCACCGTCGGCAAGGAAGTCGGCGTCAATACCGGTCGTCCGCGTCGTTGCGGCTGGTTCGATGCCGTGCTGGTCCGCCAGACCGTCAAGACCAGCGGCATCACCGGCATTGCGCTGACCAAGCTCGACGTCCTCGATGGCCTCAAAGAGATCAAGGTCTGCGTCGGCTACGAGCTGGATGGATCACGCATCGATTATTTGCCTGCCTCAATGGGGGCACAAGCCCGCGTTAAGCCGATCTACGAAACGCTGGAAGGGTGGTCGGAAACCACTGCCGGCGCGCGCAGCTGGGCGGAACTGCCGGCTCAGGCGGTCAAATATGTTCGCTATATCGAGGAACTGATCGGAGCCCCGGTTGCGCTGCTCTCCACCAGTCCGGAACGGGCAGACACCATCCTTGTGGTTGACCCATTCCAAGACTGATAAATTTTGATACAACACCTTGCTGCAATTGTGAGTACCAACTAGCCAATGGCGGATTATAAGGAGCTGTTGCGCCGCGCTATTTCGGCGCTGCCGGAAAACAATGGGGCCGCGCGGCGCGCGGTCTACGAGAAGGCGCGTTCGGCTCTTGTCGGGCAGTTGCGGGCCATCCAGCCCCCTTTGCCGGCCCGCGAAATCACGCAACATCGACTGCAGCTCGAAGATTGTATCCGTCAGGTCGAGCAGGAGGCCAGCGAGGCCGTCATTTCTCTTGGTCGCGAAGCCATGCTCGCGGCCAAGCCCATTGCTCCAGCGCCCCATGTCGCCCAGGCACCGGCCGCGCCCGTGCCTGCGGCCGCCGAACCCAAGCCGGTAGAACCGACACCGGTTGCGCCGCCCCCGGTTGCGGCACCGCCCGTTGAAAAGCCGCGCCCAGCGCCCGCGCCGGAGCCCACTGCCAAAGTGGCCAAGCCCGAACCGAGCGTGGCTCCCGCGCCCAAGGAGGCGCCTCCGGCCGATCCGCCGGACAACGATATCCTCTCCATCGAAGCCATTATCGACGAGGCCGCCAGCTTCGCCGGCGCCAAGGTGGAAGCAGTCGAGCCTGTGGCTGAACCGGCAGTCGAGCCCGCCCTCCGCGAGGCAGCCGACGACCGGCCGCGACAAGAGCCGACCGAAGCTGAAAAGCCGGAGGCCCCGAAAGCCGCTCCGGTCGTCTTCCCGTCCTCTCAGCCCATCCCTCTCAAACCCGTTGGTCCCGTGTCGTCCCGCGACGGTGGGTTCAAGGGCCCGGCCAGCTCCGTCAGTGTGTCACCCGGACTGGCGCGGGTTGAGCCTGTCATCTCGGGCCGTTCGTCGCTTGCCCGGCAGGCGATTGTCGAGCCGGTCCTTGCCGATGAAGCACCGGTCGAGACCGCCCTCTCGGCGGTGCGCGAAGTCGAAGTGGAAGCCGATGAGGCCCGCGAGGCCGAGGGCGCCATCGAGCGCGCCATCGAGACGCTCGATCGGGAAGCCCGTGGCGAAGCGAGCGCAGGCACCGAAACCAAAGACCTCGAACTCGATCCGCCCGGCGACGATACGCTGGCGGTTGACGATAGCGGCTTTGCCCCCGCCGAGGCCGAAACCGAGCGCCGGTCCTCCGCTGGCCTGACCATTTTCCTCGTCGTTTTTGCCTTCCTCCTGGCCGGGGTCGGCGGCGCCGGCTTCTGGGCATGGCGCGAGGGTTATGTCGATCTAGACCAGATGTTCGGCACGGCCCAGACCAGTGTCACCCAGACGGCTGAAATCCCCACTGCAACGCCGACGCCAACCCTCGATGGTCCCCAGCCCGCACCCGAGGCGGGGCCCAATAGCGAGGCCGGTACCGGGCCGGGCAACACGGCGACCAATACGCCCGGCGAACCCACCAGCGCGCTCGAAGGCCTCGAGGCCGATGATCGCCTCGAGCCCACGCCCGAGCCTGTCATCCCGAGTGGCACGGAAACCGCGCTGCCCTCGCTCAATGGCGCAGAAAAAACCGAGGAACGCCTCTCGGGCAATGACACGACCATCGCTGCCACCGACGCGGCCGCTTCGGTCGATCCGGCCGTGCTCGCCGGCAGCCAGTCCTTGCTGCTGGAAGCCTCGGCGGATGGCCGCACCGGCGCGGTGCCGTTCTCGGGAACGGTTGATTGGGAAGAGGGCGTGGATGAAGTGGGCCTGCCCACGCTTGTCGCCGAAGCCAGCATCCCGGCGCGCAATCTCAGCGTCGACGTCACCATTCGCAAGAATGCCGACCCCAGCCTTCCCGCCTCGCACCTGATGGAAGTCTCGTTCAACATCCCCGATACGTTCATCGGCGGTTCGATTTCGAGCCTGCCGGGGGTGCTCCTCAAGGATGAAGAACTGGTCCCGGGTACGCCGCTTGTCGGCGCATCGGCCCGCATTGTCGGCAATTCGTTCCTTTTTGCGCTCAGCGCCTCGCCCGAAGATGCCGCCAACAATGTTGGCCTCCTGGAAAGCCGTCGCTGGCTCGACCTCGCCGTCATCTACGGCACCGGCCGCAACGCCATCCTGACCCTTGAAAAGGATGAGGAGGCCCAGGCCCTGTTCGAAGACGTCTTTGCGCGCTGGGCCGAATAAGCTCTCCGCCGCCCCCTGATCTCATCACGGGGCGGCCGATATCCGATCAGGGTTTTGCGGGCGTTTCTTCGAGGCGCAGTGATCCATCCACGAGCCGATAGTGCCGCGCCGCCAGCGCCGCCACATCGTCGGCATGATGGCTGACGAGGATCGTGTGCCAGCCCTGCGCACGCGTCAGCGCGCCGACGAGGTCCCTGATCGTCAGGCGCGTCTCGTCATCGAGAGCGGAAAAGGGTTCGTCCAGCAACAGGATCGGTCGATCCCGCAGCAGCGTCCGGGCCAGCGCCACGCGCTGCTTCTGCCCCCCGGACAGCGTCGATGCCGATTGGTCGACCAGGGCGGAAAGACCCACATCTTTCAGCGCCGTTTCGACCAGTGCGCGCCTGCTGGCCGCCGCAATCTCACGCGGCAGTCCAAGCTCCACATTCTGCCGGGCGCTCAAGTGGTCGAAGAGATTGTCCGATTGCAGCAGCAGCGACACCGGGCGGTTCTCCGGAGGCAGTGGCGAAAGGTTCGCCTCATCCAGAACGAGCCTGCCGCCCTGCGGCTGCAAAAATCCTGCGATCAGGTCGAGCAGCGTCGACTTGCCCGATCCGCTTGTTCCCGAGATCGCGGTTACCTCACCCGGAAGCGCCTCGAAGCTGAACTGATAGGGCAGGGCTTGTCCGGGATAAGCGAATGACAAATTATCAGCGCGCAGCATGGGCTAGTCTCTCAAACAGGCGTGGTAGGCCGACAAAGGCGATGATCGTGGCGACCAGCAAGAGGGCCGCGATAGCCGCAGCATCATTGCTGCGATAGGCGCCCAGCGCCCGGAACATCATCAGCGGGAGCGTCTGGAAATCCTGCGTCCCAAAGAGGGCAATGACACCGAGATCGCCGAGCGAAAAGCAGAAGGCCAGCGCCAGCATTAGCCCGATATCCTTGCCCAGCAGGGGGAACTCGACGCGCCAGAACTGCTGGGAGCCCGAAAGGCCCAGCGAGCGGATGAGTTTGCCGCGCGTGCGCGCCACCGCGTCGAGCGGCGGGCCCAGCGTGGCGACCGCAAAGGGCAGGGCGAGGAGCGCATTGGCAATAATGACGACGATCGGCGCCGCCTGTCCCGGCGCGAATCCCAATAGGCGTACGAGAAGGAAAAACCCGAGCGACAGCACCACTGCCGGCACGGCGAGATAGGCGAAAGTCGGCGCACCCAGCACCGTTCGCCCTAACCGGCCGGCCAAGGCGGCCCGTCCGAGGGACAGGGCAAGGGCAAGGATCAGCGTCAAGAGCGCCGAGCTCGCCCCGATGCCGAGGCTGGTCAGTGCGGCCCACCAGAAGGCGGCTTGCCCGAGCACACGCAGAAGACCCGTGCCCAGACCATCGATCAGGACGGACACCAGCGGGAGCGCAAACCCGATAGAGGCGATGACGAGGACCAGCCATTGCAGACCACGTGCCCCCGGCCCATCCTGCCAGCGCGGCTGCGCGGATCGCCCGAGCGCCGTCGGCACCGGCGGCATGGCCGACGCCAGAAGGATAACCAGCGAACAGACCGCGATCTGCGTCGCCGCCAGTCGGACGGCTCCGACGAGGTCGAAATCCTGTCGAACGGCCGAATAGATCGCCACTTCCAGCGTCTGGTTGGCGGGCCCGCCGCCGAGCAGCAGCACAATGGGAAAACTGGTGAAGGCGAGGAGGAAAATGATCGCGCCGAGCCCAGGCAGGCTGCCGCGCATGGCGGGCCAGTCGATGAGCTGGATGCGTTTCCATGCCGAAAGCCCCAGCGATTGGCCCACCTTCAGCCGGGACGAGGGAACAGCGTCCAGCCGTGCAAGCAGGATGCGCGCGGCGAAGGCGCCATCGAGAATGACATGGGCCAGCAAGATCCCGGACAGGCCAAAGGCCGGATTGCCGAGCGAAAAGCCGAACAGCGCCCGGCTCGCCTCATTGATCCAGCCGTTTCGGCCCCATATCGAGAGCAGCCCGAACGCGACCACCATGCCCGGCGTCACGATCGCGGCGGCAAAGAGCCCGACGATCAGGTCCCGACCGGGAAAGCGCAGCCGGTTCAGCGCCCAGGCCAGCGCCATGCCTACGCCCAGCGACAGCCCGGTGGTCAGCCCGGCCTGGATCGTTGTCATCCGCACGAGATGGGCGATATCGACCCGTGAATTGCCGGCGCCATCGCCGGCTGCCGCGAGGATTGCCCACAGCACGGCCAGGATGAGCCCGGCGATCGCCATGGCGAGCGTCCATGCTGCTGCAATGCGCAGCGGGCGTTGGGGGAGCGTCGACATTCTTGGTCCCTTTGCCTTCCAGTCATCAGAGCGCTGCCTGGCTCCACCCCCACCCAACCTCCCCCTGAAAAAGGGGGAGGAGTGCTTCGGTGGCTCACAGATCATGCAAAAAACTCGATAAGTCCCTCCCCCTACTTGAGGGGGAGGCTAGGAGGGGGTGTTGTTGGTTGGAACCCCTACTGCACCGCAGCCAGCATTTCGTCGATCCAGGCTGCGCTATTGGCGAGGATGTCCTCATCGCTCAGCGTCAGGGTTTTCTCCGGCTGGGGCAGGGTGGCGAATGCGGGGTCGAGGTCGCCGTCCAGATCCACCACCGGGAACATCCAATTGGTCGTCGGAATGATCTTCTGCCCTTCGGCCGAAGCGAACCAGGCGAGGAATTTCTGCGCCAGTTCCTGCTGATCGGACGATCTCAGAATGCCGGCCACCTCGATCTGGGCATAGTGCCCTTCCTCGAAGAGGGCCGCATGAATGCTGTCGTCACCCTCGTCGATCCGGTGATAGGCCGGGGATGTCGTGTAGGAGAGCGCCATGTCGGCTTCGCCATCGAGGAACAGCGAATAGGAATCGCTCCAGTCGCGCGTCACGGTCAGGATATGCGGCTTGAGACCGGCCCAGATTTCGGCGGCGCGGTCGCCATAGGCGGCCTTGATCCAGAGCACGAGCCCGAGCCCCGGTGTTGCCGAGCGCGGATCCTGCACCACGATCTTGAAGTCTTCGGGCAGCGCGATCAGCTCCTCGAACGAGCGGGGCGGATTGGCGACTGTGTCCGCATCATAGACGAAGGCAAAGTGCGAATAGTCGAACGGCACGAATTGCGCGTCGGTCCACTCACCCGGCAGGTCGAGGCCCGAAAGGTCCAGCCCATGGTCGGCAAAAAGCCCCGTCGCCCGCGCTTCACCGGCAATGGCGGTGTCGAGCCCGACGATCAGATCGGCCTCGGTCGTATCGCCCTCGAGTTGCACGCGCCGCAGCGTGCCGATCGAGCTGTCGGCCGCGATCCAGTTGACCTTACAGCCGCCGCAGACGGCCTCAAAGCCCTCAGAGAGCTTGGCCCCGGGGCCCCATTCCGAGGCAAAACCGTCATAGGTGTAAATGGTAAGCGTGGGCACATCCTGGGCGAGGATGGGCGCGGCAGACAATCCAAAAAGGACCGCAAGCGCCATGGAGGTGGATTTGATCATGCGATCATCCCTTCAAAGGTTGCGGTCATGTGAGAAGGGTTGTGTCAATGGTGAGGACGCGAAACGGCGCCCTTGCCATCTCGAACTTCCTCCGCCAGCATGACCTGGTTCAGGTTCAATGGGTAACTCTCAGCTCCGGCAGCAACCGGAACACCCCAGCGAGACGATGCGGACCTTAGTGAGAGATCATTGACAGTGCAAGACCCTAGCCCGGGCGCAGCGGCCGACGTGCCACTCGCCTTCGATCGCCCCCTCGCCATTGTTGGCGGCGGCGCCGTGGATCCCGCCCTTTTGCGCGAACTTGCGGCGCGACATGTCGCCCTCGTCGGTGCCGATGGCGGCGCCGATATCATCGGCGATGCCGGCCTCGTCCCCGAGGCGATCATCGGCGATCTTGATTCGGTGCGCGATCGCGCCGGCTGGGAAGCGCGCACCCGCGTGCTCCACATTCCCGAGCAGATCACCACCGATTTCCAGAAGGCGCTCTATTCCACCAGCGCTCCCATCACCCTGGCGCTGGGCATGACGGGCAAGCGCCTCGACCATACGCTAGCGGCCCTGAGCGCCGTCCTGCAATATGCGCCGATGCGTCGGCTGATGCTGATCGACGAAGTGGATGTGGCCCTGGCGGCCACCGGGCCAGTCCGGTTCTCGGCGGCGGAACGGGAGCGTGTTTCCATACACCCGCTGGTGCCGATCCGCTTCCGGTCCTCAAGCGGACTTTTTTATCCGATGGACGATCTTCTGCTCGAGCCGGGTGGCCTGCTCGGCACCTCCAATGAAGGAACCGGCGGTATGGTCGAGATCGTCCCCGCCGATGCCACGCCCTGGCTCTTGATCCTAGGGCGCGAGCGCCTCTGGGATCTTATGGCGGTGTAATTTCTCGCCGCCGCATAAAAAAGCCCCCGCGCCATTCTGGACACGGGGGCCTCGATCTCATTTGCCGCCTGGAACGCGACCTAACAAGGACTAGGTGTGCGCAGCCTCGCGCACAGCCTCTTGCACCTTTTCGAAGGCGCGGACCTCGATCTGCCGGATACGCTCGCGGCTAACGTCATATTGCTGCGCCAGCTCTTCGAGTGTCGACGGGTTCTCCTGCAGTCGCCGTGCCTGGAAAATGGCGCGCTCGCGCTCATTGAGCACATCCATGGCCTGGGTAAGAAGGCCCATGCGCTCGTCGAATTCCTGGCTCTCGCCCAGAGTGGTTTCGGCGTCAGGCGTGTCGTCTACCAGCCAATCCTGCCATTCCGACGATCCCTCGTCCGCCCGCATGGGCGAGTTGAGCGAAGCGTCTCCGGAAAGGCGCGCATTCATCTGCACCACATCCTGCTCGGTAACCTTGAGCGTGGTGGCGATCTGCTTGACCTGGTCCGGGTGCAGGCTCCCCTCTTCGAGGGCGGCGATCTGCCCCTTCACCTTGCGCAGGTTGAAGAACAGACGCTTTTGCGCCGCGGTAGTCCCGATTTTCACGAGGCTCCACGAGCGCAGCACATATTCCTGGATGGCGGCACGGATCCACCACATCGCATAGGTCGCGAGACGGAAACCCTTTTCCGGCTCGAAGCGCTTGACCGCATGCATGAGGCCGACATTGCCTTCCGAGATCACCTCGGAAATCGGCAGGCCATAGCCGCGATAGCCCATGGCGATCTTGGCCACGAGACGCAGATGGCTGGTAATGAGTTTTTGGGCGGCGCCTGGATCTTCATGTTCCTTGTAGCGCTTTGCCAGCATGTACTCTTCGTCCGCTTCCAGCATGGGAAACTTCCGGATTTCCTGCAGATAACGCGACAAGCCGCCTTCGGCGGAGAGAACGGGCAGATTTGTTTGGGCCATGGACGCACCCCCTTTCAGCATCCCCCGCATTGCACGGGCGGAACTCCGAACCTGTCCAATCTGGCACAGTGTTCGAATGTACCGCCATATATAGGGGTCACTTTGTCGAATTTAAGAGGCTAAGCTCTATCCAACGTTACAAATTGGAGAGAGTTCCCTTCGCCATAATGTTCCGACGTTCAGTTACATAAACATTACGCAGCCCGACCCTGTTTGGTTCGTTCACCCTTGGGTGAGTCCGGTGCTAGAGCGTTTCCAGGAAAAGTGGACACCACTTTTCCGGTTCGGAAACGCGACAGGGACATAGAGTGATTTCATCGCGTCAACGACGCGGTGCAATGCTCTAGTGCCGGGCAATGGCGCGGTTATAGGGCTCGAGCGCGTCTTCAAGCGCTGCCAGATCGTCCGGGAGTTCGGCTTCGAACATCATCTCTTCGCCGGTGGTCGGGTGCTCAAATCCCAGTTCCGCCGCATGAAGGGCCTGCCTGCCAAGGCCCCGAACGATCCCCGCCAGATCTTCGGGCAGTTTGTTGATCTTGGTTGCGTAGCCCGAAGCATAGACCGGGTCGGCGACGAGGGGATGGCCGATATAGACCATGTGCACGCGGATCTGGTGCGTACGACCGGTTTCGAGCTGGCACTGGATGCGGGTTATGTCCCAGCCCACATCACCAAAGCGCGCTTCCACCGCATAGTGCGTGATCGCCTCGCGGCCATCCTTGCGCACCGCCTGTTTGAGGCGATTGGCCGGGTCGCGGCCCAGCGGCACTTCCACCGTGCCGACGCCGCTATTGGTCATGCCCCAGGCAAAGGCGGTATAGGCGCGATGCAGCGGGCCGGTCCGCCCGTGGTCGGCGAACTGTGCGGACAGATGCTTGTGGGCAGCCTCGGTCTTGGCGGCCACCATCACGCCGGAGGTGTCGCGGTCCAGACGGTGCACGATGCCCGGGCGCTTGACCCCGCCAATGCCCTTCAGGCTATCCCCGCAGTGAAAGATCAGCGCATTGACCAGCGTGCCGTCAGGCGAGCCCGGCGCGGGATGAACAACCATGCCCACCGGCTTGTTGATGACGATAAGGTCATCGTCCTCATAGAGGATATCGAGCGGAATATCCTGGGCCTGCGGCTCGGGATCTTCAGGGGGTGGGGCAAGAAGGACGATTGTCTCGCCCGTCTTCAGACGATAATTGGGTTCGCTGACGGTCTTGCCGTCGATGGAAACGGCGCCGCCGAGGATGAGATCCTTGATCCGGCTACGGCTGAGCACATCGTGCTCCTTGGCGAGGACGGCATCGAGCCGGCCCCCGGCATTGATTTCATCGACGACTACCTCGACCGGCTCGCCCTCGAATTCGAAATCGGTGTCTTCTGCCATGAGTGATCCTGAAAAGTCCGGCAACAACGTCAACCCGGGAGATGCAAAAATCTCGCCCGAGGCCGCTGCCGCTTTTGGAAAGGCGCGCCGATCCTTCGGATTTTCGATCGGCATCATGTTGCTCGGCTTTATGGCCGTTGGCTTCGCGCTTGTCTATCGGCTCAACCGCGATAGTCCGCCCCCGCCACAAACTGCCGCGGTTCTGGTTCCCGATGGGGCCGAAGTGGTTTCCGCGCTATCGAGCGATGGCACTATCCAGGTGACCTATAGCGTGGGTGGCAGCGTCAGCCTGGTCATCTTCGATGCGGGCACGGGCGAACTGGTTCGGACCATCGAGATTGGCCGCCGCTAGAGCGTTTCCAGGAAAAGTGGACACCGCTTTTCCGATTCGGGAGCGCGATAAACAAGGACTTAGAGCGTTTCCAGCGCGTCAACGACGCGGTGAATTGCTCTAGAGCCGGCCCTCAGCGGCCCTGGATTTCGCGAACTGCGGCCAGCCGGTCGGCGAGGGTGCCGCCGCGGGGCTGTGCCGGCTGGTGCTCGATCACATCCTCGCTTTCGCCGTCATCGGCGAAGCGCTGCACGCGGGCAAAAAGGCTTTCCTCTTCGCGCGGGGTGGATGCGGTCTGCGGCTCAGGGGCGTAGACCAGCCGGCTGACGCTTGTGGCGATATCATTCAGCCGGGACCGCAGGGCGCTGCGATCGAGCCGGTCGCTGTCCCAGTCGGACAGAATGGCCGATTGCACGTCCATGACGCTGACGCGCAGCTTTTCCACCTCGTCCTCGAGGCCTAGCCGGTCGGCCAGCAATTGTTCGCCGGTCTCTCCATTGCCGTCCCTGGCCGGGCCTGCCGTCTCCGCGAGGAGGGCATTGAGCTGGTCTTCAGCGCTGGCCATCCGCGCTTCGGCGTCCTCGAGCTGTTCGGGTTCTGTCGGAAAGTTCGGTTCGCCGGTTCTGCCGGCGCGCAATTGCTCGATCTCGGCCTGGCGCGTCTCGGCCTCCCGCTCGCGCATCCGCAGGCGTTGGGCGAGGTCGGTGGTCTCTTTTTCCAGTTCGACGATCCGGGCGCGCAGGTCGACTTCGCGTTTTTCGAACTCCTGGACGATGCCGAGGTGCTTTTCCCGCTCGATCTGCAAGGCGCCGAGGTCGGTGCTTTTCTGGCTGGCTTCGCTCACCTGCTCGGCGAGGCGCTGGCGCAGGGCTTCGACATTCATCTCCAGCCGACGCGTGGTCAGGGCGAATTCGGCGCGGAGCTGGTCCTTGTCGGCGCGGAATTCGGCGAGGGTGATCGGTGTTGCCGCCTCGATCCGGCGCTTGGTCAGCCGCACCGCCCGCTTCCAGACCGCCGGCATGATGATGAGCGAAACCAGGCCTGCCGCAAGCACGCCCAGGGCAAAATACATCAGGTTCTCGATCAGCATCACGCAATACTCCAACCGCAGCCGCAGGGTTCGCCCGCAAGGCTAGATCCTGTTTTCGGCGACGCTGGGCCCGTCTGGCGGGTCCCGCCAGTCCCGGACCCTAACCCACTTTATGGGGGCCCGTCACGACAAAGCCGGAGCGATTGCCCGGCCGTGCAGGACTTCAGGGCAATGAGCCCGATCAGAAGGGGTTCCATGTAGGCTCGTTGGTGAAGTTCAGATACCCCACATTGATGCCCAGCCGCGCGCCGACGCCGGAGCGGATCGGCACGACGACCACATTGCCGCGCTTGACCACGGTCATCCCCAGTCCGCCCATGACATAGGCGGAGCCATCGACGCCCGGATAGCGTCCCAGAATTTCCTGGATGGTGTTGAGGTTGTAGACCAGCATCATCACCTTCGAGCCGTCGCCGCCGACGTCGAAGCCGATGCTCGGACCCTGCCAGAAGAGGGAGTATTGGCCGGCATTGCGGGTGTAGAGGGTGCCCTCGCCATATTTGGCGCCGATGATCAGCGCCCCGCCGGCCTCTTCGCCCAAGACATATCCGTTGGGCAGGCCAAACTGGCTGACGGCGCGCTCGACCAGCGAGGCAAGCCCCTGTGCGGCAGAGCCAAAAAACTCGCGGCCGCTTTCGACCAGTTCCTCGCCCGAATAGGTATCGCTGAGCGATCCTTGCGCCAGCGCCGGGGCAGCCGGCAGGGCAAAGGCGATTATCAGGGTAGCTATCCGAGCCAGACGCTTCAGCATTGATTTCTCCCAACGGCGACGATCGCGGCGGTTACGAAGACCTTAAGGTCTTTGCGGCAAATTCACCCCATGCTGACCTGCCGATCCTGAGCGCGATAATGAAGCATATCTCTAAACAAATCTTAACCATGCTGGCCCTCTTGCTGCCGCTATTGGGCCTCTTTGCCGCCATGGTTCAGACGGCGCATGCCCAGTCCGTGGTGAGCTATATCGTCGCTGACCCACTCACCGGCGTGGCGCTCGGGGGCATGGACACCGTGTCCTATTTTACCGATCCGGCCCCTCTTAAGGGGCTGCCGGAATTCGAAACCGAGTGGATGGGCGCGCCCTGGCATTTTGCCAATGAAGCCAATCTCGAGATCTTCAAGCGCTCTCCGGAAACCTATGCGCCCCAATATGGTGGGCATGGCGCGATGAGCATGGCGCGTGGTTTCGTCTCGGATTCGGATCCGTCGATCTACGCCGTCTTCAAGCAGCGGCTCTTCCTGTTCTATTCCGCTTCGAACCGCGAAGCCTTCCTGCTTTCGCCCGACGCGGCAGCCCGTCAGGGGCAGGCCAATTGGCCGGCATTGTCCAAAACGCTTTCGACCCGGTAGTGCGGCGAGGCCTCGCCCACTATTGTTCCACTGATTGATTCTCGCCCCACGGGCGCTACGGAGACCCCACCATGGCCGATATTATTGAGCTCAAGGCAACCGATCTCGCGGCGATGTTGTGCTCCAGAGTCTGCCACGACCTGATCAACCCCATTGGCGCGATCGGCAACGGGCTGGAGGTTCTGGCCGACCCCAACCAGGGTGACATGGCCGACGGGGCCCGCGACCTCATCGCCAGCGCTGCCAAGCAGAGCCGGGCCAAGCTCGAGTTCGCCCGACTTGCCTATGGCGCATCCTCAACCTCGGGCACGGATATCGACACGCGCGAATGCGAGCGCGTGGCGCGCATCCAGTTCGACATCGAAAAGGCCGAGCTCGACTGGCAGGTGCCGCTGATTCTCCTGCCCAAGCACAAGGCCAAGCTGTTCATGAACATGCTGCTCATCGCGGCCGGCTCGGTTCCGCGTGGTGGCTTGGTCACCGCAAAGATCTCCGGCGCGGCCGGCGAGGAGCGGTTTGAGTTCACCTCGAGGAGCGACCCGGAAAAGCGCCAGAAGACGCTGGTTCCCGCCGGCACGGCCGGTCTGCTCTCAGGCATGCCGGACGAAGGTTCGGTGGACGCCCGGGGCATTCAGCCCTTCTACACCGGCCTTCTCGCCCGCATGACCGATATGGAGATCAATATCGGCATCGAAAACGCCGAGTTCTTCTTCACCGCCATCCCCAAGTCCAAGGACGCCGCGGTGGAAACGCCTGCCACCGAGGCGATTGCGCCTGAAGCCCCCGCTGCGGTCACCACCAGCCCGAGTGAATGATTGGCATTGCGCTAACCATTCCCCAATTGTTTGTGGCCTATGATCCGGGCGGATAATTCTGCCCGGAGAGCCCCTGATGCGCAGCTGCCTGATCGTTGACGATTCCAGCGTCGTGCGCAAAGTGGCCCGTCGCATCCTCGAAGACCTCGACTATATCGTCGACGAGGCCGAGGACGGGCAGGAGGCTTTCGAGAAATGCCGGCAGGAAATGCCGGACGCGATCCTGCTCGACTGGAACATGCCCATCATGAGCGGTCTGGAGTTCTTAAAACTCCTGCGCGCCTTTGTCGGGGGCGAGAAGCCCCGCGTTGTCTACTGCACGGTCGAGAACGATATCGGCGCCATCGCCATGGCGCTCAAGGCCGGCGCCGACGACTACGTGATGAAGCCCTTCGACCGGCATCTGCTCGAATCCAAGTTCGAACTGGTCGAGGCGGCCTGAGTCTCTTTCTCAGCCCGTTTCCTGCCCGATCTTCTCTTCGGCACGGCCCTTCAGATAGGCTCTCTCCCGCTCGTTGCGGGTCAGTTCCGCTGCCCGCAGAAAATCGAGATTGGCCTCGGTGTGCCGGCCCAGCTTGCGCAGCAGGTCCCCCCTTACGCCATAGAACAGATGATAATTGTCCAGCATGCCGCTGGCCGCGATCAGCTCAATGATTCGCATCCCTTCGGCGGGCCCTTCCGCCATTGAAACGGCGACGGCCCGGTTGAGCTCGACGACAGGGGAGGGCATCACCCCCGCCAGCACCCGGTAGAGCGCGGCAATGCGTGCCCAATCCGTCTCCTCGGCCTTGCGGGCCCGCGCGTGGCAGGCCGCAATTGCTGCCTGCAGCGCATAGGGGCCTGTCGCGCCGCCCAGTTCATTGACTTTTTCGAGCCCCGCCAGCCCCCGCCGGATCATCAGCTGGTCCCACGATGCCCGGTTCTGGTCGAGCAGCAGCACCGGCTCGCCCTTGGCATTGGTGCGCGCGGCAACCCGTGAATGCTGGATTTCCATCAGCGCCAACAGGCCGTGCACTTCCGGTTCGTCCGGCATCAGCCCCGCCAGGATACGCCCCAGCCGCATGGCCTCCTCGCACATTTGCGGCCGCATCCAGTCTTCGCCTGCGGTCGCCGAATAGCCTTCGTTGAAAATGAGATAGAGGACGCCCAGAACGGCCGAAAGCCGCTCGGTGCGCTCGGCCCCCCGCGGCACCTCGAAGGGCAGTCCCGCCTCGGCAATGGTGCGCTTGGCCCGCACGATACGCTGCCCGATCGTCGGTTCGTTGGCGAGAAATGCGCGCGCGATCTCTTCGGTGGTCAGGCCGCCGATCAGCCTCAGCGTCAGGGCCACCCGGCTTTCGGCCGGCAGGATAGGATGACAGGAGGTGAAGATCAGGCGCAGCAGGTCGTCGCCCACATCGTCATCGATCTGATTGTGAAGAGCCGTCTCGCTATCGGGCACGCCCTCCTCCAGGGTGCGTCCCATTTCCTCCAGCTTGCCCGCCGCCATCTTGCGGTGGCGGAAATAGTCTATGGCCTTGCGCTTGCCCGCCTGCATCAGCCAGGCGCCGGGATTGGTGGGCACGCCCCGCTCCGGCCAGGTGCGCAGCGCCGCCATCAGCGCCTCCTGGGCCAGTTCCTCGGCCAGAGAAATGTCGCGAACGAGCCGCGTCAGCCCGGCAATCAGGCGTGCCTGTTCGACACGCCAGACCGCGCTTATGGCGCGGTCGGTTTCGCTGCGGTCGTTCATCTCGCCCCTCCTGCCGATGCGCGGAACAGGGTTCGAAGACCATAATGCCGATCCCTCGACGTCAAGAGGCTATTGTTCAAACATGCCCTTGGGCGTTTCGCCGTTGAGGAATGGTTCGATCAACAGGTGCAGCAGCGCCACCTGGTCGATGACGGCCGTATGCGACGTCGCCGGCAGGATGGCGAGGCGCGAAGTGGCAAGCGGCTTGCCCATGTCACCGGCGACACCGCCGCCCACAAGACGGAACATGCTGACGATATGCTCGAGGGTCACCATGTCGGAATCGCCGGCAATGATCAGCATGGGCGTCTTGAGCTTGGCGACATCGTCCTCCCACGCCAGGGGCTCATGCTCGAGCGCGATCATCCGCTCGACAAAGGGACGAAACCCGTCCGGATTGGGCGCATATTGCTTCCAGGCGTCCTCCATCGGCGGGCCGACGAACATTTCGGGCGTCATGGTCGGGATCATCTCGAGAAATTCGGGCTGCGAGCCGGACATGTCATAGGATACCGATGCCAGGACCAGCTGGTCCACTTTCTCGGGATGCCTGATGGCCAGTTGCAGGGCCGCCGCCGCGCCCATCGAATAGCCGAACACATCGGCCTTCTCGAGCGCGACCGCATCCATGAAGGCGGCGACGTCATCGGCCAGGTTCGGATAGGTCACCGGCCGCTCGATATCGTTGGTGCGGCCATGGCCCTGGAACTCTATCGCATAGACCTGATGGGTCTCGGCCAGCTTGGGGATGATCTCGCCCATGGTCGGGATGTTCATATAGGCGCCGTGCAGGACGACCAGCGGATCGCCCGTCCCGGACACTTCGTAATACATGTTCATCCCGTTCACCTCGGCATAGTCGCCTTTGGGCTCGGGCTGGGCCTGCGCCTGGGTGCTGAGCAGCAGGGCGGTGGCGATAGCCATAAGATTGCGGATCATGTCGATCTCCCTCTTGTCCGGAAAATCCGGATGCTTTGCCCTTTTGACGAGCGGGCAGGGCGGGGTTCGACAGGAGGCGGCGGGTTTTCCTGCCGACACCGAGACCCGAAAAAGCAAAAACCCCGCGCTGTTGGCGCGGGGTTTTCAAATTGGGGATCGTCGAAAGCTGATCAGGCGACGTTTTCGCTGTAGCCTTCGTCCGCGTCGGGCTCGCGCAGCACATAGCCGCGGCCCCAGACGGTCTCGATGTAGTTCTTGCCGCCGGTCGCAACGGAAAGCTTCTTGCGCAGCTTGCAGATGAACACGTCGATGATCTTGAGTTCAGGCTCGTCCATGCCACCATAAAGATGGTTGAGGAACATTTCCTTGGTGAGCGTCGTACCCTTGCGGAGCGAAAGCAGCTCCAACATCTGGTATTCCTTGCCCGTCAGGTGCACCCGTGCGCCCTGCACTTCGACAGTCTTGGTGTCGAGATTGACCATCAGATCGCCCGTCGAGATCACCGACTGGGCATGGCCCTTCGAGCGACGGACGATGGCGTGGATGCGGGCCACGAGTTCGTCCTTGTGGAACGGCTTGGTCATGTAGTCGTCGGCACCGAAGCCGAGACCGCGAACCTTGTCCTCGATACCTGCCAGGCCGGACAGGATCAGGATCGGTGTCTGGACCTTTGCCACGCGCAGCGTGCGCAGCACCTCGTACCCGCTCATGTCGGGAAGATTGAGATCCAGCAAAATGATGTCGTAGTCATACAGTTTGCCGAGGTCGACGCCTTCCTCACCGAGATCGGTGGTATAGACGTTAAAACTTTCGGACTTGAGCATCAGTTCGATGCTCTGCGCAGTTGCGCTATCGTCCTCAATAAGGAGTACCCGCATTATATTCCCCTTGTCATTCGTTCCTGCTGGAACCCGCGCTACGGAGGACAAGCACGCCCATCGCGCTCCAACCCTACTGGATATGACTGAAGCCTAAGCCCAAATAGTTAACAAAGTTTAATTCGGTTCGGCAATACGCAAAGACGGGTAAGGTGAATTAAGTCTAAAACGTTGAAAATTCAATGAAAATTAGCTGAAAATTTCTTAATCCAACACATTAAGAAGGTGTTGCAAACGACTCCCGGGACTCAAGCAATCCGGCGGTTTGCCACCAAATCAGGCCCTGTGGACACATTTGCCGCTCGAAGCCCAACCGCTCAGCTGATAGCGAAAAATGGTAAAGGTTCGGTTATCTTTTCGATTCGAAGGCCCGGCGATTCGAGCTGCCTCGGAAACCATACGCGTTAACCCCTAGGATTGCTGCCGCCCATGAAGGCGCTGATTTCGGCCATTGATGCCATAGACGACGTCGAAGTTTTCGGCCGCGTCAAATCCGTTCAGGGACTGCTCATTGAAGTGGTCGGCCCGGTTCGCGAATTGCGTGTGGGCGGGCGCGTGATGATCGAGGGGAGCGAAGGGGGGACCCTGGCCGCCGAAATCATCGGCTTTCGCGATGGTCACGCCCTCTGCCTGCCCTTCGGCGAGTTGAGCGGTGTGCGGCTGGGCTGCAAGGCCGTCTTCAAGCGCCATGACGGCTCGGTCAATCCCGCCATGAGCTGGCTGGGGCGTACCATCAATGCCAATGGCGAACCCATTGATGGCCTGGGCCCGCTCGCGCGTGGCGCACGTGCCTATCCCCTGCGCCAGTCGCCTCTGGCCGCCCACGACCGCGTGCGCGTCGGCGATCCGCTTGATCTGGGTGTTCGCACGCTAAACACCTTCACCACGCTCTGCGAAGGCCAGCGCATGGGCATCTTCGCCGGCTCGGGCGTGGGCAAGTCCGTGCTCATGTCGATGCTCGCGCGCAATACCAATGTCGACGTCTCGGTCATTGGCCTCATCGGCGAGCGCGGCCGCGAGGTGCATGAGTTCATCCAGGAATATCTGGGCGAGGAGGGCCTCAAGCGCGCCGTTGTGGTGGTTGCCACTTCCGACGAAGCCGCGCTGATGCGTCGGCAGGCGGCCTATATCTCGCTGTCCCTTTCGGAGTTTTTCCGCGACGAGGGCAAGCGCGTCCTCTGCATGATGGACAGTCTTACCCGCTTTGCCATGGCGCAGCGCGAAATCGGCCTTTCCATCGGCGAACCGCCCACGGCCAAGGGCTATCCGCCCACCGTTTTCACCGAATTGCCCCGTCTTCTCGAGCGGGCAGGGCCTGGAACGCCTTCTACCGGTTCTATTACCGGACTTTTTACCGTTTTGGTGGAAGGTGATGATCACAATGAGCCCATTGCGGACGCCGTGCGCGGTATTCTTGATGGGCACATCGTGATGGAGCGCGGTATTGCCGAGCGGGGGCGCTACCCGGCGGTGAACGTGCTCCGGTCCATCTCGCGTACCATGCCAGGGTGTGTACCGCCCGATTTTCGGCCGGTATTGGCGCGTGCGCGAGAGCTCATGTCCATCTATTCGGACATGGAGGAACTGATCCGGCTGGGGGCTTACCGCAAAGGGTCAGATCCGAAGGTGGACCGTGCCATCGCCATAAATCCCACGCTTGAGGCTTTTTTGAGCCAACAGCGTGAGGAAACGACGACGATTTCGGAGGGCTATGAGCGCCTTCGCGAAATCATCGCCGAGGCCGATGCGCAGGTCTGACGACGGATCCGGAACAGCCGGTCCGGAACTGACTTGATGTGTAAGGAGTACAGGTCTTGAAATCGCGCAGCGAGAGTCTCATCAGGCTCAAGAAGTTCACGGTGGACGAGAAGCGCCGCCAGGTCATGCAGATCGAAATGATGGTCGCTGACTTTGAGCGCATGGCTGCCGAACTCGACCAGCAGATCGAGATCGAACACAATAAGACCGGCATTTCCGATGTCGCGCACTTTGCGTATTCGACATTCGCCAAGGCCGCTCTGCAGCGCCGGGACAATCTCCTCGCCTCCGCCAATGATATGCGGGGCAAGCTGGAAACGGCGCAGGACGAACTGGCCGAGGCGCTCGAGGATCTCAAAAAGGTCGAATTGCTCGACCAGCGCGAACATCAGCGCGAACGCGAAGAGCAGAACAAGATCGAACAGGCCGGATACGACGAAGTTGCGCGCCTGCGCCATCGGCGTTGAGCCTGCCTCGAAAGAATACAAAAAAAGCCGACCCGAGGGTCGGCTTTCTCTTTTGGGTTCTGACGAACCGCCAGATTACATTGCGGTGTCGTTGACGCGCATTGCAGGGTCGGTCGCATAGGTTTCTTCGTTATACTCGGGAGCGGCTTCGAGCTGCTCGCGGGTAAAGTCGGTATAGACAACGATGTCGCCGTTTTCATTCGAGGCGAAGTCGATGTTGTCGAGGCCAACGGCCACGCGCTTCTGGCCCATACCGAGGAAGCCACCGAAGTCGATCAGCATGGCTTCGATCTGGCCGGACTGATCGAAGAGAATGTCGCCGACTTCAGCGATATCTTCGTCGTTCGGACCGATCACGGTTGCACCGGTCAGATTGTCTGCGGTCAGCGCATCACGTTCGATCGTGGCATAGCCTTCACGCGGCATCGCTGCGCCAGGGGCCATTGCATTGTTGTCGGTCGTCACGGCAGGAGCGACCGGTGCCATGGCGTCACCTGCAGGGGCAGGGGTCACAGCAGCGCCGGGAGCCGGGGCCATTGCGTCGCCGGTTGCAGCACCGTCAACCGGCTCATCCTCGGCCCAGACGAAGTCAGGGGCGTTGGTCAGCGCATCGGCGGTTGTGGGGAGGACCCAGCGCTCGGTGTTGTCTGCTGCGAGCGTGAACTCGAGCGAGCCGAAATCGACAGCGACGGACTTTTCTCCGATACCGAGGAAGCCACCGACGCCGATCACCACAGCGGTGATCTCGCCTTCAGCCGAGAACACGATATCGCTGATCGTGCCGATTTCTTCAGCGTCATCACCGGTGCTCGAATAGACCGGCTGACCGATAAGGCGCGAGCCGAGATTGTCGGTGTCAGCGGCGACATAACCTGCCGACATGTCCCATGGTTCGTTGATGTCGGTAGTCTGGGCAGCGCCGGTATCGACGTCGGTGCCGGTTACAGCAGGAGCTTCGACGGCCTGGCCAGCTGCCGGAGCAGGAGTTGTCGTGGCCTGGGCGAAGGCGGACGTCCCCATGAGCACTGCGATAGCGGTAGTGGTCAAAAGCGTGCGGATCATAGTAGGCTCCAAAGGTTCATCGTTGACATGAACAGGGCCGTGCGGTGCTCAAACTTGCCGGTTAAAAGCGCCGTGCGGCCCGTTATGGTTTCACAACGTCGCGACACCAATAGATGTTCCGAAGCAATTTTCCGGCGATTGTGGGAACCATTGAAAAGGCCGGCTTCCGCGCTTGGCGGTGCCGGCCTTGTCCGCCTCCCTGGCGGTTAGTCGCGTCCCTGCGATAGGCAAGAATTCGCGTTCTTGCCTGCACACCACACACTGATGCCGCCCGGCAAGGGACGCGCTCTTCGAGCGACAAGACCACCATAGCGCACCTTTGATGGTAGTTGAGTCGAACTCGGGTTAATGCGTTAAGCCATCGTTAATCGACGAGAACCGCGCTGTCCTTGTCATAGTCGCGCATGGCCCGGTGCGGCATGCCGCCATCCATGAATTCCGGGCCGAAGGCGACAAACCCCAGCTTTTCGTAAAGACCCAGCTTGTCCGATTGTGCGGTGAGATAGAACCGGTCCCGGCCCTGCGCCCGGCAATGCTCCTGCGCCGCGGCAATCATCTTGCGGGCAATACCCTTGCCACGCCATTGCCCGTCGACGGCCACCCGGCCGATCTTGACGTGCTCGTCCATGGCGATCAGGCGCAGCGTGCCGACCACCTCGCCCTCGGCCACCGCCACGAAATGGGTGGCGGTGAGGTCGTAGCTGTCGTTCTCTTCTTCCTCGGGGACCTTTTGCTCCCAGACAAAGACGGCACGGCGCAGCCGGAAGGCGGCGTTGCAGAGGGTGGAAAATACGGGCGCGCGAAGAATGGTGATCTGGTCCATATCTGCTCTTAGCGCGCCGCCGCGTCTGGCTCAATCACCTCCCGGCGGCTGTGCTAGACGCTGCCCACCGTGCGCAGTCGAACGCGCGGATGTACCTCGTTCTGGCTCATCACTACCGTCTGCGGACGGAAGCGCTCGATGATTGAGCGCACATGCGGGCGGATCGAGGGCGAGGTGATCAACACCGGTAGCTCGCCCTGCTGGGCGGCCTTTTCGAACGCGGCGCCGATCGAGGCAATGAATTGCTGCAGCCGGCTCGGGGCCATGGCCAGGTGCCGGTTCTCGCCTTCGCCCACCATGGCCTCGGCGAAATCGCGTTCCCATTGCGGCGAGAGGGTGAGCAGCGGCAGATTGCCGTCCGGCCCCAGATTGGTGGCGCAGATCTGGCGGGCGAGGCGGCTGCGCACATGCTCGGTAATGCCCTGGATCGAGCGGCCCGGGCCGGCAACTTCGGCAATACCTTCCAGGATGGTGGAGAGGTCGCGGATCGAGATGCGCTCGGCCAGCAGGGCCTGCAGCACGCGCTGCACACCCGAGACGGTGATCTGGCTGGGCACGATGTCTTCGACGAGCTTCTGCTGTTCCTTAGGCAGGCCTGAGAGGAGGCTCTGCACATTGGCGTAGCTCAGGAGTTCGGCCACATTGGCCTTGAGCACTTCGGTCAGGTGGGTCGAAATCACGGTCGAAGGGTCGATGATCGAAAGGCCGCGCAATTCGGCCTCGTCGCGCAGCGCCGGATCGATCCAGGTTGCCGGCAGGCCGAAGGTCGGCTCGGTCGTCTGGTGGCCCGGCAGGTCGATCTGGTTGCCATAGGGATCCATGACCATCAGCAGGTTCGCGTGGATCTGGCCGTTACCCGCTTCCACTTCCTTGATGCGCACCTTGTAGTCATTGGGCTCGAGCTGCATGTTGTCGAGGATGCGCACCGGCGGCATGACGAAGCCCAGCTCCAGCGCCAGCTGGCGACGCAGCGCCTTGATCTGCTCGGTGAGGCGATCTGTACCGGTTTCGTCTTCCTTGACGAGACCCAGCAGGCCATAGCCCAGTTCGAGCTTGAGGTCGTCGATCTTGAGGCTGTCGGAAATCGGCGGCTCGGCGGCGCGGCCCTGTGCATTGGCCGGGCCCGGTGCGCCGGGCGCTCCGGCCGGCGCTGCGTCGGCGATGGCCTTGGCTTTTTCCACCAGGGTGCGAGCGGTCTTGGACTTGCCGGCGCGGAATGCGGCATAACCCACGCCACCCGACAGCGCCAGGAACGGAATGATGGGCATGCCCGGCAGGAAAGCGAGGGCCGCCATGACGGCCGAGGCCATGCCCAGGGCGCGCGGATAGCCGGCGAACTGGGTGGAGAGGGCCTTGTCGGCCGCGCCGGTAACACCGGACTTGGACACCAGGATACCGGCAGCAGTCGAGACGATCAGCGCCGGGATCTGGCTGACGAGACCGTCGCCGATGGTCAGCAGCGTATAGACATTGCCCGCTTCCTGAAACGACAGCCCCTCCTGCATCATGCCGATCAGCATGCCTGCGGAGACGTTGATGAAGGTAATGATCAGGCCGGCAATGGCGTCGCCACGCACGAATTTGGACGCACCGTCCATATTACCGAAGAAGGCGCTTTCGCCCTCGAGTTCGGCGCGGCGCTTCTTGGCGGTGTCTTCGTCGATCAGGCCGGCCGACAAATCGGCGTCAATGGCCATCTGCTTGCCCGGCATGGCGTCGAGGCTGAAGCGCGCCGCAACTTCGGCGATACGGCCCGAGCCCTTGGTGATGACGATGAAGTTCACGATCACGAGGATGATGAAGATCACGATACCGATGACGAAATTGCCGCGCGTCACGAAATTGCCGAAGGCCTCGATGACGTGGCCGGCCGCAGCCGTGCCATTGTGGCCTTCCGAAAGGATAAGCCGTGTCGTCGCAAGGTTGAGACCGAGGCGCAACATGGTGGCGATCAGCAGCACCGTGGGAAAGGACGAGAACTCCAGCGGCTTCTGGATGAACAGCGACGTCATCAGGATCATCACCGAGAAGACGATCGAGATGGCGAGCAGCAAGTCCACCAGCAGGGGGGGCAGCGGAACGATGAGGATGACGATCAGGCCCATCACGCCGGTCGCGAGCGCAATGTCGCCCGAGCGCAGCATGTCCATGATGCTTTTCACCGAAGGAAGTGAAAAGCCCGGGCGCGAGGCAGTGGGTAGATCGGTCATGATAAGGGTCCGGTGGGCCTGGTCTTGAAGTCAAAGCCCCCCTTCTTTCGGAAGGGAGGCTTGCAGGGTCGTTCAGGCGACGTTGCGCCGCTCGCCGGGGTCGGGAACGGTCATCCCCTCGTCGGAATACTGGTTGAGCTTGTTCCGCAGCGTACGGATCGAGATGCCCAATATATTTGCCGCGTGGGTGCGATTGCCCCAGGTATGGTCCAGCGTGTCGAGGATCAGCTCGCGCTCCACCTCGGCCACGGTGCGGCCAACCAGCGCCCGCGACATCGCTTCCGCCGTCTGGGCGAGTTGCTGGGCCGGCGAATTGTTCCGGGCGGCCTCGGCAAGACCCATGCCATCGGGCAGGACGATGGCGTCGGTGCCGATCATCGAGCCGGTCGCCAGCAGCACCGCGCGGTGCAGCGTGTTTTCGAGCTCGCGCACATTGCCCGGCCAGGGGGCCCGCAACAGCGCCTGGCGCGCCTCATCGGACAATTCGCGATGCGGCAGGCCATTGGCCTTGGAATATTTGCCGACGAAGTGATCGGCGAGCGCGACAATGTCACCCGGCCGCTCCCGCAGGGCAGGGAGCTTGAGGTTCACCACGTTGAGGCGGAACATCAGATCCTCGCGGAAGCTGCCCTCGCGCACAGCGTCGTTGAGATTGCGGTTGGAGGTCGCAAGGATCCGGATATCGACCGGAACGGGCTTGGTGCCGCCTACGCGATCGATCACGCGCTCCTGGATGGCGCGCAGCAGCTTGGCCTGCAGGCGCACATCCATTTCCGAAATTTCGTCGAGCAGCAGCGTGCCGCCCGAGGCTTCCTCGAACTTGCCGACGCGCCGGGCGATGGCGCCGGTAAAGGCGCCCTTTTCGTGCCCGAACAGCTCCGATTCCAGCAATGCCTCTGGGATGGCAGCGCAATTGACCGAGATGAACGGCTTGCTGCCGCGCTTTGAACGGGCGTGGACGAAGCGGGCGATGACTTCCTTGCCGGTGCCGCTCTCACCCGTGATCAGGATGGACGCATCCGATCCGGCGATCTGTTCGGCCATCTTGACGACGCGGCTCATCGCCGGGTCGCGATAGAGGAAATCCTCGGTCTCGCGCGACACAGCCTGGATCACCGCGGCGATCAGCGTGGCATCGGGGGGCAGGGGGATATATTCCTTGGCCCCGGCGCGGATGGCGTTGACGGCCGCAGCGGCATTGGTCTCGACGCCGCAGGCGACGACGGGGATGGCGATGCGTTCGGCTTCCAGCGCCGCGATGAGACCGGAAATGTCCATCATCACATCGACGAGAAGCAGATCGGCACCGCGCCCGGTGCGCAGGGACGCCATGGCGATATCGATACTGGGCGCATGAGCGACGCGGGCGCCGCCATCCATGGCCATTTTGGTGGCCTGGCTGAGCTGGCCTTCCAGTGCTCCGACGATGAGGAGGCGCATTGTCAGGCTCCTTATTGTGCCTTGATGATCTCGGTCATGGTGACGCCGAGCCGGTTTTCCACCAGCACGATTTCACCGCGGGCGACGAGACGGTCGTTGACGAAGATTTCCACTGCTTCACCGACCTGACGGTCGAGCTCGATTACGGTGCCGGTGTCGATCTTGAGCAGCGATGCCACCGGCATCTTGGTGCGGCCCAGTACCACCGAGACGCGGACCGGCACGTCGAAGACGGCCTCGAGATCGGCGGCGGTTCGCTCGACAAACACCGGCTGGCGGTCTTCGCGCTCGGGCGCAGCCATCTCGCCAATACCCAGCTCTTCGTTCATTGCCATCTCGCTCTCGGCATCGGTCGGGTTCATTGGTCGCCCTTCTCAATTGTGTTGGGGCCACCCAGGGCGGCCAGATAGTCGCTGATCTGCTTGTCGATTTCGGTCGCCAGCGCATCGCTGTCGCGCACGAGGCCGCCATCCACCCATTCCAGGCGCCCGTCACCGAGCCGGATATCGGGATCGCCCATCACCACCAGCCGTCCGGCAAACCCCGAAGAGGTGATCTGTTCGGCCGCGATGTCGCGCAGGCTGTCGGCGAGGTCGGGGTGGCAGCGGATGACCAGGTGCGGCACGCCGCTGATGCTGGGCATGCACTCGGCGATCAACGCCCGCAATTCGGCCGTCGGCTGGGCCTCGATCAGATGGGTCGCCAGCTTCCGGCCGACGCTGGCGGCGAGCGAGATTGCTTCCCGCCGGTGCATGGCGATGGCCTCGTCGAGAGACGTCGTCATGCGGGCCGTATGTGCGGCCAGCGTGCCGGCAGCTGCGGCAATGGTCTGGGATGCCATCGAGGCAGCGTTGCGTTCGCCGGCCTTCAGCCCTTCACTGTGGCCCTCTTCGCGGGCCTGCGCCACGAGCTGGGCCACCACTTCCTCGGGCACGCCGATCGGCTCGGGCACGAAGATGGGCTCGGGCTCGGCAGCAGCCTGCGCGGACTGGCGCGGGCGCTCCGCCAGGTCGAGGTCGAATGTGAAGCGGGCAAGGGCGGCCATGGCGTCAGGCCACCATCTGGTCGTCGGACTTGGACTTTACGATGAGGATTTCGCCCTTGGCGGCCAGATCCTTGGCAGTGGCCACCATGCGGCTCTGCGCTTCGTCGACGTCCTTCAGGCGCACCGGGCCCATGCCGGCCATGTCGTCCTGCAGCATCTTGGCGGCGCGGGCGGACATGTTCTTGTAGAAATATTCCTTGATCTGGTCGCTGGCCCCCTTGAGGCACAGCGCCAGTTCCCGCTTGTCCGAGCGCGACAGCAAGGTCTGGATGGCCGACATATCGAGCCGGGCCAGGTCCTCGAAGGTGAACATGAGCGATTTGATGCGCTCGGCGTCTTCCCGGCTCTGCACTTCCAGATTGGTGAGGAAACGCGCTTCGGTCTGGCGGTCGAATGAGTTGAAGATCTCCGCCATCTGCTCGTGGCTGTCCTGGCGCTTGGAATGGTTGAGCGTCGAGATGAACTCGGTGCGCAGCGTCATTTCGATCTTTTCGAGAATGTCCTTCTGCACGGGGTCGAGACCCAGCATGCGCTGGACGACGTCCATGGCCAGTTCCTCGGGCAGCGATGCCAGCACTTCCGACGCGTGGTCGGGCGAGATCTTGGAGAGGATCACCGCCACGGTCTGGGGATATTCGTTCTTGAGATAGGCGGCGAGCACGTCGGCCTGCACGTTGGAGAGCTTTTCCCACATGTTGCGGCCGGCGGGGCCGCGGATCTCTTCCATGATGGCGTCGACGCGATCCTGCGACAGGAAGCTGAGCAGCAGGCGCTCGGTCGAGTCCGTATTGCCCGACAGCGCGCCGTTCGAGGCGATGGAGGAAACGAATTCGCTCATCAGCTCATCGAGCATGCGCGGGGTGATCGGGCCGAGCTTGACCATGGCGCGCGACAGCGCCTTGATCTCGTGCTCGTCCATCTCGCTGAAGATGGGCCGGCCGTGATCGGGGCCGAGCGCCAGCATCAGAGCCGCGGCCTTTTCGTCGCCCTGAAGGGTGCGTTGTTCGGCATTGCCACCGATTTTGAGCTGGGGTGCCGCGCCGCCGGCGTCGGGGGCAGATTGAGATACCAGTGCCATGATCGATTACGCCGCGCTGTTGAGCCAGTTGCGCACGACGAGCGCAGCCTGCTTTGGATTTTCGTCGATGAGTTCGCCGACGGATTTGAGGGCCTGCATCTGCTGCTCGCCCACGGCCTTGGCGTCGGACACCCAGTCGATGGTCGAGGGGGCGCCGCCATGCTCGATCTGCTCGGCGACCGGGATCACCTGGCCATCGGCGTCGAGCGTGCCGTTCTGGCCCAGCTCTACGGCTGCCGGCAGGGCCAGCGGCTCGGGTTCCGGGCTCATCACCTTGCGCAGCAGGGGACGCAGCACGAAGAACAGGAGGGCCAGGGCGATGAGGAGGGTCACGGCCATTTCGGCGCCGTTCATCAGATCGTCGCGCGTGAAATCCAGCAGGCCGCCATTGGAATCGGTGCCCGGCGTCGCCAGCTCTGGGCGCTCGGCGAACTGCATGTTGACCACTTCGACGCTGTCGCCGCGGTCGACCGAATAGCCCACCGCCGAACGCACCAGGGTCAGGATCTGCGCCAGTTCGTCCGCGCTGCGGGGGGTATAGGTGACATTGCCGGCGCCGTCGTCGGTATAGGCGCCGTCGACGACCACCGCCACCGACAGGCGCTTGAGCGAGCCGGCCTCGGTAACCGCGGTTTCGGTCTTCTTGGAAATCTCGTAATTGACGACTTCCTCGGTGGAATTGCCGCGTTCGCCCTGTCCTTCGCCAGCCGCGTCGGAGGCGCCGGGCAGTTCATTGGCGACCGAAACCTGGCCCGAAGCGGTGCCCGATTGATTGGCGGCTTCCCGCACCTGGGTCGAGCGGACGACCTGACCCTCTGGATCGAAGGTTTCGGCTGTCACGGTCGAACGGTTGAAGTCCAGCTCGGCGCTGACTTCGACGCGGGCCCGGCCGGCGCCGACCACATTGGCCAGCATGTCTTCGACGCGGGTGCGAATGCGGTTCTCAAAGCCCAGCGTGCGCTCTTCGGCCTGGCCGGAGAGGGCGCCAAGCGCATTGTCCTCGGCGCCGGAGGCCAGGAGATTGCCGGCATCGTCGACGATGGACACGCGCTGCGGATTGAGGCCTTGGATCGCCGTGGCCACCATATGCTGGATGGCGCGGATTTCACCGGTTGAGAGGGAGCCGCGGACCGACAGGACGATGGAGGCGGAGGGGTCCTTGCGCTCACGGCGGAAGAGTTCGCGCTCGGGCAGCACAAGGTGCACACGAGCGCTCTTGATGCGGGCCAGCGAGGAGATGGTGCGGGCCAGTTCGCCTTCGAGGGCACGAACATTGTTGATGTTCTGGACGAAGCTGGTCGCGCCCAGCGTCGACTGCTGGTCGAAAATTTCATAGCCGACCTGGCCACGACTGGGCAGGCCTTCGCCGGCCAGATTCATGCGCAGCGTGGTGATCTGGTCGCGGGGCACGAGAATTGTGTCGCCCTCGCCCCGCAATTCGAACGGGATGTTGAGCGTCTGCAATTCTGTGACGATTGCCGAAGAGTCCTCAAGGCTCAGCCCGCTATAGAGCGGCGCCAGGTTCGGCGTCTGGGCGCGCAGCACCAGGAAGCCGAAAAAGCCCAGGATCAACACAGCGACCGTGCCCATGGCTGCCAATCGCGGCAGGCCGATGCGATTAATTAGATTGGTAAGACTTTCCACGCTGCCACTCAAGTTCGGACCAGCGCGACCGTCGGAGCCCCCGTCGACCGCTGGGCAAAAATTACCCACCAGATGGTAAACAATGTCTTAACCTCTGGTGCCAAAGCGGGATATCCGGCAATTTTTGCCGAGTTGTTCATTGGGAGAATTCGCCATGATCCAGGTTCTGGGCCGGCTGACATCGATAAACGTGAGAAAACTGGTCTGGGCACTCGACGAGCTGGGCGAACCCTATGAGCGACAGGATTGGGGCCTGCCGCTGCGCGATCCCAATGTCCCGGAGTTCCTGGCGCTCAATCCCAACGCCCAGGTGCCGGTGTTGATCGATGCCGATGGCACGACGATCTGGGAGAGCAACGCCATCCTCGTCTACCTGGCCCAGACGCGGGGCGCTCTCCTGCCAGCCTCTCGGGGGGAACTGGCCCTGGCTCTGCAATGGCTGGGCTGGCAGGCGTCCGAGCTCAATCCCGCATGGGGCTATGCGATCCAGGCGCTGATGCGCAAGACGCCGGGCTACGACGATCCCGACAAGATTGCGGGATCGATCTCCCGCTGGTCGTCAAAGATGGGGATTCTGGAGGACGAACTGGCCCATGGCCGCCCCTACATTGCCGGATCGGAACTGACGATCGCCGACATCGCGCTGGGCCTGTCCATCCATCGCTGGTTCGGCACGCCATTCGACAAGCCCGACTTGCCGGCGACGAAGGCTTATTACGATCGCCTGCGCGAGCGTCCGGCGAGCCGGAATTCCCTCGGCGCCGAAACGCCCTGATCCCCAAGGAAACGCAAAACCCCCGCAGGACTTGCGTCCGCGGGGGCCTGCCAGAAATATGGCTACACTATCAGCCTTCGCGATAGTGCTGGATCCAGGTGGTCCGCAGACCAGCCAGTCCATGTTTGTCGATTGCCGCCTGCCAGTTCAGAAACTCATCGACGCTTAAAGCATAGCGTGCACAAGCTTCTTCCAGGCTCAGCAATCCACCACGCACGGCGGCCACGACTTCGGCCTTGCGGCGGATCACCCAGCGGCGCGTATTGGGAGGAGGCAGGTCCGCAATAGTGAGCGGGCTGCCGTCCGGTCCGATAACGTACTTTACGCGAGGACGCATTTGTACGGTCATTTTACTCTCTACTCAACCTGACCATATGGTGAGGAGAATAGGGTATTGGCCTTAAGAGACCCCTAAGGGGAAACTTACAACAGGTTAAGAATGCTATGAAATATCAGTCAATTGACCGGGATACGGCCCCGTTCTGGGGCTGGTCGCTGTTTTCGCCTGCGCCGGCCCGCAGCGCGGGCTGGGGAGAGCTGATGCCGCTAATGGCCTCTCGCCTCCCGAAAAAGAGGCCCGGACCGCACCACGAGGGGCGGCAGTCCGGGCCGGATGGTTTTTAAGCCGCGTCGGCTTCCTCGTCCTTGGCCGGCTTGGCAGCCTCGGTGCCACGGACTTCCGAGATGTCGCTCAGCGGCACCTTGCTGGCGCCCACGGTAACCATTGGCTCGCGACCCGAGAAGTCGACGGCGGTGACGGTCCCCACCGAGGAGGTGGACACCTTGACGGTCTTGCCCGACAGATTGGTACCCTCGATCTTGATCGTATACATCCCGTCCGGATGCGGCGTGCCATCCGAGCCGATACCGTCCCAGGCAAACGTGCCTTCGCCGATCCCCAGCGATCCGGTCTGGGTGTAGACCACGTCGCCCATGGCGTTCTTGATGGTGATGTTGGCGTTGGCCACATTGGCCTCGGCATTGTAGGCCCACAGGGCATGGCTGCCCTTGAGCTGGGTGGTCGATCCGGAGACCGTCACCTGCTTGCCGATATAGGACACCGCGTCCGAGCGCTGCGAGTTCTGCGTGCTCGAGAGCAGGCTCTCGAGGAACTCATTGGTCTTGAGCTGCTGCTCGACGCCGGTGAACTGCACCAGCTGGGCGGTGAACTGGTTTGTATCCAGCGGGTCGAGCGGGTTCTGGTTCTTCAGCTGCGTCGTCAGGATCTGCAGGAACGTGTCGAAATTCTGGGCAATCGTGGTGCGCGAACCTGAAAGGGCTCCACTGCCCGCGCCGGTCGTGCCGGAAACGCCATCAACCATGATTGTTCTTCCTTATGCGATGATATTGAGGCCGCTGGCTTGCAGCGCGCCGCGATAAAGGGTGACGGCGGGAGCCGCGTCGGTCTCGTCGGTAGCGGTTTCGCCGGACTCGGCGAGGCCACCGCCGCGGTCGTCGCGCTCGTTGTGGTCGCCGGCAAACGGGTTCTGCTTGAGCGAGAATTCGAGATTGGTCTTGTTGGCGTCGAGCCCGGCCTGCTGCAGCGCCCGTTCCAGCGCCCGCTGGTCGCGTTGCATCAGGTCAAGCGTTTCCGCCTTTTCGACCGTCAGCCGCGCATTGACCTGGCCATTGCTGTCGATGTCGAGCTTGACGTCGATCCGGCCCAGCTCGGGCGGATCGAGGCGGATCTGGAAGCGCGTATTGCCGCCATCCACCTGCCGCGCCATTTCAAAGGCGATCTGGGGCAGATTGATCTGCTGCTGGCTGGTCTGGTAGCCGGCCTGCACCACGCGCGGCGCTGCGGCCGAACTCTCGGTCGGCAATCTGGCCACATCGGTCTGGCCCTGCTGGACCAGGTTGAGCTCGACCCCGTCGGCGCCGTTTGCCGCCGGATTGGGGGCAGGGCGGCCCTCTTCGGTGCCGGCCGGCCGCTCTGGGCGAAGGGCAGCTTGGGGCCCTGCGGCCTTGATCGGATCTTTCTCGGAAACGGCGTCCTTGCCCTTGCCGTCGGCCGCGTCTGGGCTCGCTTCCGCCTTGCCGGTCAAGACCGGCTCGGACACTTTCAGCATCGGTTCGGCCAAGTCAGGCTCGCTCGGCAGCGGCTGGGCGAATGTCTTGGCCGCATCGACGAGGCGGGTCAGATTGGCCTGGATTTCGGGATCGAGATTTTCGATCTCCGTGCCGAGCGTCTTGGCAAGGAAATCCGTCAGCTTGGCGAGCAGGTCGCCATCGGTGCCGCCTTCCGCGCCCCCCGCAAGCCCGGCCGCTTCGGCCAGTTTCTGGATCTGCTGGATAAGGCTGGACATGTCGATACCCAGGGCATCGGCCAATTGCCCGAGCGCATCCTCGATATCCCCAAGGGGGCTGCCCTCGGCCGGCTTTTCGACCATCGATACCACGGCGGCAAGAGCTTCGAGCAGCGCCTCGGAGAGCGGGACTTCCGCTCCGGACGCATCCTCTTTCTCGACCTCGATTGGTGCTGCCGCGGCGACATCATCTGCTGCGGGCGTTTCGCCCGCCATTTCGGTCTGCCTGTCGCTGCGGGCCGCTTCGGGTGCGCCCTGGTCCGCGCCGGCCTTCGGTGCCGGCGCAGTCTCGGCCGCCTTGGGACCCGGGGTCTTGGGCTCGACCATCCTGGCAAAGAGGTCGTCGCGGGCGCTCGCCTTGTTTGCCGCGGGTGGAGCGGACTTTGCGGGGGCGGCACCGAATGCGGGGAGGAGTTTGAGATGTGATGCCAAAGCCGAGCGCCTCTCGCGATAGTCCAATTCCCCTGCTGCAATGCAAGCGCCTTGCCAATCTCAAGAAGTCCGAGATTTCATTGCAACATCAGAGACTTGCCGGAGTGGGCTTTTCTGCCCACCCTCGCAGCACAGGCAATTTGCGCGCCCCGACCGGCAAATCCTGCCGGGTCCGCCGTTGCAGCATCCCACCAAAACGCGTATGAGCACTCCCCATCAATCCGCTGGCCCTTGAACCCAACCGGATAGAGGACAAACATGATGAATTCGCTTGATATCGCCAAGCGTCCCGAGGACACGCGCGTTGTTGTCGCCATGTCCGGGGGCGTTGACTCTTCCGTCGTTGCCGGCCTGCTTGCCCGCCAGGGTTATGAGGTCGTGGGCATCACCCTCCAGCTTTACGATCATGGTGAGGCCACCCATCGCAAGGGTGCCTGCTGCGCTGGCCAGGACATCCATGATGCCCGCCGCGTCGCCGCCAAGCTGGGCATTCCCCACTACGTGCTCGACTATGAAGAGCGCTTCAAGGCCTCGGTCATCGAGCCCTTCGCCAATGCCTATCAGCAGGGCGAGACCCCGGTCCCCTGCATCGCCTGCAACCAGTCGGTAAAATTCGTCGACCTGATGACGGTTGCCCGCGACCTCGGCGCGGACGTCCTGGCCACGGGCCACTATGTCCAGTCGCGCCTCGGCGAAGATGGCCGCCGCCAGCTCTTCCGTCCGGTCGATAGCGAGAGGGACCAGACCTATTTCCTCTTCGCCACCACTCAGGACCAGCTCGATTTCCTGCGCTTCCCCCTGGGCGGCATGGGCAAGGCCGAAGTGCGCGAGCTCGCCCGCGACATGGGTCTCGAGATCGCCGAAAAGCACGACAGCCAGGACATCTGCTTCGTGCCGCAGGGCAAATATGCCGACATCATCCGCAAGATGCACCCCGAGGCCATGGCCACCGGCGAAATCGTCCATCTCGACGGGCGCGTCCTCGGCACCCATGAGGGCATCGTCAATTACACGATCGGCCAGCGCAAGGGTCTGGGCGTCGCCGCCGGCGAACCGCTCTATGTCGTCAAACTCGATCACCGCACCGGCCGCGTCATCGTCGGCCCGCGCGAGGCATTGAAGACCCACACTGTGCGCCTCCGCGACGTCAACTGGCTGGGCAGCCTTCCCATCGCCGAAGCCACCGCCGGCAACGGCGCCCCCGTGGAAGTCAAAGTCCGCTCCACCCGCGGCCCCCAGCCGGCGGTCATCCAGATGCAGGATGGCGAAGTCTACGTCACCCTCGTCTCGGGCGAATACGGCATCTCCCCCGGCCAGGCCTGCGTCTTCTACGCCGACGACAGCCAGACCTCCGAAGTCCTGGGCGGCGGTTTCATCGCCGAAGCCGTGCCCCAGGCCCTCGTCGCCTGAACCACGATCCAACTCCCTCCCCCTCGCGGGAGGGTTGGGGTGGGGGGAGTTAACCCCCGTGCCTCAATAACGCACCAGCTTCCCTCGGGCTCGACCCGAGGGCCACCCCGTGGGGGCGAAACCGCTAGCAAGCCACCGGCAGATTCCTCCCCCTATCAGGGGGAGGAACGCATCGAGTTTGCCGCAGCGCTTGCGAGCCACCGCCCGATCCCTCCCCCTATCAGGGGGAGGCTAGGAGGGGGTAAGGGCGCATCCCCGAATGGACAAGAGCGATAGGGTCCCCAAGGTCATCCCCGCGAAAGCGGGGACCTCTGTTAATAGCGCGCATGGACCCGCAACCCTACTGCGCCCCCTCCACCTGCTCGGCGGTCGGGGTCTTGGCCGCATTTGCCGCTTCCTTGAGCGCATTATACGTCCCCAGCCCGCCCGAAAACATCGAGATGCTGATCAGGAGCACGAGCGCGCCCATCGCCAGGATGAAAATCCGCGTGCGGTTCAATTTGAAGGGGCTCTCAGGCTTGTCGGTCATTTGGGGGGCCTTTCGCTCCGTCGACGTGCCCTCTTATAGGCCGCCGGCTGCGCGCACACAAAAATATCTCACCACCGGCCCAAAGGAGCTTCAATGCGCCGGCGTCTTAGCCTCTAGATAGCGCTTACGAGGCCTGATGTGCATGCTGCCATGATGGGACTGACTGCCGCACCACCACGCGATCCCGCCACGGCGCTCGCCGAGGCGCTGGTGCGCCGTGCGCAAAACGGCGACCCCGATGCCTTTTCCGAACTGGTGGGCACCCACTACGACCTGATTTATCGCACCGCCTGGCGCTGGTGCGGCAATCGCGATGATGCCGAAGACATCGCCCAGGACGTCTGCATCAAGCTCGGCGGCGCCATTGCCGGCTTCGATGGCCGCAGCGCTTTTTCCTCCTGGGTTTATCGCATCACGCTCAATGCCGTTCGCGATTGGCAACGCGCCGGACAGCGCCGCGGCAGACATGCCCGAAGCTACGCCGAGATTTCGCCCACCGAAGCCGAACCCGACCAGGAGGCCGCCGCAACCAGCACCCAGCTCTGGGCTGCGGTGCGTACCCTTCCCGAAAAACAGCGCGACGCCGTGCTCCTCGTCTATGCCGAGGAACTGAGCCACGCCGAAGCCGCCGACATCATGGGCATCAAGGAGGCCACAATCTCCTTCCACGTTCATGAAGCCCGCAAGACATTGAGGGGGCTGCTATGAGCCACCACGACCACGATCCCTTCGACGCCCTGAAATCAACCACGCCGCCCCCGGCCCGTCCGGATGCCCGCACTGCTGCGCTTGCCGCCGCCCGCGCCGCCTATGACGAGGCCCAGTCCAAAAAAACCTCGGCCACGCCCCAAGGATTTTTCCCGGGCCGCCGTCTCATGTCCGTCATCACATCCTTCAAGGGATTTTCGATCATGGACGCCCGCATTCCCCTCGGCACCGCCGCAATCGCCCTGCTCCTGCTGCCGCTCGGCCTGCAATATTACAATTCCACCGCGCTGACCCCATTGGGTGGCGCGGCGCAAGATCCCGCGCCCGCATTGATCTCCGAAACCGCCGAGCCAGCCGCCCCTGTGCTCGTCGAAACCCAGCCCGCCCCGCCCCAGCCGGCGCAGGAGGCCGAAGAAATGATGGCCGATGCCGTCATGCCCGCGCCACAGGAACAGCTGGCCGAAGCCCCCATGCTGCGCGCGCCTTCGCCGGTCTCCCCGTCCATCGCGGTGCAAACGGCAGCGGTCCCCAGCCCGGCCGCTGACCAGATGCTGATGCGCAATTCCGTCGACAATTTCGGCTATGCCCCTTCGGTCGAACCCAGCGGCGACAGCTTCACCAGCTTTGATGAGCAGCGCCTGAAGGCCGTTGCCGATGAGCCGGTCTCGACCTTCTCCATCGATGTCGATACGGCCAGCTATTCCTATGCACGGCGGCTCCTCGAAGACGGCTATCTGCCCGAACCCGACGCCATCCGCATTGAGGAACTGCTCAATTATTTCCCTTATGACTACGCGCCGGCGCCCAGCGCCGATGTGCCGTTCCAGCCGACGCTAAAAGTCTTCCCAACCCCGTGGAACGACAAGACCCAGCTGCTCCAGATCGGCATCAAGGGTTTTGAGCCACCCGCCGGCGCCGACACGAGGTCGAACCTCGTCTTCCTCATCGACACCTCCGGCTCGATGGATGCACCCGACAAGCTCCCGCTTTTAAAGCGCGCCTTTGCGCTTCTGCTCGAAAAACTCTCGGCCAATGACACGGTCTCGATCGTCGCCTATGCCGGCTCGGCCGGTATCGTGCTCGAGCCGACCTCCGCCGACAACAAGGCCAAAATCCTCGCCGCCCTCGACGGCCTCTCCGCTGGTGGCAGCACAGCCGGGGCCGAAGGCATCGAACTGGCCTATCGCCTCGCCGAAGAGGCAAAGGTGGACGGCACCAACCGCGTCATCCTCGCCACTGATGGCGATTTCAATGTCGGCATCGACCACCCCGAAGCCCTTGAAGACTTCATCGCCGCCAAGCGCCAGACCGGCACCAGCCTCTCCATCCTCGGCTTTGGCCGCGGCAATCTCGATGATGCGACCATGCAGGCCCTGGCCCAGAACGGTAATGGCAATGCCAGCTACATCTCGAGCTTCGCTGAAGCCAAGAAAGTGCTGGTCGAGGAAATCGGCGGCACGCTCCACACCATCGCCCAGGACGTCAAAATCCAGGTTGAGTTCAACCCCGCAATGATCGCCGAATACCGCCTCATCGGCTACGAAACCCGCGCCCTCAACCGCGAGGATTTCAACAATGACGCGGTGGATGCGGGCGATATCGGCGCTGGTCACACCGTCACTGCGTTCTACGAAATCACCCCCGTCGGCTCGGGCGGCGAACAGATCGATCCCCTCCGCTATGGCGAAAACGCCGCCACAAGCGGGGCAGGGGAGGAACTCGCCTTCCTCAAGATGCGCTACAAGCTCCCCGGCGAAACGGTCAGCCAGCTCATCGAACAGCCCGTCACCGCCGATGTGGTCTATGATGACATCGCCGCCGCTGGCCCCGACGCCCAATTCGCCGCCGCAATCGCCGCCTTCGGCCAAAAGTTGAAATCCAGCGCCTACGGCTCCGCCATGTCTTGGGCCGAAATCGAGGCCCTCGCCCGCGCCGGCCGCGGAGACGACGAAGGCGGCTACCGCGCCGAATTCCTCCGCCTCGTCTCGACGGCAGCCCTGCTCAAACCCGACACGACCACCACGCGCTGAGTTTTACGCCCGCTTACCCCACCCAACCTCCCCCTAAGAAGGGGGAGGAGCTTCTCGGGGCTCACCACCACCAGCGCCCCAAACTCGATCGGCCTCCCTCCCCCTCGTGGGGAGGGATTGAGGGTGGGGGCCTTCGTCCCTCCCCCTATCAGGGGGAGACCAGGTGGGGGTAAACTCTCCCCAACCACAAAACCCCTCGCCTCCTGCGTGCCCTCGCCCCTCGAGAGAGGGCCAGGGTGAGGGGTCCATCACCGGCCCCCGCCTTCCCCCCATCCATCCGCCATGCCACTCTCTCCCTACATTGGAGACAACAAAATTGCGCGGCTTAGATTTCAGCTCCTGGCAGGGCGTCCTCACCTCCTTAATCGGCATCGCGCTGTTCGCGCTCATCGGCATCGGCATTCGCCTCGTCATGATGACCACCATCCAGCAGCGCCAGCAGCGGATGAACCGCCAGATCAATGAGCGCCTCAAGACTCTGATCGCCGCCTATAAAGTCCTCGGCGGCTCCTTCACCGGCCGCCTTTCCGTCGATCCCAGGCATCTGCGCGATATCCGCGCCGCCGAGAAGGCGGCTGCCGAGGCCGGCGGCGAGGCTGTTCCGCCCCGCTCCATGAGCGACGAAACATTCGAGCGTGTCCGCCAGGTGCGCGACGCGGTGGAGGCGGCCCTCTCCGATATCATCCTGCTCGGCACCGACGAACATGTGCGCCTTGCTGAAAAGGCCGCCCGGGAACTCGTCGCCGGAAACCAGGTCCACACCCACGAGCTCGTTGTCTCCCTGCGCAATTTCATCCGCCAGGCCCTCGATCTCACGCCCATCCCCGCCGATCTCGACATTCCCATGCAGGGCCCCACCCGTCCCTCCAGCGCCGGCGGCCGCGGCGGTCGCAGTGGCCAGGGCGGTCCGGGCCGCGAAGGTGGCGGCGGCGGGCAGGGCGGCGGCGGTGGTGCCGGTGGCGGCGGCATGGGGATGGGCATGGGAATGGGAGTGGGCGGCCGCGCCGCCGACGACACCATCTCCCCACCCCCCGGCGTCTAGGCCGCAACCCCTGGACATTTGATCCCCACCCGCGCCCCAAGCGCGATCTGCCTCCGTCCCCCTTGTGGGGAGGGAATGAGGGTGGGGGCCTTCGTTTCAATCACCGAGCCAATCTCAAACGCGAAAAATCTCTCCACCTATCAAGGGGGGGAGGCCCGGTGGGGGTATCCCTCCGAACCCACCGAACTCTCGCCTCCTGCGTCCCCTCGCCCCTTCGGGGAGAGGGTCAGGCTTCTCGGCCCCCCTAAAGACGCGATCGGCTTTCCTCCCGCCGCAAAAGTGTGCGGGCGAAACGCAGATCAGATCACCTGCCCACTCGACACCTCGATGCGCTGGCCGGTGATCCAGCCATTGTCGTCCGACAGGAAGCTCGCCAGCATGCGGCCAATATCGTCCGGCTTGCCCACCCGGCCCAAGGCGATCATGTCTGCAAATTGCTTGTTGAGCTCGGGCATGTCGCGCACCGCGCCACCCAGAAAGTCCGTCTCGATGGCACCGGGAGCGATCGTGTTGACAGTGATGCGCCGCGGCCCCAGCTCCTTGGCGAGACTGAGCGAAAGAGCCTCCACCGCGCCCTTGGCCGCGATATAGGCCGACATGCCGGGGAAGGTGATACGGGTAAGCCCCGAAGAATAATTGATGATCCGCCCGCCATCGGCCAGCAGCGGCAGCAGCTTCTGGGTGAGGAAGAACACGCCCTTCACATGCACATTGAACATGGCGTCGAACTGCTCTTCGGTGATGTCCGAAAACGGCACCAGATCGCCGTGCCCGGCATTGTTGAGCAGGAAGTCGAAGCTCTCCCGCTGCCAGACTCGGTTCAGCGCCTCGCCAACCGCGGCGACAAAGCCGTCGAACTGGTTCGTCTTGGCCACGTCGAGCTGGAGCGCAACGGACTTCCCGCCCAGCGCCTCGATTTCGGCCACGACAGCTTCGGCCTCGGCGCGGCTGTTGCGATAGGTGAGGATGACGTCGATCCCCTTGCGGGCGATGTTGATGGCCGCATTGCGGCCAAGGCCCCGACCGGCCCCGGTGATGATGGCAATCTTGCTCATTTGGTCTCTCCATGTTGCGGGAGCGCGTGGCTCCTTGCCTGATCGAACGGGGCGTTGGGTGTGTCCCGCTCGCTTCGACTGGAAAGTGCCGGATTTGAGGTTGTTACATTTGCCGGATCGACCAGAAATCTTGCCTATTTCTCCAATATGGCTTGTGTCTGCAGCTTTGCCCGCCTAGCTTCCCGGCATGGAAAACGCGCTCACCCAGGCAATCTCCCGCTATGCGGATGCCCAGGCAGACACTGCCGGAATCGCCTCCACCAATATTGCCGGGCTGACGCTCATCCGCGCCACCACGCCCAGTGCGCTGCAATTTGCCATTTCCCAACCCATGGTCGTTCTGGTGGTCCAGGGCGCAAAGCGCGTCTCGATGGATGGCGTGCCCTATGATTTTTCCGCTGGCGAAAGCCTCTTCATCACCGCCGATGTCCCCACCATCAGCCAGATTACGCAGGCGAGCATCGCATCACCCTATTATTCGCTCGTGCTTGACCTGGATCCCGCGCTTATCGCCGAGCTGAGTGGCGAAATGGACGCCCAGCAGCCTGGCAGCCTCGCGCCCGTTCGGGTCGATGAAACCAGCGCCGAAGTCGCCAATGCCGCTCTGCGCCTCGTCGATCTGCTCGGCCGGCCCATGGCCTTGCCCATTCTCGGGCGCCAATTGGTGCGTGAAATCCATTTCTGGCTTCTCGCCGGCCGCCATGGCGCCGCCATCCGCCGGCTGGGCTGGCCCGACAGCCATGTCGAGCGCATCGGACGGGCCGTCGCAAAACTCCGCGCCGACTATGTTCAGCCCCTTGCCGTGGAAGATCTGGCTCATCTTGCGGGCATGAGCCTTTCCTCTTTTCATCACCATTTCAGGGCTGTCACCTCGCTCTCGCCGCTCCAGTTCCAGCAGCAGCTGCGCCTCATCGAGGCGCGACGCCTCATGCTGGCCGAGGCCATGTCCGCCAGCCAGGCCGCCTATGCGGTGGGCTATGAGAGTGTCACCCATTTCACCCGCGAATATACGCGCCTCTTCGGCCGGCCTCCGGCCCAAGACATTCGTCAGGCCCGCCAGTCGCCGCTCGTTGCTGCCTAAACAAAAAGAGCCCTCCCCGAAGGGAGGGCTCTGTCTTGGTCATCTCGCTTAGACCAGCGGCTTCAGTCCCGCTTCGATCCGGGCTCGCTGTGGCTCGAGGAAGGGCGGCAGCGCCAGCGTTTCGCCCAAACTGTCCATCGGTTCGTCCGCGGCAAATCCGGGCACGTCGGTGGCAATCTCGAACAGGATTCCGTTTGGCTCGCGGAAATAGAGCGAGGTGAAGTAGAACCGCTCGACTTCCCCGGAGGACCGCACGCCGAAGCTGTTCACCCGCTCGATCCATTGGCGGAGGCTTTCCTGGTCGGGCGTCCGGAACGCGACGTGGTGCACGCCCCCTGCGCCGGGCCGCACGCGCGGCAGGCTCGGATCGACCGAAACATGCAGCTCGGCTGCCGGTCCACCCGGACCCATTTCATAGACGAACACTTCGCCATTGCGCTCGCGGGCCGGATAATTGCGCACCTGGCGCATGTTCATCACCTTGGTCAGCATCACATCGGTCGGTTCGAGTTTCGGCACCGACAGGGTGATCGGTCCCAGCCCGATGATCTGCTTGTCCGCCGGCACGGGCGACTTGGCCCAGGGGATTACCTTGTTCGTCCCGTCGACCACGAGGCGGAAGCGCTGGCCCTCGAAATCCTCGAAATCGAGCGACACATGCCCGAACCGCTCCTTGATGCCGCTGGTCGAAACCTTATTGGCTTCCAGATGCTCCTTCCACCACTTCAGCGTTTCTTCGCTGTCCACGCGCAATCCGGTGCGGCCAACGCTGTGATTGCCGCGGGTTTCGCCCAGCGTGTTAAAGTCGAAAAAGGTCAGGTCAGCACCCGGCGAGGCCACGCCATCGCCATAGAAGAGGTGATAGGCGGTGGTGTCGTCCTGGTTCACCGTCTTCTTGATCAGGCGCATGCCCAGCGTCTGGGTGTAAAACTGCAGATTGCGCGGTGCGTCTGCGGTAACGGCCGTCAGATGGTGGATGCCGCCAAGTTCGAGGGTCATCTTCGTCTCCCAATTGCTGCGGCGTCTGGCGCCGTGTTGAGAGGAAATGTAGTCCCACCCGACCTTGTTGCCTAGAAATCCAATCGCGACGCACTGGTGTCGATAATCGAACGATGACGCGGCAAGTCTCGCGTCCTGCGGCAGTCGCTGCCGGTTACGCCCTCAGGATCTTCTCCATCGCCTTGCCCTTGGCGACCTCATCGACGAGCTTGTCCATATAGCGGATGTTCTGCATCGTCGGGTCCTCGATTTCTTCCACCCGCACCCCGCAGATCACCCCCTTGATCAGGCCGCGCGCCGGATTGAGCCCCGGCGCTTCGGCAAAGAATTCGCCGAGATTCTGTCCATCGGCCATGGCGGCTTTGAGGCTTTGGTCGTCATGCCCGGTCAGCCAGCAGATCACCCGGTCCACATCCTTGGGCGATCGCCCCTTGCGCTCCACCTTCTCCACATAGAGCTTGTGAATGCTGGCCATCGAATAGCCGAACACGCGGTCGTAATTGGCGGTTTTCATCGGGCACTCCTCGCATACGGGCTCTATCCCGATCATAGCGCCGAACGACAATGATGGGAAAGCAGGCCTGCATCGGGCTGTCGAAACGAATGCTGCCCATTCGTCGGTCCGTTGAAAGCAACTGCCGCAGAGGAATGCCCCATGTCCAGCGACGTCGATCTTCACACGCTGCTCCAGCGCCTGGTGGCCGGGCCGCTCCAGCCGGGAGCCGTGGTCGGTGTGCTGCGGGATGGCGCGGTAAGGCTGTTTTCCGCCGGTCACATGGAGAGCGAAGGTCTGCGGCCAATTTCAACCGACGCGCTTTTCAGAATATCGTCCATGGGCAAGCCGCTCATTGCCCTGGCATTGCTGCAATTGATCGAGGATGAGCGTGTTGGGTTGGACGAGCCGGTGGCAAAATGGCTGCCGGAGCTCGCTCATCCCACTGTGCTCAAGCGGGTCGATGCGCCGCTTGACGAGACCATGCCCGCCTCGGCACCGATCACCGTCGAACACCTGCTCAGTTCCCGCCTTGGCACCGGGATATTGGCCATGCCGCCGGGCGCGACACCCATCCAGCGCGAGATAGCCAGACTGGACCTCTCCGGCTTTGGTCCCGACGATCCGGCAAATCCCATGACGCCGGACGAGTGGCTCGGTCACATCGGCGCCTTGCCGCTCCTGGCGCAACCGGGAGCCAGTTGGTTCTACAACATTGCGACCCTGGTCCAGGGCATTCTGGTGTCCCGCATTGCCGGCAAACCCCTGTCGGCGCAGATCGCCGAGCGCATAACGATCCCCCTCGGCATGGTCGACACAGGGTTCGTCGTGCCGCCCCAAGACCGCGATCGCCTGACCGCAGCCTATCGGGCCGACATGTCCCCGACCGACCAGCCCAGGTCCAGCGCGTGGTTGAACCGGCAGCAGTTCGAAGTGAGCATGGTTTCGACCGCGTCGGACTATCTCGCCTTCGCCAAGATGCTGGGCAATGATGGCCTGGGTCCCAAGGGCCGGCTCATCGGGCAGCAATATCTGCGCTGGATGCTCTCCGACCATCTGACCCAAAGCCAGCGCGAGGCCTCAGCACCATTTCTCGATGGGCGAGGCTGGGGCTATGGGCTTTCGGTCGATGCGAACCGCCAGGTGAACGCCGATCTGGCTGGGGAAGTCGGCTGGGCCGGCGGACTGGGCACGTCCTGGACCAGCCAACTCGGGTCGAATTCGGCGATAGTCATTCTCGGCTGCAGGGCCATCGATCACCCCGATGTCTATTCCGCCCATGTCGAGCTGACTCGTTTGGCTTTGGGCTAGCGCCACCCCGCGCTCATAACTTTCCAGAGAAGGAAAGTTTCTTGCCAAGCGCACGCTGCGGCGATATTGGTTTCCGTAGTTGGAAACTTATGGGATTGCCATGACCCTCACGCTCCACCTCCACCCCCTGGCTTCGTTCTGTCACAAGGTGCTCATCGCCCTCTATGAGAACGACATTGCGTTCGAGGCCAGTCTTGTTGATTTTTCCAACCCTGGGTCGGCAGCGGCGCATATCGAGCGCTGGCCGGTCGGCAAGATTCCTGTCCTCCACGACAGTCGCGACAACAGGATCGTGGCCGAGACCAGCATCATCATCGAGTATCTGCAGCAGCACTATCCCGGCTCACTACCCCTCATCCCGAACGATTCCACCCTTCAGCTGGACACAAGGCTATGGGACCGCTTCTTCGATCTCTATGTCAGCGTGCCGATGCAAAAGATCGTGGGAGACCGCATCCGGCCCGAGGGAACCGCAGACCCGCATGGCGTTGCAGAAGCGCATGCCACCCTGGATGTCGCCTATGACATGGTCGAAGGCCAGCTCCACAACAGGCCGTGGATCACCGGCAAAACCTTTTCCATGGCTGATTGCTCGGCGCTGCCGGCCCTCTTCTTCGCCACCATCGTGCATCCCCCGGGGGATGATCGCCCACAGCTCGGCGCCTATCTCGAGCGTCTTCTGGCCCGCCCATCGGTCCAGCGCGTCTTGCGGGAGGCCCAGCCCTATTTCAAGTTCTTCCCCTATCGCGATGCCATGCCGACGCGCTACCTGGACCCCTCCGCATGACGGCCACCAATACTCTCGACCGCCTGTTCCAGATCATGGCCGATCCCTATCGTCGCAGCTTCGTCGAAAGGCTCTGCAAAGGGCCGGCCTCGGTAAAGGAGCTGGCCGCTCCTGCCGACGTGCAATTGCCTGCGGTGCTCAAGCACCTCAAAATTCTGGAAGAGGGCGGCGTGGTCGTCAGCGAAAAGACGGGCCGCATCAGAACCTACCGCATGCGCCGCGATGCCTTTGCAGATATCTCCGGCTGGATTGATAGCCGGCAAATGGAGATGCATGCTGCCTTCGACCGATTGGCCGATCTCATGGCCGAAATTCCGGAAGAAAAGGACCACTGATGGGCGTTTTTGTTGATCACAGGTCCTTTGTCATCGAGCGGGAATTGCCGGGCAGCCCTGCCCACGCTTTCCGCTTCTGGTCGGATCACCAGCTCAAGCGTCGGTGGAATGCCTGTCACCCCGATTGGCACGTGATGGAGGATCGCTTCGATTTCCGCATCGACGGGCAGGAAAGCATGATCTGGCAAATGCCTGATGGCACCCGCCAGGCGATGCTGGCTCATTTCCTCGAAATCCATCCGCGTCAACGGATCGTCTATGCCTATACGATGCGAACCGATGATGTGCCCATCTCGTCCTCGCTGGTCACCGTCGAGTTCGCGGGCGCCGCGAGCAAGACGATCATGACCTTCACCGAGCAGGCCGTTTTTGCGAGCGCTGCCGATGGCGACGTCCGGGAGCAAGGAACAGGCCTCGGCTTCACCCGCTTGCAGCAAGCAATGGCGGAGCTGGCGGAAGAGCCCGCGAGCGCCTGACCATTTTGGGCCAGGACTAGGCAGCATCAGCCCCCGCGCTCTGTCCGTCTGTCGATCTGTCCACATTGCGTCATATTCCTTCGGCACCCTCGTGGGATCGAGGGAGGATTGTGATGCGGCTCTCACTGAACACCTTGGCACTGTCGGCCATGTTGGCTGGCTCATGCCTCACCCCTGCAATGGCGCAGGCAAGGAATGAAACCGTCCACTTCGCCCGTGGCACTTCAGGCACCACCATAACAGGCAGCATTACGGGTGATCAAAGCGTCCGCTACAGCATCGGCGCTTCGGCGGGCCAGACAATGGACGTCCAGCTCGATACGGATAATGCGAGCAGCTACTTCAACATCACCGCGCCCGGCGCCAGCGAAGCGCTGTACAATGGCTCGATTTCCGGAAACGGGACCTCGTTTGTCGTCCCATCCAGCGGCAATTACGTTGTCGATGTCTACCTGATGCGCAATGCCGCTCGCCGCGGTGAAACTGCCAACTACGAGCTCACGCTTTACATCGAAAGTGGCCAGCAGGCACCCTCTGCACCGCAGCCGGCAAATCCTCCACAGAATGGCACCCCGGCTCAGCTGGACTTGAGCCAGATGCCTCGCTTTTGCGCTGGTGAAGCGTCAGCCGAGTTTGGAGTTCGGCCCCAGGAGATCACCGTCAATGCGGCATTCCAGAGCGATGATCGCTATGTGACGCAAGGCTATTTTGACCGCGATGGCGATACCACCTTCTTCAACTGCTGGTTTGCCCTTGATGGCAGCTTCGATTCATTGAAATAGTTCATGGCGGACTGACGGCCTCCACTGCAGGATGACGTTCATCCAGGTACCGTGGGGGCGTAAATGACCGACAGTGCGACGATTGTGGGCGCGGGCAGCGAACGGTTCAAGTTGAGGCTGTCCGCCATTCTCTGGTTCCTGCTTTTCCTCGGCTTTTTACTTGGGCTCCCCGTCCTCATCGAAGCGTCACCATGGATCCTGCTGGGCGTCGTGGTGCTGGCGCTCCTGCTGGCATTTCCCATCGCTTGGCTGGTCCGGCGCTGCTTCTCGGGTCAACGGCGGCAGCACTGGCGGACAAGCTATTTCAAAGCCGCGGTCGCAACCCTCTTTACCCTTTCGGCCTTGTTGGCGGCCCCGCTCTATTATCTTGCGCTGCAAACGGCGCTTCGGCCTTTGACTGTGCCCCAGGCAACCCTCTCCAACGGGACCAAGACCGTCATTTTCCAGGGTATGATGCATGTCGGGTCGGAGGGGTTCTACAAGTCCGTCATATATGATCTCGAGAAGGCGTTGAGCGACGGCAACGTGATCTATTATGAAGGTGTCGTCAGCGACCCGAAGGGCGATGCCTGGTTCTCCCAAACTCTGGCAGGTGGCGGTGATCTGAGCGCCAATTACGAGATGCTTGGCGATGCCTGTGGCCTGCAGTTCCAGATGAACTACTTCCAGTTTCTACGGGAAGATATGGCCGCCCGGCCGGACCGCCATGTCAACGCGGACGTCTCGACCGCCGACATGATGCAGGAGTACCAGCGTCTCGAGGCATCCGACCCCGGTTTCGCCCAGGCCGTTCACGCAGACCAGGCGAAATCGAAAGCGGACGACGCCACCGACGGGGGGATTGGCCAGATCGTCAACCTGCTTCGCGGCGCGACCCCGGAGCAGAGGAGTCTGGTCGGGACGGCATGCCGTGGTTGGCTTACCATGACGCTTGCGCGGCGCACCGGGCCCAGCGCACTCGATCCGGTCATCCTCGATTTCCGCAACCGCAAGCTTGCCGAACGGATCTTGGCTGACAGCCACCAGAACATCTACATGACCTATGGTGCCGGCCACCTGCCTGGGCTGCTGGCCGATCTGCAGGCTGCCGACCCTGCCTGGGAGATCAGATCGCTGAAATGGATGCGGACTATCGACACGCCCGAGGACCTGTCGGGCGCCATCGAGTAGGGATTTGGCTTGGGGAGACGGACATGACCGATCACGCAGCTTTTCTGGGCGAGGCGATTGCATTGTCGCAGGCGGCCATGGACCATGGCAACGAGCCGTTCGGCGCCGTGCTGGTCAAGGATGGCAAAGTGGTCCTGCGGGCGGAAAACAGCGTCTTTACCGGCCACGACATGACCAATCATGCCGAGATGAACCTCGTCAAACTGGCCGCGCAGCACTTTGGTGCCGACGCTCTCGCCGCGTGCACGCTCTATTCCAGCACCGAACCCTGCGCCATGTGCGCCGGCGCCATCTATTGGTCGGGCATCGGCCGGCTGGTCTATGCCTGCTCCGAAACGCGCCTGGGGGAGATCGCCGGCATCGGCCTCGATGTGCCCTCGCGCGCAATCCTCCAGACCGGCGCCCGTAAGGTCGATGTCATCGGTCCCACCGAACTCGAGGAAGATGCCGCCAAAATCCATCAGGATTTCTGGCCAAGCCATCTGGGCAAGGCCTGACGCCACCTAAGCCGTCTTGCGGGGAGAGTTTTTTCCGAATGGCGCCACCATGCGCCACGCGCCCCGCTTTGACGGCCCGATCACAATCCCTCCACCGCGCCACTTCCCAATTCCCTCGCCGCGCCAGACCCGGTATTCATCCAGAACAAAGGATGAACAAAAAAGATGGCCGCTCTTACCCTAAATCGCAAGCTGGCGGTTCTCGCCGATGCTGCCAAATATGATGCGTCCTGCGCCTCCAGCGGCAGCGAGAAGCGCAATTCGGCCGGCACGAAGGGGATCGGCTCGACGGAGGGCAGCGGCATCTGTCATTCCTATGCGCCGGACGGGCGCTGCATCAGCCTCTTGAAACTGCTGCTGACCAATTTCTGCATCTACGATTGCGCCTATTGCATCAATCGCTCTTCCTCCAACGTGGCGCGGGCGCGGTTTTCGGTCGAGGAGGTGGTCCAGCTCACCCTCGATTTCTACAAGCGCAATTATATAGAAGGCCTGTTTCTCTCCTCCGGCATTATCCGCTCGCCCGACTATACGATGGAGCAGATGGTGCGCGTGGCCCGGTCGCTCCGCGAAGACCATCTCTTCGCCGGCTATATCCATCTCAAGGTCATTCCCAACGCAGCGCCCGAACTTCTGGCCGAGGCCGGCCTCTGGGCCGATCGCCTCTCCACCAATATCGAGCTGCCCACCGATAGCGCGCTCGAAAGTCTCGCTCCCGAAAAGCGTCCCGCCGAAATCCGCACGGCCATGGCGCGGGTCCGTGGAAAACTCGATGAGGCCAAGCCCGAAAAGAACAGCCGCGTCAGGCCGAAGAAGTTTGCGCCCGCCGGCCAATCCACCCAGATGATCATCGGCGCCGACAAGGCCAACGACGACGCCATCCTCACCCGCGCTGCCGGGCTCTATTCCGGCTATCGTCTGAAGCGCGTCTATTACTCCGCCTTTTCCCCTATTCCCGACGCCTCCGCGCGCCTGCCGCTGGCGCCGCCCCCGCTCATGCGCGAGCACCGTCTCTACCAGGCCGATTGGCTCATCCGCTTTTATGGTTTTGACGTGCCCGAGATCGTCGCCGGCGGGGAAGGGGGCAACCTCGATCTGGCGGTGGATCCAAAACTGGCCTGGGCCCTCAAGGAGCGCGCGCGCTTCCCGGTCGACGTCAATCGTGCAGACCGTGAAATGCTGCTCCGCGTGCCGGGCCTCGGCGTGCGCAGCGTCGACCGCATCATCTCGAGCCGCCGTCTCACCCGGCTTCGCCTCGCCGACATTGCCCGCATTGCCGGCTCCATCGACAAGGTGCGCCCCTTCATCACCGCCTTCGATTGGACACCCGGGGGCCAGATCGATGACGCAAAGCTGCGCCAGCGCCTCGTGCCCCCGCCGCAGCAATTAAGCCTCTTCTGATGCTCGCGGTGCGTCTTCAAAGCCGCAATGATTTTGCCGAGTGGCGCGACAAGGCGCGCCGCCTGCTCGCGGCCGGTGTCGCCCCCACCGATGTCGTCTGGCGCAGCGCTGATGAAGCCAATGGGCTCTTCGAGGCCGGCGACGACATGCTTCCCATTGTCGAGGGCGCCATCGGCTCGGTTCCCCGCGAGTTTATCACCCTCGCCAAGACCGTGATCCAGCACTCTGATCCCGAGCGTTTTGCCCGGCTCTACACCATGCTCTGGCGTCTGCAGCAGGATTCGCGGATTCTCATGAACGCGGCGGATAATGCTAACAGTCTGCTAACGAATATGGCCTCTGCGGTGCATCGTGATGCGCACAAGATGAAGGCCTTCGTCCGCTTCCGCACCGTCCCCCTGGCCGGTGAAGAGCGCTATGTCGCCTGGTTCGAGCCCGATCATTACGTGCTGGAAGCGACCGCCCCCTTCTTTGCCCGGCGCTTTGCCGGCATGAATTGGGCCATCGTCACGCCCTATGCTAGTGCCTTCTGGGATCTGGAGAATTTGTCCTTCGGCCCCGGTGGCGCAAAGAAAGATGTCCCCGCCCATGACGCGGTGGAGGATGATTGGACCACCTATTACGCCGCCATCTTCAATCCCGCCCGGTTGAAAATTTCGATGATGAAATCCGAGATGCCGGTCAAATATTGGCGCAACCTCCCCGAGGCCGCCGGCATTGCCCCCCTGATCCGCAATGCAAGGCAGATGGAACAGGACATGATCGCCCGCGCCGCCACCCAGCCGCCGGCGCGCCACCTCCGCCAAAAGGCGAAGGAAATCAGCGCGGTAGATGAAGTTATCCAGTCTCTCCCCGCCGCCAGGGAGGCCATCGAAGGCTGCCGCCGCTGCCCCTTGTTCGAGCACGCCACCCAGCCCGTCTTCGGCGAGGGCCCCGAACGGGCGGAAGTGATGTTCGTCGGCGAACAACCCGGCGACCAGGAGGATCTGGCGGGTCGCCCCTTTGTCGGCCCGGCCGGAAAAATCTTCGACGAGGCGATCGAGGAAGTCGGCATCGACCGGAAAAAACTCTATGTTACCAACGCGGTAAAGCATTTCAAATTCGTGCCGCGCGGCAAGCGCCGCATCCATCAGAAACCCGACACCGGCGAGATTTCCGCCTGCCGGTATTGGCTCGACATGGAGCGGAGCCTCGTAAAGCCCCGCATCGTTGTTGCCCTCGGCGCCACTGCCGCCCAAAGCCTTCTGGGAAAAGCAGTTTCGATCTCCAGGATGCGTGGCGAACCCATTGCGCTCCAGGATGGTTCGACCCTTATCGTCACCAACCATCCCTCCTATCTCCTGCGCATTCCGGACCCCGAGGCCAATTCCCAGGAACGGGCTAAGTTCTTGGCAGATCTACAACTTGTGGGAAAGCTGATGGCAGAGATTGAAATTTGACCCCACCCCGCTTGACAGCTTTGGCTCACGCTCCTAATTAAAGCACGCATCGGCTCAGGGCCGACGCCACTTGCGGCGGAGTAGCTCAGTTGGTTAGAGCAGCGGAATCATAATCCGTGTGTCCCCAGTTCAAATCTGGGCTTCGCTACCAATCAAAACCCCCGGGAAGCCGGGGGTTTTTTGTTTTCTGGGTTTGCTGGGTCGTCGCTGTCTGCCCGCGCAGGCTGCGCCCTCAGGCGCAGGTTTGCTCTTGTGGGTCGCAGAGGAATTCGCTGTCGAGACCATAGCGCTCGGCGATTTGTGCCATCGTGCCGTCCGACCAGATGGCTCCGAGCGTTGCCTCGACCTTGCGCTGCAGCGTGACGTCACCCTTCCAGAAACCCAGACCGAGGCGAAACCGGTCCAGCGGCGCGTCGAGCAGGGTGACGGTGAGGTCGTTGTCATCGGCCAGATAGGCGGCCAGAAGCCCTTCGGACACACCCGCCTCGATGGCGCCCCTCTCGAGGTCCTGTCGCAATGCGTTGGCGGAGTTGACGATTTTCGGACTCAATCCGAGTTGGCGCAGATATTGGCCGAGGCCAATCCGATCGAGTCCGGTAAGGCCGGCATAAAAGCCCACGGGCCCCTTGAGCGCGGTAATGTCGAGGTCCGAGGCGGTGATCAGCGCCCAACCCGTCTGGAGATGGGGGCGGGTCGTGTCGAGGAAAGACTGGGTCGTCGCGCTGAGCACAATGCCGCCTGCCAGCATCTGGCACTGGGCACGGTTGATGCGCCAATTGCGGGGATTGAAGTCCCGGCCCATGGCGGCATTGGTGACGATATTCAGCCGCCAGCCGAGGCGATCGGCAATCTCGCGCACCAGTTCGACCTCGAAGCCCGGAGCTTCGGCATTGCCGGTCACCAGTGGCGGGTAATTGGCGGGCATGCAGACACTGAGCCGACCGGTGCTGTTGACCTCGGCGCTCGACGTATCGGGCGGCAGGAAACCAAGGCCGATCAGCAGGGCAAAGCATGTCGCCAGCGGGACGAAGTCGAAGATCCAGTGGCGTTTGCGTTCGGTTGGGCGAGAGGCGGCGTTGCGGGCCATCAGATCTTCCTGAATTCCCACATGGCCAGCGCAAAGAGGCTCGCGGCCATGCCCGCCACCACGGCAAAGCCCATCGCGGGATCAAACTGGTTGAACCGGATCAGAATGCCCCGCATCGCATCGACCGCGTAGGTCATGGGATTGTGCTCGACGATCACGACCAGCCACTCCGGGTAGGTCACGAGCGTCTGGGCGCGAGTCAGCGCCGGATCAAGCGGAAACACCGAGCTGGCGGTAAAATAGAGCGGCAGGATCACGGCGTTGGAAAAGACGCCAAAGCCTTCAAAGCCGCGCACATAATTGGCGATGATGATGCCGAACGCCGTGAGCCCGAAAGACAGGAGAAACATGAGGCCCAAGGCCTTGATTATAGTTTCCAGCGTCAACCCGATGCCCACGAAATGGGCTACGGCCAGCACCATGCAGCCGTGGATGACGGCGGTTGTTGCCCCGCCCAGCACCTTGCCCAGGAGGACGAGGTTCCTGGAGATCGGGGCCACCATGACTTCACGCATGAAGCCAAACTCGCGGTCCCAGATGAGCGAAACCGCCGACTGGACGGAGGTATAAAGGATGTTGAGCACGACGACGGCGGGGAAGATGAACTGGATATAGGTGTAGGGCACGACGAACCGCACTTCGCCATAGACCTCGCCCCGGAAATAGGGGTTGAGCCCGATCCCGAGGATGAGCACCCAAAGCAGTGGTCGGCTGACGCCGCCAATGAGTTGCCCCTTGTCGCGCAGGGCCCGTTTCACCTCTCGCAGCCAGATCGCGTAGACGCCGCCCAACTGCCCCAGAACGCTACCCATCTGGCTTTTCCTATTCACTGAGATTGCGGCCGTAAAATTCCGATGCCGGGTCGCTGAGGACCAGGTCGCGGATACGGTTCCACAGGTAATTGCGCATTTCGATAAAGCGGCCGTCCGAACGCATCTGCGCAGAATTGCGAGGGCGTGGCAGGTCGACTTCAAGCGTTTCAAGAATTTTTCCGGCACCCATGACCACGACGCGATCGGCCAGCACCAGGGCTTCGTCGACACTGTGCGTCACGAACATCACGGTGGGCGTGCGCTGCCGCCAGATGGACAGTAGTTCGCCCTGCATCAGTTCGCGCGTCTGCGCGTCAAGGCTGGCGAAGGGTTCGTCCATGAGCAGCACGCGCGGCTCGCTGGCGAGAGCCCGGGCGAGAGCGACGCGCTGCTTCATGCCGCCCGAAAGCTGCGATGGCCAGGATTTTGCCGAGCGGGAAAGGCCAACCAGGTCGAGATAGTGCAGCGCGCGTTCGGCCCGCTCCGCCTTCGACAGGGGCAGGCTTTCGAGCGCAAAGGCAACATTGTCCTGGACACTGGCCCAGGGAATGAGGCGGAACGCCTGGAAGACAAATCCCATATCGGGGCCGGGACGGGGTGTCTTTCCACCGATGAGGACCGAGCCCTTATCGGGCTCGATCAAGCCATTGGCGAGGCGCAAAAGCGTGGTCTTCCCACAACCGGAAGGTCCGATCAGGGCCACGAACTCGTGCTCGGCAATGTCGAGGGACACCCCGCCCACCGCCGTGCTGACTGAGCCGTCGGGGCGGGCAAAGCGCTTTTCGACCTTGTCGAAGCTGAGCAGGGGCTTTTGCCCTTGCATGTCCGTTGGGCCCCGGGGGGTTCCGGGGGAAGAGCTGTCACTCATCGATCAGCAGGGTCCATGCCATCTTCGGTGCCGATTTCGGCCAGCACGGCATCGACGGGGGCGAAGTTCACCCACTGGTCGAGCGGGAGCTTCTCCATCCCTTCGAAATCCGGGGTGTCGTAGAGCCAGTCGGCGGTGAAGTTCAGCTCGGATGCGCTCATGCCGCCGTTGACGCTCCAGCTGCCCACGAAAGCCTTCGAGAGCAGTTCAAGCGTGTCGAGCTCGACATCGGGGCGGGCCTTGGCCATGGCGTCGACCCATTTCTGCGGATCGGCCGCAAATTCGCGCGACAGCTTGGTCAGAGCACGGATAACGGCCTCGACGTCCTCGGGGCGGTTTGCAAGGACGTCACCGGACACGGCATTGACCTTGTTAACCACCGGCGCGCCTTCATAATAGGCGTCCTGGTCGACGAGGACATGCAGGCCTTCGGTGTCGGGCAGTTCGCTCCAGACGCCGATGGAAATGGTTGTCGCGTCGATCTGGCCGGCCAGCAGGGCCTGGCCACGGACGTCCGGCTGGCCGATGGCGATCACTTCGGAATCATCGAGCGAGAGGCCAAGGCTCGAAAGCACCTTGCTCGAGAGCGAGTGGTCAAGGCTTCCGACGCGGCCGACGCCAAAGCTGCGGCCCTTGAGATCTGCCGGTGTTGCGATGTCTTCCTTGGAGGCGATGAGGAAGGGCAGGGACTTGTTGGGCGAGGTCACGGCGCGGAAGTCGGTGGCGCCATTGTGGATGACCTGCAGCAGCGCGTCGACGCCGATATTGGCCATTTCGCCTTCGCCGGACTGCAGCGCCGCGATGGCCGACGGGGTCTGCTGCACGCGGACCAGCTCGACATTGACGCCCTCGGCCTCGAAATAGCCGAGCTCGACGGCCAGATCCATGACCGAATTGGGCACCAGCGGGGCCTCGAGATGGGTCACGATAAGCCGGAACGGCGCGTCGGACTGGGCCAGGCTCGCACCGGTCATCAGGGTCATTACGGCAATACCGCCGCCGAGCGACGCCAAAAGCGATTTCAACATGACAATCTTCTCCTAATTAGCGCCGCCATCTCGCGAGGCGCAATTCGACGAATCTCAGGGTCTCGGTAACAACGACGCCGATAGCCGCGAGGGAAAGAACGATGACGAAATATTCCGCCATTCTGAATGTGTTGCCGTAGATGGCCAGAAGGCCTCCGAGGCCGCCGACGGCGGTGTAGAGTTCGGCCACAACTGTATTGATGAGCCCAATCGTGGCGCCCAGCCGAAGCCCTGTGATCACATAAGGCACGGCCCCCGGGAGGACGATGCGCGTGAAAATGCGAAACCGGCCGGCGCCGACGGAACGGCCCATTTCGATCAGCTCGGGATCGGCCTGTCGGACACCGGCGTAGGTGTTGAGCAGGACAGGCATGACCGCGCCGAGGAAGACGATGAACACCTTCGCCTGCAGTCCGAGCCCCAGCAGCACGATGATGAGCGGGATGAAGGCAACACGCGGCGTAGCCGAGAGCGCGTAAACGAAAATTTCGATCGTCCGGCCAAAGAGGCCAAAGGCGCCCATTATCACGCCGAGTGGTATGGCGACGGCGATGGCGAGGCCAAAGCCGGAGAGATAGATGGTCAGCGACTCCATCAGCCCCTTCTGCAAGCGCCCCTCTTCCAGCAATTTGCCGGCAGCGGCCAGCGTGGCCATCGGCGACGGGATGAGGTTTCGTGCCACATTGATGGATGCAATCCACCAGAGCAGGATCAACAGGGCCAGAAAGCCCAGACGTGTCAGGGCGATGAGCCAAATGGGCTCGGTGCCATCCCGCGCTGTCATCGAGAAGCCGGCCATGTCAGCCGCGTCCCCGCTTTTTCGCCGGGGTGGCGCGGGCCTCGCGCAAGTCTCGGCCCGTCAGGGTCAGGAAAACGCTTTCAAGGCTTGGTTGGTCGACGGTAACCTGCCGGAGCTGGTTGCCGAATTCCTCCAAAATGGCGTCGACGGTGATTTCGCTCGAGCGGATCACCAATTGCCCGTCGGCGGCCTGAACCGTGCCGGTGAACCGCTCCATGAGGGCCGCGTGGGCTTGTGGCGTTCGCGGGCCGACGCGCAGGAGCGGCTCGGCATGGGCCTGCTTGAGCGCGTCCGGCGTACCATGCGCCAGAATCTTTCCATGGTCGATGATGCAGATAGTGTCGCAGGCGTCCACTTCCTCGATGTAGTGGGTCGTCACGACGATCGTCAGGTCCTCGCTCTTGCGCAATGTATCCAGATAGGACCAGATTTTCGCGCGGGACTGGGCGTCGAGGCCGACTGTCGGCTCATCGAGGAACAGAATGCGGGGACTGTGCATGAGCCCGCGGGCAATCTCGAGCCGGCGCCGCATGCCGGCCGAAAGCGTCTTGACCAAAGCGTCCCGCCAGTCCGAGAGCTCGACCAGCGCCAGCATCTCGTCGATGCGGCGGCGGCGGTCGGCGCGGCTCATCTGATAGACAAGACCATGGAAATCGAGGTTCTCTTCGACGGACAGGCGCGTGTCGAGGGTTGCTTCCTGGAATACGACGCCGAGATGGTGGCGCACCTTCAGCGGGTGCTTGGCCACATCGATGCCAGCCACTTCGGCACGGCCACTGTCCGGCTTCTGGATGGTACAGAGAATGTCGATGAGCGTCGTCTTGCCGGCGCCATTGGGGCCGAGCAGGGCGAACATCTGTCCCTGCGGCACCGACAGTGAAACTTCGTCGAGCGCCAGCACGCGGCCGAAACGCTTGGATACGCCTTCGACCAGAATGGCCGGCGAGTTGGCGGAGTCGCTCATGACAGAACTCCTTTGGCGCGCAGCGTGTGGGTGAACAGCTGGCCAAGGTCATCTTGGGTGGAAACGGTCAGCAAATGCCAGTGTCTGGCAGTGAACAGTCCGTGTAGCCGGTCCTGTCGCTCGGCGAACACGGCACGGTACTGGTCGAGCAATTGTGCATCTATCGACAGTTCAATCTCCTGGCCGGTTTCGGCATCCTCAAGGGTCACGATACCCTGATCCATGCCCGAAGGGTCAATCTCGTGCGGGCTGAGAACCTGTATGGCGATGACTTCCTGGTCCAGCGCGCGCAGCATGTTGAGCACAGGCTCGAAATCATCATCCCACCAGTCGCTGACGGCGATGACGAGGCCTCGGGACGGCAGATGCTGGGGCAGGGCGCGCAGCGTGTCGATGAAGTTGCCCTCATTGCGGGCCTCGCGCTTGTCTACCCAGTCAAACATGTAGTCGGCCCGGGCCGCGCCGTGCCAGCGTGGCGACAAGAGGGTCTTGTCGGCTTCCGTCACGGCCAGCTGCACACGATCGCCGCTGGCGAGCGCAATGAAGCCGAACAATTGCGCGATCTGCTTGGCGCGCTCGAATTTCCCACTGGGGTCCGACAGCATCGAGGCCGAGAGATCGAGCGCGATGGTCACCGGCAATTGCTGGCTGCGCGCATATTCGCGCACCACGAATTCGCCGGTTCGGGCGTAGAGATAGGGGTCGAGATTGCGGGTGTCGTCGCCGGCCTGATAGGGGCGGAAGTCCAAAAACTCCATGCCCGCGCCCTTCTGCCGTGACAGCCTTTCCCCCATGCCGACGGAAGGCTGCGCGGAAGCCGGCAGCATCCTCGATCGGGACAGGCGTTCAAGCAGCGGGGCGGGCGGTCGCATGTCAGAGCTTTCCGACGGTCTGGTCGAAGACCCGCAGCAGCAGCGCATCGATGTCGATGTTTGCGGCCCGACCTTCGAAATTGAGCTGCACGCGATGGCGCATGACCGGCAGCAGCACGGCGCGAAGATCGGCCACGGAAACATGGTTGCGTCCGGACAGCAGGGCGTGGGCCTTGCCTGCCACGGTGAGCGCCTGCGCGCCGCGCGGGCTGACACCGAAGCGGACATATTTGGCCACGTCCCTGTCGCCAGACGCGCCCTTCGGCTGCGTCGCGATACAGAAGCGCGCAATGGCCTGCTGCAGGGTCAGCGCCGTGGGCACCGTGCGGGTGTGCAATTGCAGCGTCAGCAATTCCTCCGGCGTGATTGCCTGCTCGACCTTGGCGTGGTCGGCGCCGGTGGTGGCCGTCAGAATGCGCGTCAGCACATCCTCGCTTGGATAGGCCACGTCGATGCGGAACAGGAAGCGGTCGATCTGCGCCTCTGGAAGCGTATAGGTCCCTTCCATCTCGATCGGGTTTTGCGTTGCCAGCACAAAGAATGGCTTCGGCAGTTCCATCGTGGCGCCCGCGGCCGAAATCGTGCCCTCCTGCATCGCCTCGAGCAATGCGGACTGGGTGCGCGGGGTGGCGCGGTTGATCTCGTCGGCAAGCAGAAGCTGGGAGAAGATCGGGCCCTTGCGGAACTCGAGATGCGCGCGTCCATCCGCATTGGGCACCAGCACGGATGCCCCCGTGATGTCGGCCGGCATGAGGTCGGGCGTGAACTGTACGCGCGCAAAGCTCAGCCCTGCGACCGTGGCCAGGGTGCGGACGAGGAGTGTCTTGCCGACGCCCGGCGGACCTTCAAGCAGCACATGCCCGCCCGCCATCATGGCGATGAGCATCAGGTCGACGACACTCTCCTGGCCCACAACGGCGCTGCCAACAGCAGTTCGTGCCGCTTTCAGCGTTTCCCTCAGCCGCTCGAGGTCGGCAATTGCAGCGTCAAGCTGCGGCTGTGATGCTGTCATCGGATAGTTCCTTCTGGGCGCAGGCCATTGGGGGCGCGGACCGAAGCTGTCGCAGGTCGGCGAGATGAGAAGCCGCGATAGCGGAGTGTCAGTTCGAGGAGGAAGAGGGCAAAGGCGATAAGGCACCACACCGGCCAATTACGCTCCCAGGCAAAGTCGAGACGTCCGGCAAGATCCGAAGCGGCCGCAGCAGAGATTTCTCCACTTCCGGTCGCGGCGGCCAATGCAGCAGCGCCGCCAGCGCGCGAGAAGTCATAGATCGGGCTGTAGGAGTGATAGTGGACGGCACGCTGGGCCGCGTCGGTCGCATCGCCCCCCAGGGCGACTTCATACCGACCAGTGGCGCCCAGCATTGCGCGCCCCTCGTACTGACCGGGTTTGACTTCCGTCAAGGTCAGTGGGGTCGTGCTGCCATCCGGACGCGTCACCATGGCGACAAGGGTCTGATCACGGAGCGGTAGCCCGCCTTTATCCAGCGCGCTGACATCTATAGTCAGGTACTCCCCGTCGCTTGCGAGCGCGAGCGTTTCGCCGGGACGTGGGGTGATGGGCTGGAACTGGGTCAGAATGTCCTTCCACAGTGCCCCATATTGCGGCAGCCGTTGCCAGGCCTCGGACCAAATTCCCGTTGCGTCCGTCGCCAGCGCCAGCACCCGGCCATTGCCATAGCGCCAGGAAGCCAGGATCGGCATGTCCCGTTCCTTGCTGTCCCGAGCGGTGACGAAGAGCTGCGCGTCGTCCTTGGCCGTCGTCCCGACAAAGCCGAATAGCGGCGGCAGCTGGCGGGGTAAGGCGGAAAGAAAATTGGCGCCCTGCCGCGTCCAGACCGGTTGGGTCATGCCTTCCTCGACCGGCGAGCTCAACAGCATCGCCTCCTGGGAGAGGATCGAGGGCAGTGCTGCAAAGTCTGTAGAGATATGCGCAGCGCCCCCGCCCAGTTCGGCAATGGTGCGAGCCGCTGCAGAATCGGCGCCCTGTCCAATGGCGACGGCTGACACGGTCGCGCCAACGCCACGCAATTCTCCGACCACTGCAGTATAGTCCGCCGGCTGGCTCAAACCGTCGGTCATCACCACCACATGCTTTGCCTGCGCATCAACGCTGGCCAGCAATTCGACGGCCTCCTTGAGGCCGGGCAGAATATCGGTGCCGCCGCCCGGGTCGAACCCGCTCAACGCCGCCTGCACCGCGCCGGGAGAATCCGACAGGCGGGTCATTGGGAGGACCGTGCGGGCCTCTGCGTCGAAGACGATGATCCCGACCTTGCTCTGCGGGTTGAGCAGTTCCGTCGCCGACACAGTGGCCATTTTGGCGACGTCGAGGCGATTGGCCTGGCCGACGGCCTGCTGCATCGAGCCGGAGCGGTCGAGCACGAAAACCATGGCCACCTCGGGCGCGTCCTGCGGCACGCGGCTCGAGAGCGGCGACAAGGCCTCCAGCGGCGTGCCGAAATAGCCGCCGGGGCCATAGCTGTTGGGTCCGCCAAGGATGACCAGACCCATGCCGTGCTCGGCCACCATTTGTTCGACCAGCGCCTGCTGGGAGGTGGTCAGGGCAAGGGCCGGCGTGTTGAGCAAGACGATGCCGCCATAGCCCAGCCAGTCTTCGGCGTAGAAGGGCATCTTGCCCGATGTCAGTATGTTGGCTTCGATCCCCTGGTCCGCCAGGAGGCGGGCAAAGGCCTCGCCATGGGCGGGGTCCGCGGTGACGATGGCGATTGGGCGGGCTGGGGTCGCGTTGACATAACGGCCTGCCACATTGTTCTGCGGATAGGCATCGTCATGGATAACGCGCAGTTCCACGAGCGCGTCCTCGTTGTCGAGCCCCGGCAAAACCGTCTCGATCCGATTGCCCCCTGCGGCCAGCATCTGCTCCTGGCTCGCAATGATCTCGCCATCCACCACCAGCTCTATCTCAACGGTGCGGGCCGCAGCACTGTGAACCAGGGCCGTCAGCGTCATCGGCTCACCGGGCAGGATCACATGCGGAATGTCGAGCCGTTGGACGTAGATCTCGTCCGCACCAGGTGCCACGGAGGCCAGATGGTGCACGATCGCCTGTCCACTTGAGGCCTTGCGTTCCAGCTCGGCATCCCGCTGGGCGTCACCGGACAGAATGATATGCGCCTGCTGATCGGGTGGGATCATCGCTGCGGCCAGATCATACCCGCTTCCGAGATGGGCAATCCGGGCGGGTCCGCTGCTGGTGAAGCTCTGCTCCTCAACGCCGGTAACATTGGTCACCGGGCCGCTGGCGAGAACGGGGCCGACAAGGTCTGGAGACGCCCCGTCAACCGGTGAAATCACGACCAGCCCGTTGGCATTGTGCACCCACGGCAGGGGCAGATTGATCATCGCCGCGAAAAGCAATGCGAGCGTCGCCACCCGAAGCAGTGAAATCTGCGGCAACCGGCCTCTGCGCCGCGCGGTAATGACGGCCTCGGCTGCCAATATGATGAGCGCCAGGCCCACGAGCCAGGGCGCGAGGCCATAGGGCAGCTTTGGATAGGGCAGGGCCTCGTCTTCGGTGTGGGAAACCGGGGCCTCGACATGCGGTGCATTGACGGCAAGCAGCTTTGCCTGGTCGTCATCCCCGATCTGGAACAGGCCGGCTCGCAGCGGAACGAACGCCCCATCCGGTACGATTTCAGCCGGAGCACCGGAGTTGTCGAGGCTGATGATCGGCTGGCCAATGAGGCGGGCATCGAGTTGGCACGGACGCCCCGCCACGCAGTTCGGCGCCGTACTCAAACCGGGATGGGCCCCCATCCAGTCGATGAGATTGGAAACGAACACCGGAAAAGCGTAGAGATCGGGCCAGTTCGAGGCCGCCGGGTCAAAGCCCAGTCGCACTTTGCGCCCGTGCTCCGTGGTTGCGGCCGTGATCAGCGCCACGCCATTGGCCGCCAGAAGCACGACATCATCCGGCGTCGGGGCAAGGCCAGAGCCCACGCGGATGGTGAGGGAAGACCAGTCAATATCGCGCGACAGAGGATGGTCGCTGACCCAGAAATCGGGATCGACATCGTCCAGCGCGGCGCCATCGGCCTCGACGCTAAGCACATTGGTCCGCAATCCCGTGGTGTCACTTGTCCCGTCCACAAGGACGA